>NZ_JAAMOZ010000001.1:0-322552 GCF_011758645.1 Brooklawnia cerclae | reverse complement strand
GGGGGCCCTGGGCGCGATCGTCATCGGGACGTTGGTCGGCTCGACCTGCGCGCTGGTCGGCGGCCGGTTCGACCGATGGATCATGCGGGTGGTCGACGGCTTCAACTCACTGCCACATCTGCTGGTCGGCATCGTCATCGCCGCCACCTTCCGCGGCTCGCTGCTCGCGATCATCATGGTGGTCGGCCTCACCCACTGGCCGCAGACCGCGCGGCTGACGCGCGCCGAGCTGCTCGCCGTGGGCGTCCGCGACCACTACCGCGTCGCGATCACCCAGGGGTTCACCCGTGTCCAGTTGCTGCGGTATCACGCGCTGCCACGGCTGGCCAACCAGGTGGCGGTGGCCTTCGGGCTGCTGATTCCCCACGCCATCTGGCACGAGTCGACGCTCACCTTCCTCGGCCTGGGCCTGCCACCGCATCAGCCGTCGCTCGGCTCGTTGCTCAACCTCGGTCAGCAGGCGCTGCTCACCGGCAACTGGTGGACGCTGGCCGCCCCCGCGCTGCTGCTGATCATCACCACCATCACGATCACCACGCTGATCAATCCCAAGGAGCACCATGCCTGAGCCTGTGACGCCACACGACCCGGCGCGGTCGCCGGCCAGGCCACTGCACGGTCACGCTCAGGCCGGCATAGCGGTGCGTGACCTCCAGGTGTCCTACGGCGACCAGGTGGCGTTGGCCGGGATCGACCTCGACATCCGGCCCGGCGAGTTGCATGTACTGCTGGGGAGGTCCGGGGCCGGCAAGTCGACCCTGGTCAACGCGTTGACCGGGATGCTGCCGCCGTCCGCTCGCACCGCCGGTGAGGTCGCGCTGAGTGCCTCGGGCCGCCGCTGGGACCTGATGCACCTGTCGTCCCGGATGTTCCGCTCCCGCGTCCTCGGTCGTCTGATCGGCACCGCCACGCAAGGGTCGGCCACCGCGTTCACCGCCACGAGTAGGATCCGCACGCAGTTGCGGGAGGCGATGCGGGTGGTCTCGCCGCGCAGCGGGCTGCTGCCCGTCCACCCCCATCTGACCGCCGACGACGACCGGCAACGGATCCGCGAGCTGTGCTGGGCCGCCGGTGCCGAACTCGAGTGGCTCGACCGCTATCCGCACGAGCTGTCCGGCGGCCAGCTGAGCCGCCTGGGCATGGTGGCCGCCATGCTCAACCACCCCCCGATCCTCCTGGCCGACGAGCCGACGTCCGGGCTCGACCAGGACTCGGCCGCGACGGTCGTCGCCGCCCTGGCCAATTTCGCCCACAGCGGCCACGCGGTGCTGCTCATCACCCACGAGAACGAGTTGGCACGCGTCTACGGCGACGTCGTGTCGATCATCGCCGACGGGGTGATCACGGCCCAGGGCGATCCGAAGGCGCTGATCGCCCCCCGCACCGGCAACCAGAACCTCCGACCGCCCGTCGTGCCCCGACCGGACGAGTCCCTGGTCGCGCGCGGGGTGACCCGCGTCCTCGGCGGGCAGGAGATCGTCCGGGGCGTCGATCTGGAGGTGCCGCGCGGCGCCCTCGTCGGGTTGTCCGGGCCGTCGGGCGTGGGCAAGTCCACACTGGCGTCGATGATGGCCCTCCTGGTGAAGCCCGACGACGGTGTCGTGGAGTTGGACGGTCAGCCTCTGCACTCCGCTGGGGTCGGCCTCCCACAGGCCACCCGACGCCGTGTCGCCTGGGTGCCGCAGCAGCCGTTCACCGCCGTGGACCCTCGCTTCACCCTCGCCCGGGCGATCGAGCTGCCCGCACGGCTCGCCGGCGTCGAGGTGGACGCGGCCGAGGCCGCCGAGTGGTGCGGGCTCGCTCCCGAATTGCTGGGACGCCGCCCCAACCAGGTGTCGGGGGGTGAGCTTCAGCGCGCGTGCATCGTCCGGGCGCTCGCCCTGCAGCCCGACTACCTCGTGCTGGACGAGATCACCGCCATGCTGGACGCCCGGACGGCCGATGATGTGATGGAGCACATCCGCCGGCACGTCGACGAGCGCGGGATCGGCGTCCTCATGATCTCTCACGATCTGCCGGCACTCGAGGAGTACGCCGACATCCGATGGCGCATGGACGCGACGGCCGACGGGCCCCGGCTGCGCCCGGCCGACGACACCACAACCGCTTCGATCTGCGGACTGACCAGTTAGGAGAGCCGAATGCATCTCACCCCAGGCGACCAGGAAAGACTCATGCTGGCGCTGGCCGGCATGGTCGCCCGCGACCGGCAGGCGCGCGGGATCAAGCTCAATCACCCCGAATCCGTGGCGCTGTTGACCTCCTGGGTCATCGAACGGGCTCGTGAGGGCGCCACTGTGGCCGAGCTCATGCGCTCGGGTCGCGAGGTGCTCACCGCGGACGACGTCATGCCCGGCGTGCCCGACCTCATCACCGACGTGCAGGTGGAGGCCATGTTCCCCGACGGACGCAAACTCGTCACCCTGCATCACCCGATCGGAGCTTCCTCCGCCGAGGGACCCGGCGCGATCCGCGTCCGGCCGGGGACGGTGGAACTCAACGCCGACCGGGGCCCGGAGGAACGCATCGAGCTGACCATCACGAACACCGGTGACCGGCCGGTGCAGATCGGGTCGCATCTGCACCTGCCCGACGCGAACTCCGCCCTGGACTTCGACCGCGACAAGGCGTTAGGGTTCCGCCTCGACATTCCGGCCGGCACCTCGCACCGGTTCGAGCCGGGCGTGTCGCGCACGGTCCAGGCGGTCACCATCCGCGGCCTGCGGCGCGTCCCCGGGCTGCAACTCGGCAAGACCGACGGCGGCGAACTCGGCCCGATCGGTGTGTCCGACAACGAGTCCCAGGAGGGCTGACATGGAGATCTCCCGCGAGAAGTACGCATCGCTCTACGGACCCACGGCCGGCGACCAGGTGCGCCTGGCCGACACCGACCTGTGGATCGAGGTGGAGCAGGACCTGACCGTCGGCGGGGACGAGGCGGTCTTCGGCGGCGGCAAGTCGATCCGCGAGTCGATGCTCCAGGGCGGCACCACCAGCGCGCAGGGCGCCCCCGACACGGTCATCACCAACGCGATCGTCCTCGACTGGTGGGGCATCGTCAAGGCCGACGTCGGCATCCGCAACGGCAAGATCGTGGCCCTGGGGCGGGCTGGCAACCACGACATCAGCGACGGCACGCATCCCGACCTGCAGATCGGGCCGTCCACCGAGATCATCAGCGGCGAGGGCAAGATCCTGACGGCCGGCGGGTTCGACTCGCACGTGCACATGATCTCGCCGTCGCAGACGCTGGAGGCGCTGTCGACCGGCATCACGACGCTCGGTGGGGGCGGCACGGGGCCCGCCGAGGGGACGAAGGCGACCACCGTCACCCCAGGACCCTGGCACCTGCGGCTCATCCATCGGGCCATGGATCCGTACCCGGTGAACGTCCTGCTGCTGGGCAAGGGCAACACCGTGAGCGCCGAGGGGCTCGCCGAGCAGGCGCTCGCCGGGGCCGGCGGCTACAAGGTGCACGAGGACTGGGGCTCGACCCCCGCCGCGCTGGACGCCGCCCTGCGCGCCGCCGACGAGTGGGGTCTGCAGGTGGCCCTGCACTCCGACTCGCTCAACGAGGCCGGGTTCGTCGAGTCGACGATCCGGGCGATCGCGGGACGATCGATCCACGCGTTCCACACCGAGGGCGCAGGCGGCGGGCATGCCCCCGACATCCTCAAGCTCGCCGGCGAGCCCTATGTGCTACCGGCGTCGACGAACCCGACGCTGCCGCACACGAGGAACACCGTGGACGAGCATCTCGACATGCTGCTCGTGTGCCATCACCTCAATCCGAAGGTGCCCGAGGACCTGGCGTTCGCTGAGTCCCGCATCCGCGCGACCACGATCGCGGCCGAGGACGTGCTGCACGACATGGGTGCACTGTCGATCACCTCGTCGGACGCCCAGGCCATGGGCCGGATCGGTGAGGTCATCACCCGCACCTGGCAGGTCGCCCACGTGATGAAGGCCCGGCGGGGCTCGCTCGGCGGCTCCCTGCCCGCCGACAACGAGCGGGCCCGCCGATATGTGGCCAAGTACACGATCAACCCGGCCATCGCGCATGGCGTCGACGCGTACATCGGCTCGGTCGAGGCGGGCAAGATGGCCGACCTCGTGCTGTGGGATCCGCGCTTCTTCGCCGTGCGGCCCGAGATGGTGATCAAGGGCGGGGCCGTGGTCTGGGGCAGCCTGGGCGACCCGAACGCGTCCATCACCACCCCGCAGCCGACGCTGGAACGGCCCACGCTGGCCGCCCCGGCCGCGCCGGACCTGTCCGTCTCGTTCGTCTCGCCGTTCGCGCTGGACGCCGGCCTGGCAGACCGGCTCGGCCTGCGCCGGGAGCTGCTACCCGTGGCGAGCACCCGGGATGTGACGAAGGCGGACTTGAAGAACAACGCGACGACGCCGAAGATCGACATCGACCCGGAGACCTTCGCCATCGACATCGACGGCGTCCGGATCGAACCGGCCCCGGCCGAGGTGCTGCCGGCCGCTCAGCTGTACACGCTGTACTGATCTTCCGGCGGAAAGGAGCCACGATGTCGGGGTTGCTCCTGGCGTTCCTCGCCGACGTGCGCCTGCCCGTGGGCACGCACACCCAGTCGGCGGGGCTCGAGGCCGCTCTCCAGGCCGGGATGCCGATCAGCGACCTCGCCTCGTACGTGCGCACCCGGCTCGGCACGGTCACCGAGGTCGAGGCCGCCACCGCGGTGGTGGCCCGCGCGACCGAGCTGGCGGGCGACGATCTTGCCCGGGTGGAACGTGCCTGGGCGGCCCGCACCCCGAGCCGCGTCCTGCGTGACAACGCCCTGCAGCTCGGACGCGGGCACGGTCGCCTCCTGGCTGCCCTGTGGCCGTCGGACGACCGGCGCCCGGCCCGGCACTGCCGTGCCGTCGCCCTCGGCATGACCGCCGCGCGCGCCGGACTGTCCGGCCACGAGGTCGCCTGCCTGGTCGGGTATGACGACGTGCAGTCGGCGACCTCCGCCCTCCTCAAGCTCGAGCCCACCGATCCCGTGCAGGTGGCGGCGCTGACCAGGGACCTGATCCCGGACGTGGTCGCCATGGCCGATCGCGTGGCCGGCCTCACGGAGCCGGAGCAGATCCCCGCCCACGCCGCGCCGCACATCGAGATGTGGGCCGAGCGTCACGCCCACACGACAGAAAGGTTGTTCCGTGCCTGACCCAACAGCACCCGCCCGCGCGATGCGTCTCGGGGTGGCCGGCCCCGTCGGCACCGGCAAGAGTTCGCTCATCGCGACGATCTGCCGCCAACTGGCCGGTTCCCTCTCGCTCGCCGTGGTGACCAACGACATCTACACCGACGAGGATGCCCGTTTCCTGAAGGCGGCCGGCGTACTCGATCCCGAGCGCATCCGGCCCGTGGAGACCGGCGCCTGCCCGCACACCGCGATCCGCGACGACGTGACGGTGAACCTGCTCGCCGCCGAGGACCTGGAGGCCGACTTCGCCCCCGTGGACATCGTCCTGATCGAGTCGGGGGGCGACAACCTCACCGCGACCTTCTCCCCCGCCCTGGTCGACGTGCAGATCTTCGTCCTCGACGTCGCGGGCGGCGGCGACGTCGTCCGCAAGGGTGGGCCGGGCATCGCCCGGGCCGACCTGCTCGTCATCAACAAGACCGATCTCGGGCCGTTCGTGGACGTGGACGTCGACCGGATGATCGCCGAGGGACGCCAGGTGCGCGGGGATCGTCCCGTGCTCGGTGTCTCGCGGAAGGATCCTTCGTCCATCACCGCGCTGGAGCAGTGGGTGCGTGACTGCCTGGCGAGCTTCCGCAGTGGCCGTCACGTGCCGGTGGACCCGGGCCCGATGGCCCCGCACTCGCATTCCGACGGCACGGTCCACACCCATGCGGACGGCACCGTGCATGCCCACGGGCACGAGCACGCCCATCAGCACTGAGCCTCGGACGTGCGCACGCGCATACAGGTGACCCCCGGCCCCGATCGGCCGCAGGTCGAACTCCGGGGAGACGTGCTGGCGCCCCGGATTCTCGCCACGACACCCGACGGCGCGGAGGTCGCGATCGTCGGCACCCGTATGGTGCTGCTGGCCGGTGACAGCGTCGGCATCGACGTCGTGGTCGCGCCCGGAGGCCGGCTCCGGATCGTCGAGCCGGTCGGCACCGTGGCCTACGGGGGCCCGGGCTCCTCGCAGTGGGACGTCAGCATCGAGTTGGGTGCCGGAGCTGTGCTCGAAT
Organism: Brooklawnia cerclae; assembly: GCF_011758645.1. Classification (NCBI taxonomy): domain Bacteria; kingdom Bacillati; phylum Actinomycetota; class Actinomycetes; order Propionibacteriales; family Propionibacteriaceae; genus Brooklawnia; species Brooklawnia cerclae. The sequence goes on along the minus strand of NZ_JAAMOZ010000001.1, from coordinate 316,329 downwards.
GGGAGTCCCAGCCCTTCGTCGTCTCGGACGGCGCCGACGTCACACGGACCACCCGCATCTCGCTCGGTGCGGACGCGCGGCTGCTGCAACGCGAGACCCTGGTGTTCGGACGCTCAGGCCAGCGCGGTGGGTCGTTGGTGACCAGGCTCGACGCCTCCGGCGTCGACGGCCCGCTGCTCGTCGAGGAGTTGGACCTGCGGCCCGATCAACGCGAACGCGTGGGGATCCTCGGGGACAACCGCGTGCTGGATTCGTTGCTCGCGCTCGGCTGGCGCCCCGGGACGCCGGCGGACCTCACGGCCTTCGAGCTGTCGGAGCCCGGCTGCCTCGTGCGCCACGTGGGTCACCAGCACGACCACCGTCCGCTGGACGTCTGCTGGTTCCGCTGGCATGGCGACCTCTGAGTTCGTGGCTCCGGAGGGCCCTTTCGACAAGCTCCCCTTCGACAAGCTCAGGGACCGGACCGCCCGTCAGAGACCCCAACCGCTCGTTGAGCCTGTCGAAACGAACCACCCCACAAACAGACCGCTCGTTGAGCCTGTCGAAACGAGCCACCCGACAAACAGACCGCTCGTTGAGCCTGTCGAAACGAGCCACCCGACAAACAGACCGCTCGTTGAGCCTGTCGAAACGAGCCTCCCCGCAAGCAGACCGCTCGTTGAGCCTGTCGAAACGAGCCACCCCACAAACCGGGGAAGCGGTCAGGCGGTCAGCGCCAGGAACCGCTGGACGGAGGAGAAGAAGGTGAGCCCATCACGTGACTCGCCCGTCAGCACCTCGACGCTGTGTTCCGGATGCGGCATCAGGCCGACGACGTTTCCTCGCTCGTTGGTGATGCCCGCGATGTCGTTGCAGCTGCCGTTGGGGTTGCCCAGGTAGCGGAACACCACCTGGTGGTTGTCCTCCAGCCGGTGGAGGGTCTCCGGGTCGGCCTGGTAGTTGCCCTCGCCGTGCTTGATGGCGATGGTGACTTCCTGGCCGGCGGTGAAATCACACGTCCACACGGTGTCGTTCGACTCGACGCGCAGCGGCTGTTGCCCGCAGACGAACCGGCGTCCCGCATTGCGCATCAATGCCCCCGGGAGCAGGTGCGACTCGCACAGCACCTGGAATCCGTTGCAGATGCCGAGCACCGGCATCCCGGCGTCGGCGGAGCGGATCACCTCGTCCATGATCGGGGCGAACCGGGCGATGGCTCCGCATCGCAGGTAGTCACCGTAGCTGAAGCCACCGGGGAGGATCACCGCGTCGACCCCGCTGAGGGAATCGGAAGCATGCCACAGCGGCACGGGCTCGGCACCCGACAGCCGCACGGCGCGCAATGCGTCCTGATCGTCGAGTGAGCCCGGGAAGGTGACGACGCCGACGCTGCTCACGCCTCGTCCTCCGGCTGCGCGGCCTCGTCCTCCACGGCCTCGACCTGCACGGTGTCCTCGACCTCCTCGTCCTCCGGCTGCACGGCGACGTCGTCCGGTGCGTCTGCGTCCGGGGCAGCTTCGACGGCGGCGGGCTGCGGATCGTCCTCCACCCGCACGTCGAACGTCTCGATCACCGTGTTGGCGAGCAGCTTCTCGGCCGCCTCACGGATCTCGGCCAGGCGGGCGTCGGTGATCTCACCGTCGACGGTGATCTCGAACCGCTTGCCCTGGCGCACCTCGATGCCGCGATGGCCGAGGCGCTGCAACGAGTTGGTGACTGCCTTGCCCTGCGGATCCAGGATCTCGGGCTTGGGCATGACATCGACGACGACACGGGTCATGACGGCAGCCTATCGCGTCTCAACCCAAGTCGAGTTCACGGCCCGTCAAGCGGCGATACGCGTCGAGGTAGCGCTGGCGGGTCGCCGCGACCACCTCGTCGGGCAGCGGCGGCGGGGGTGTCCCCCCTGATCGGTCCCATCCCGAGTCGTGGACGAGCCAGTCACGCAGGTACTGCTTGTCGAAGCTGACGAGCCGTCCGGACGCGTAGGCGTCCGCGTCCCAGAAGCGGGACGAATCGGGTGTCAGCACCTCGTCGGCGAGCACCAGGGTGCCGTCGCCGCGCAGCCCGAACTCGAACTTCGTGTCCGCCAGGACGATGCCGCGCTCCCGCGCGATGGGCTCGGCGTGCTCGTAGATCGCGATGGTGGCGTCCCGGATCTTCTCGCCCGTCTCCTCACCGACGAACTCGCACATCTGTTCGTAGGTGACGTTCTCGTCGTGTTCCCCGAGGGGCGCCTTGCGGGCGGGGGTGAAGATCGGCCTGGCAAGTCGCGATCCGTCGTGCAACCCCGCCGGCAGCGTCACTCCGCACACCGTGCCGGTCTGCTGGTACTCCGCCCACCCCGAGCCGGTCAGGTAGCCGCGAGCGACCGCCTCCACCGGCACCATGCGCAACTTCTCGACGACGACGGCCCGGCGTGTCACAGCGGCGGGCACGTCGGCCTCGACGATGTGGTTGGGAATCAGACCGGCGAGTTGGCCGAACCACCACAGTGACAGCTGGGTCAGGACGACGCCCTTGTCGGGGATGAGGGAGTCGAGGACGAAGTCGAAGGCCGACACGTTGTCGGTGGCTACCATGAGCATGCGATCGGGGTCGGGCAGCGCGTACAGTTCGCGGACTTTGCCCGCATGCAGGAGCGGCAGGTTCAAGGACGCATATTGGCTCACCAGGTAAGCCTAAACCCGCCGCTCGCGGGCAGTCGCCCACCAGCGGCGTGGCCGGATCCCGGCGTCGCACCAGGGCCGTAGAGTAGACGGTGGAGGTCGTGGTGATCGAGCTTGAGCTGATTGTGCTGATCGTCGGGTGCGTAGCGCTCTTCGGCGCGCTCCTTGCCGTGCTCTGCATCCGCGACACAAGCCATGACGCCGCTTCCGAGCCGCAGCCCGGGCTCATCGTCCCCGATCGGCCGTTCGAGCCTCCCACCGGCGTGACCCCGGGCCTCGCGGGCCCCCTGGTGGACGGCGACGTCGGCACCAAGGACGTACGGGTCACCCTGGCTCACCTGGCCTCGCGGGGCTTCCTTCGCATCACCGCCCTCACCGACGATCACGGGCGCGGCCACGACTGGGTGATCCGCCGCACCGACCGACCGGCCGACGACGACCTCCTCGACTACGAACGGACGCTGCTCACCGTCCCCTTCGGGGATGTCTCCGACGGCGCGTCGGTCCGGATGATCACGCTCAGCAGCATGGCGACCCTGCCCGAGCGTCCCCTCGAAGTGGCGCAAAGGCAGCTCGTCGACGAACTCCGCGAACGCGGCTGGTTCCACGACGACGAGCGCAACCGGCATTCCCGCTGGGGCTGGACAGGTTCGATCCTGCTCGTCATCGGGCTCCTCGCGACCGCCTACATGCTGATCGACTGGCTGGCCAGCGGCGATTTCCGTGGTGTCATCGGCGGGTTCCTGCTGGGCGCCGCCGGTATCCTGCTGGCCTCACGAGGCCGCAGGCAGACCCAGCACACCGATGCGGGGGACGACGCCCGCACCCACGTCACGCGTTTTCGTACCGCCCTGGCCGACCTGAGGCCGGAGGACATCGCTACCCGCGCCGCTTCGGCCGAGTTCGGACGCTATCTGCCCTGGGCCGTGCGATTCGGCACGGGTGCGGAACTGGCGCGTGCATTCGAGACCGAGCAGCACCGTTCGGCCAACTGGGGACGCCCCCTCGACATCGCGCTCGACTGGTACGGCCCCGACCGCGCCGAGGTCACCTGGTCCCCGTCCGAGCTGGTCGCCGAGGTCGCGGGGTTCGTCGACGGCGGGCTGCGCAGCAGGGCAGGACGCAGGCCCGTCGCCCGGTAGGACGGCCGATCCATCCGGCGTGCTGATCCCGCCACCCCGCTCGCCCCCGCTCGCAAAGGAGCGCTTTCACGCGGCCCGCCTGACCTCACGCGGGCGTCCGGACTTTCCGCGGGCCTCACAGCACCCGCGGGAGCACACGACACCCGCGGGACGGACACGCCGCCTGCGGGAACGCACGAACCATGGCCGAGCGCCCGGCGGGTTGCGATCACACGGGCCACGTAGACGCGACCGGGTCGGCACCGGACCACCAGCAGCCTCCCGACACGCGTCGGCGCCGGGCGTGGTCACGCGGACCGCGTGGCCATGTGCCGCGCCCCGCGCATCCCGAAGACGGCAGCCGGGCCGATGGTCGACCCCGGCCCGGGGTAGGTGTGGCCCATCACGGACGCCGAGTTGTTCCCGGCGGCATACAGGCCGTCGATCACCGTGCCGTCCTCCCGCAGCGCACGGGCGTCGGCGTCCGTGACGACCCCGCCCTTCGTCCCGAGATCGCCGATGACGACCTTGAACGCCGTGAACGGGCCTTTCTCGAGCGGGCCGAGGCAGGGGTTCGGGTGCACGGTGGGATCACCGTAGTAGCGGTCGTAGGCGGAGTTGCCCCGGCCGAAGTCACCGTCGACGCCGGCGCGGGCGAACCCGTTGAACCGCCGTACCGTCGATTCGAGCCGTGCGGGGTCGATGCCGAGCTTGCGGGCCAGTTCGGGGATCGAGCGCGCCGTGAACCGCAGGCCGGCGTCCGCCGATGCCTTGTTGTTCCTCGGGTCGAGGGCGAACGTGCGCAGGTAGCGGATGGCGTGCCGCACCTCGCAGATCATCCAGTAGTCGCCGTCCTTGTCATGGGCGAGCATGTGGTGCCCGAGATCGACGTACGACTCGGCCTCGTTGGCGAAGCGTTCGCCCGAGCCGTCGACGATGATCGTGTACGGCAGCGCGCGCTCTCCGACGATGAACGACGGCTGGCCGCCCGGCGCGGGGGCCACCGAGGCGCCCCACCAGGCATCGTCCATCAGTTCCAGGGCGGCGCCCACGTCCTGGGCGGCCGCGATGGGCCCCCCGAGGTTGCCCGGGTTACCCGAGGGATCGCCGTGGATCCCCTGGTATTTCTCACGCCAGGCGACGTTGTGGTCGAAGCCGCCACCTGCGAGCATGACGCCCCGCTTGGCCCTGATGGCCACAGATCGTCCCTCATGTTGGACGCGGACGCCGACGACCCGATCGTCTTCGACGACCAGCGACTCCAGAGGGCTGTCGAGCCACAGCGGCACCCGGTTGCGCAGCACCACGGCCTGCAGGAACGAGGACGCCAGCGCGACCCCGATGCCGGCCAGGCGCTGACCGCGCACCACCGATCCCAGGGTTCGGAACACCAGTTGTGCGCCCCGCCGGAAGCCGGCCGGGGTCGACCAGGCGCGCTGGATGAGCCAGACGTCGTCGGTCTTGGCGGGCATCGGCATGGCGCCACGCAGGGTGTCCCACCACTCCCCGATGACCTTCGTGTTGATCGGACGGGTCTCGATGGCTCGGCCGATCTTCCCGCCCGGCAGTTCCGGGTAGTAGTCCGGGTAGTCCGCTGCGCGCGAGAAGACCATGCCGTGCTTCTGCGCGGTCGTGACGAGATCGGCCACACCGTCGACGAAGGCCTCCTTGCGCTCACGCGACGTCGCTCGGCCGACGTCCCCGATGGTGGCCTCCATGTAGGCGAGCGCCTCCTCACGGGAGTCGGCCACGCCCGCGCGCTGCATCAGTGGGTTGTTGGGCAGCCACAGTCCGCCGCCCGACATCGCGGTACTGCCGCCCCATTTGTCCGTGCTCTCCAGCATGAGGACGCTGAGGCCGGAGTCGACCGCACCGAGCGCGGTCGCGAACCCCGCACCCCCGGTCCCCACGACGACGACATCGAAGGTGTGGTCGAAGGACTCGGACATGGCTGCTCCTTTGCTCGTACCGGACACCACTGTCCGGATTGATACACTCCCAGAATGCCTGACCCGACGCAGCGAGGCAACGGAATCAACCGAGGTCCTGCGGCCGCGGCCGCCAACCGCAGGGCGATCCTCGCGGCGGCCCGGTCGTTGTTCGCCGAGCGCGGATATCACGTCCCCCTCAACGCCATCGCCCGGAGGGCCGGGGTGGGCCAGGGGGTGCTGTACCGGCACTTCCCCACACGGCTCGATCTGGCCCTGACCGTCTTCGACGAGAACTTCAACGAGCTCGAGGCGATCGCCGCGTCCGGCGACTCCGCGACCTTCGAGCACCTGTGGCGCCGCCTGGTGGATCTGACGATCGAGGTGTCGGCCTTCATCGAGATGGCCGTGGACGCACGTGGCAGACTCGCCGCCTACGACGGGACGCAACGTCTGCGCGAACTGCTCACCGAACCGCTGGGCGCGGCACACGAGGCGGGCCTCGTCCCCGCTTCACTGACCGTCGACGAGGTACTGCTGACGCTGCGCATGGTCTACGGCGTGGTGACGACGAGCCCCGCCGATCGCGTACGGGAACACGTGAGTGGCAGCCTTCGCCTCGTGGGTTGGACGCCGGACGAGCGCGCTCCGCGATAGGCCGGGCTCATCCCTCCAGGGCGTTCACGAGATGCCGCTGCATGCGGCAGTGCCACGGGTCACGGGCCGCCGGCGATCCCCCCGCAGCCGTGCTGGCGTACATGGACGCGTTGCCGCAGAGCCCCAGGGCTGAGCACTCACGGCATTCCGCGTTGCGAGCGGGCGATCGGTCCCGCCACCGCTGGAAGGGCCCGGATGCCAGGTCGAGCGAGCCGAGCGCGACGGCACCGACACCCGCACTGAGCAGTTCGAGACTGGGCCCGGCGTTGCCGTGCACGTCCACCGCCATGGATCCGCCCCACGCGCCGTCGTCGGAATGCAGCATCGGCACGCCATCGGTCATCGCGTCGACCACGTCCGCGACGGGCGCGACACGAGTGCCCGTCGTCCGGGCCCGGTCGTGCAGCGCCACGATCAGTTCCGCCCATTCCTCCGGCCCCGGCCGCGGGACCGACCCGCCCAGCGTGGGAGGCGCCGCCGGCACCACCGACAGCGTCGCCGGGCCGAGGGCGTCGCACACCCACTCGATCCCCTGGGAAAGGCTCGCGCAGTCGCCGTCTGCGACGACCATCGAGACATCCGGCACGATGCCCTCGTCCACCAGCGAGGACGCTCCCCGGAAGGCTCGTCGCCATGATCCGATGCCGACGCTGTTGCGGCGATGCGCGTCGTGGACCTCCTGGGTGCCGTCCAACCCGACCGTCACCCGGACGCGGTTCTCGGCGAGCCATGCCGCCCGGTCGGGACGCAGAAGTGTGCCGTTGGTCAGCACACTCGCCCCCACGAGCCGAGGGCCGAGCGCTCCGGCGAAGATCTCCACGGCGCGCACGACGGAGGGCCAGCAGCTGAGGGGCTCACCCCCGGTGAGCACCACCTCGACCCCCTCGGGGGAACTGAGCGTCGAGACCGTGGCCGCGATGGCCTCAAGGAGTTCCTCGGCCATCGGTCGCGTAGTCGGCTGCTGGAGGTTCCGCGTGACGAAGCAGTAGTCACACTGCAGATTGCAGATCTGGGTCAACTCGATCTCAAGGCGGCGGAGCCCGGAGAGGGCACGCTCCCTGTCGGCCAGTTGATCCTGATCGACAACCGGGCGCCGCATGTCACAGGCCGGTCTTCGAGCCGATGAGGCGGTCGACCCAGTTCACCCAGTCGGCCATGCCCTCCCCGGTTCGTACCGAGACGGGGAACACCGCGATCCGCGGATTCAGCGCCCGCACGCGCTCGGTGAGCCGCGCGACGTCGAAGTCCGAGCCGGGGCCGTCGAGATAGTCGGTCTTCGTGACGACCAGGGCATCGCTCACGCTGAACATCAGCGGGTACTTGAGCACCTTGTCGTCCCCCTCGGGCACCGACAGCAGCATGACCCGCGCGTCGGCGCCGATGTCGAACTCCGCCGGGCAGACCAGGTTGCCGACGTTCTCGACGAACACGGCGTCCATGCCTCCCATGTCGAGTCGCGCGAGGGCCGGTTCGACCATGGGGGCGTCCAGATGGCAGGCGCCGCCGGTGCGTATCTGGACGACGGGCACGGCCCGCGACGCGAAGATCTCCGAGTCGACGAGGGAGTCGATGTCTCCCTCGATCACCCCGGCCCGCACTCCGGCAAGGCGATCCAATGTGGCCAGGATCAGGCTCGTCTTCCCGGCCCCGGGCGAGGCCATCACGTTGATCAGGCATGTCCGGGCCGCGTCGGCAGCGGCACGGACTCTGGCGGCCGCCTCGTCGTTGTCGGCGAGGATGTTCTCCTTGATGTCGATCAGGGTGATCTCACTCACAATCCGCTTCCCTTCGGTTCACGCGCGGCGGGTGGCCTCATGGCCGGGCCGGCAGGGGGTCAGTATCCGGCCTTCAGATCGAAGCCGTCCTCGGCGAGGAAGTAGTCGTGGATGGAGTCGCGCATGGGCATCGTCTGGCGGATCCTGATGCAGTCGGACGCCGGGCAGGCCGCCACGCAGTAGCCGCAGCCCATGCAGTGCTCCTGGTCGATGCTGGCAACGCCGTCCTCGTCGAAGCCGATGCACTCCTGGGGACAGGCGGGTGCGCAGGAACCGCACGCGATGCAGGCGTCCTGGTCGATGGTCGCGGTCCAGCCGCTCGGAGTCCACCGGTCCTTGATGTCGCGGGTCCCCTCGCGGCAGAACTTCATCGCCACGCAGCAGCAGGGGCAACAGAAGCACACCTCGAGGAACTGTTCCATGTCCTGGTTCTTGAGACCCCAGACATACTGTTCCAACTCGACGTGCACCGCCTCGGCGTTCAGGCCGAGGCCCTTGGCGCGTGCCACGCGTTCCAGCGCCTGCTCCGGTGTGAGCCGCTCGGCGATCCCGTTCTTGACGACGACCTCGCCGCTCCGGCCGAAGAACATGCAGGCCATGTCGTGCGGGAAGTCGCTGCACCCGAAGGTCTCCCGGCAGATGCACCGGTTCAGGCCCCCGATGTAGGTGGACGAGCGGATCGCCTGTTCGAGTAGGTCCCAGGGCACACGTTCGCTCCCCGAGTGGTCGGACAGATCGACGTCGAGCGGCAGCCAGACACCTTTGGTGTATCCGGACGGCTCGTCGACCGGGCCCACCATCATGACCCGGCGGAACAGGTTCCGGCCGATCCCCGGACGCCTCAGGAATCTCTTCATGCACCTGACCAGGAGCCGGAACGCCGCGGTGAAGAGCCCGTAGTTCACCGGCTTTGCGCCCACGCAGGACACGAGGAGATCCTTGACTCCCAGGCCACGCGGGCGGTTCCGCCGGACAGGCTTGTCGGGCTGCTCCTTGCGGTTCAGCCGCTCCTCGTCGAGGAAGAGCACGTTCCCGTTCCGGTCGACGTTCATGCGTCCCATCGGGGATTCGATGATCTCAGGGTTGTCCACGACCGCTCCGATCAGAAAGCCTGCATACCGGTGACCATCAGTTCCTTGCCCGCGAGCAGTTCGTAGTCGCGCGCGTGGCAGCGAGGGCATCGGGGGACGCGATCCCGGCGCACGTCGATGGCGAAGTCCGCCTCGCACAACCTGCAACGAAACCGCGGCGGCACCGGCACCATCGTGATGCGGGCACCTTCCGCTGCGGTTCCCCGGGCCGCGGCGCTGAAATAGCGCTGGATCCACTCCTGCTCGAAACCGTGCATCTCCCCCACCGTCAGCGTGATCCCGACCACCGAGGTCAGGCCGCGTTCGTTCGCCTCGGCGAGCACCACCTTCAGCACCGCCCGAGTCACCCCGAGTTCATGCATGGCCCGGCACCACGACGAGTATGTCGTGCATCATCGCACTCCCAACTGCTCTCACTTGCGAATATAGCCATTCCGCTATGACTCGTCAATCCGGTTACCGCGTCTCCGAACGCGTGGCCCGGAAACCTTGGGGGGTGCCGCGACGGGCCCTGGCAACGCTTGCTATGGTGCCCATACCAGAACTGCTATAGGAGGTCACCATGATCCACGACGCCGTCGTCGTTGGTGCTGGTAGTGCCGGTCTGAGTTGTGCGCACACCCTGCAGGACGGGGGCGCGGACTTCGTCCTCGTCTCCGACACGCTGGGCGGGCGCATCTGCTATTCGGCCGACGAGGGGGTGAACTTCGGCGCCTACTTCGTGATGGCCAATTACCACAACGCCGAGAAGCTGATCACCCGGCGCACTCGCATCGATCCGCTCTCGTGCCGTTTCCACGACGGGCGGGGCAAGTCGTTCCCGACGCTGAGCCTCAACACCCTGCGACGGGCGCCCGGGTTCGCCGTCTTCGGTGCGGTGATGGCGAACTTCATTCGCCACTACGAGCGGTTCAAGAAGGACTGCGAGTACATGTCGCAGCGCGAGGCGATGGAACGCGACCCCTACATCGCGCGTCTGTTCCACCAGCCGGCGGAACGGCTGATCGCCCACTATCGGCTCGGGAAGGTGGCCGAGGACTACGTCTCGAAGTTCTCCTACGCCTGCACCGGGGTCGACATGGGGACGATCACCGCGCTCGACTTCCTCAACGTCTGCCAGGGGCTGGTGCTGCCGATCCACCGGTTCTCCTTCGACGAGAAGGCCGAGCTGGGGCGCCTCGGCGACCATTTCGTCCGCGGCGTCGTCACGGGCCATTCCGTGACCGACGACGGCCTCCACACCGTGGAGCTTGCGGACGGCAGCACCGTGCAGGCCGCCAACGTCGTCTTCGCCACCCCGCCGGTGGTCACCGCCGAGTTCCTCGGCCTGGGTGAGGTCCGGCAGACCTGCCAGCTGTACGTCGTGCATGCGTGGGGCCGGTTGCGCCCGGTGTTCGCCGACCAGGAGATGAACCTGTTCCCGTTCACCTCGCCCGTCATCTTCACGGCCCGCCAGGACGACGGCTCCTTCCTGATCTACAGCCGACTGCCGGAGATCGACCTCAGCGAGTACTTCATCGAGCACGAGGTGATCAGCCGCAAGGGCTGGACGAAGGCCATGTATGTGCAAGGACGCGCGTACATCGAGCAGCAGTACGGCGACAGCACCTACGTCGCCGGCGACCACAACGGGCTCGGCCTGGAGCCCACCGCCATCACGGGTGTGTACGCCGCCCACCAGGTCCTCAACAAGCTCGCCCGGTAGGAGGCCGACCGTGTTCCATCCGACAAGACCCCGCCCCGCCCAACTGGCCAAGCTCGCCGCGTTGTGCGCGGTGGGCGTCCCGACCGCGATCTTCAGCTACTTCTGGGTGCACGGCCGCAAGGCCTGGAGCCCGAAGGACAAGCTCACCGAGCCCCTGCCGGGCGACGACCTGTTGTTCAAGGACGACCCCTTCCTGCGCCTTCAGGAGGAGATCGAGATCGACGCGCCGCGAGAGGTCGTCTGGGAGGTGCTGTCGCAACTCGGCACCCGCAAGGGCGGCTGGTACGCGTTGGCCTGGCTGGAGCGGCTGTTCACCTTCCACATCTACAACACCTTCGACTACGTCGAGGACTGGCAGGACGTGGAGGTGGGCGACTTCCTCTTCTACCACCAGGCCGGTGTCGGCTCCCAGATCATGGACGTCAAGCCGGGCGAGTACTTCACGTCGTTGTCCGACACCCGCCGGCCGCCCACGGCCCAGGGCGGCATGGCGCTGCTACCGCCGTTCGGCCTGAAGCAGTTCGCCTGGACGTGGAACTTCGTCCTCCAGGAACTGCCGAACGGCCGAACCCGCTTCGTGAACCGCTGCGACACCACCATGCGGCCCTTCAACAAGCTGATTCCCAAGGCACTCGTGGTGATCATCCTCGGAAGCCCGTCGGTGTTCATGGTCCGCAAGATGCTGGAGAAGGTCAAGCAGCTCGCCGAGGGACGCCAGCCCGCGTCGCTGGTCGACTCGGTCGTCCGCCGGATGGGGGTCTGGTCGGACGACGCGAGGCCGCGGCCGCTCGGCGCGCGGCATGCCTGACGGCACCAACGGAGCGTGACCAGACCGGTGCCGCACGGCCCGGGGCTGGATAGAGTCGCCCCGTGACCTCATCCGACCTCAGACCCGCAGGGCAACTACCGGTTCGCGCGGGGACGAGCAAACCGATGGCCCCTCGCGCGACGAGCACACCCACTCGCGCGAGGGGCCTGGTCGACAGGGCCTGCGAGCTCCAGGCGGCGCTGGGCTACCCGGTCCGGATGAAGATGATCAAGGTGCTGGGCTCCCACGGGCAGGCCCCCCTGTCGGTGACCGAGGTCGCCCAGACGCTGCGCATCAGCCAGCCGACCACCACCAAGCACCTGGGCATCCTCTACCGCGCGGGTTGGGTGAATCGCGAGCAGGTGGGCCCGCGAGTGCATTACACGCTCAACCTCGACACCGTCGACGAATACCGCCGACTGCTCGACCTGGCATTCGCGCACGCGCTCACGCCCTGCGTGAACTCGTTCGACTGCTCCACCTGCCCCTTCGAGGAGACCTGCGTCTAGCAGTGCGTCTCCCTTACAGCACCTGCCCCGGACGATAGGCCGCTGCCTGAGGGTCGGCGTCCACCAGCGGCTGGACGCGAGCGACCACACGCTCGACCTGCCGCGCGGCGGCTCCCGTGAGCTCGATGGGCGCGGACGCCAGCGCGTCCAGTTCGTCGCGGCCGAGCCCCAGCCTGGGGTCCGCGGCCAGCCGATCGAACAGGTCGTTGACGCGAGCCCCGCTCTCGCGCATGCCGAGCGCCACCGCCACGGCGTTCTGCTTGATCGCCTCGTGTGCGTCCTCGCGGCCCACACCCCTGCGCACGGCCGCCATCAGCACCTTGGTCGTGGTGAGGAACGGCAGGTAGCGGTCGAGTTCGGCGGCGATGACGGCCGGGAACGCCCCGAAGTCGGCCAGGACGGTGAGGAAGGTCTCGAACAGCCCGTCGAGGGCGAACGCGGCGTCCGGCAGGGCCACCCGGCGGACGACCGAGCAGCTGACGTCCCCCTCGTTCCACTGGTCGCCCGCGAGTTCGCCGACCATCGACACGTAGCCGCGCAGCACCACCGACAGCCCGTTGACGCGCTCACAGCTACGGGTGTTCATCTTGTGCGGCATCGCCGAGCTGCCCACCTGACCGGGTTTGAACCCCTCGGTCACCAGTTCGTTGCCGGCCATGAGCCGGATGCTCGTCGCCAGGTTGGACGGCGCCGCCGCGGTCTGGGCGAACGCCGTGACCACGTCGAAGTCGAGGGAGCGCGGGTATACCTGACCCGTCGAGTCGAGCACGTGCTCGAAGCCCAGGCCGGACGCGATGCGGCGCTCGAGTTCGTCGAGCTTCGCGAGGTCGCCGCCGAGCAGGTCGAGCATGTCCTGGCTGGTTCCCATCGGCCCCTTGATGCCGCGGGCGGGGTACCGCCCGATCAGGTCGTCGAGCCGGGCGTGGGCGACCAGCAGCTCGTCGGCCACCGTGGCGAACCGCTTCCCGAGCGTGGTGACCTGAGCAGCGACGTTGTGGCTGCGTCCGACGATCGGCTGGTCGGCATAGCGGACGGCGAGTTCGGCCAGACGGGCCAGCGTCGTGACCACCCGTGAGCGGACGAGCCGCAGCGAGTCCAGCACCTGCAGCTGCTCGACGTTCTCGGTGAGGTCACGGCTGGTCATGCCCTTGTGCACGTGCTCGTAGCCGGCCAGCGCGTTGAACTCCTCGATGCGCGCCTTCACGTCGTGCCGGGTGACCCGCTCACGGGCGGCGATGGAATCGAGGTCGATCCGGTCGAGCACCCCGCGATAAGCAGCGATGACGGCGTCGGGGTCGTCCCCACCGAACTCGACGCCGAGGTCGCGCTGGGCCTCCAGCACCGCGATCCACAGCCGCCGCTCGGCGCGGATCTTGTTCTCGGGGCTCCAGATGGCGCGCATCTGCTCGGACGCGTAGCGCGTGGCAAGGACGTTCGGAACGCTCATACGTGACTCCTTCAGATGCGGGCGGCGATGTCGGTGCGGAAGAACCCGTCCGGGAAGTCGACGGCCGCGACATGTTCATAGGCCAGCCGACGTGCCGACGGCACGTCGACACCCTGAGCGACGACGACCAGTACGCGTCCCCCGCCGGCCGTCAAACCCCCGTCGGGGCCGAGCGCGGTGCCCGCGTGGATCGTGTGCACCACCGCGGTATCGGCGGGAAGTGTGATGCGTCCTCCCTTGCGGGGCGCGACTGGGTAGCCTTTCGAGGCCAGGACGACGCACACGGCCGCCCGGTTCCCGAAGCCCAGTGGTTCGCGATCGCCGAGCGTACCCGTGGCGGCCGCCAGGAGCACCGGTGTGAGCGGCTCGTCCAGCAGCGGCAGCACGACCTCGGTCTCCGGGTCACCGAAGCGCGCGTTGAACTCGACGACGCGCGGCCCCTTCGTGGTGAGGGCGAGCCCCACGTACAGCAGCCCCTGGAAGGGCATGCCGATCTCGCGCATGTGGGCCAGCGTCGGGTCGACCACGCGGTCCATGACCGCCTCGACGGTGCCCTCCGGCAGCCACGGCAGCGGGCTGTAGGCGCCCATGCCGCCGGTGTTCGGGCCGGTGTCGGCGTCCCCGACCCGCTTGAAGTCCTGGGCGGGCTGCAGCGCCACGGCGTGCGTCCCGTCGGTGATGACGAAAAGACTGAGTTCGGGCCCGTCGAGATACTCCTCCACGACCACCTGCTCGGCCAGCACCCCGTGATCGAGCGCGGCCTGACGATCGGTGGTGACCAGGACGCCCTTGCCCGCGGCGAGCCCGTCGTGCTTGACCACGTAGGGGGCACCGAACTCGTCCAGGGCCTCGGCGATCTCGGCCGGAGTGGTACACGTGCGCGAAGCCGCGGTGGGAACTCCCGCGTCGTGCATGACCTTCTTGGCGAACGACTTCGAGCCCTCCAGTTGGGCGGCCGCCGCACTCGGGCCGAAGCAGGCGATGCCCACGGCCCGCACCGCATCGGCGACACCAGCGACCAGGGGCGCCTCTGGGCCGATGACGACCAGGTCGGCGCCGATCTCGCGAGCCAGCGCGGCCACGGCGGCACCGTCCAGAATGTCGACGGGATGGTTCTGCGCGAACCGTGCGGTGCCCGGGTTGCCGGGAGCCACGTGGACGACGGTCCCGGGGTCACGGCTGATCGCCAGTGCCAGCGCGTGCTCCCGTCCACCACCGCCGACCACGAGCACCGTCAACGATGATTGTCCGACATTCGCAGCGCTCACCGGCGACAGTCTAGTCGGTCCCGCCTCTCAGCAGCGCTCCGGCGACCTGCCGGACGTACTGGTCGTACCCCTCTAGCGCCATCGGGATGGATGAAGCCAGCCTGGTGAGATCAATCTCGACGTACTCGTGGGTCAATACGTCGCGGAGCCCAACCGACGGTTTCAGCCGGTCGGCCAGTTCCTCGGTCAGGAATCCCTCCTCTGCCATCCGATCGAAGCCCTGCCGATAGTCCTCGGGAGGCAGCCCGGTCGCCGCGGCGACATGGGCGTTGATCTCGGCAGCCAGGTTGACGAGCTGGGTGAGGACACGCTCCACCTGCAACCGGACGCCCAGATCGGCAAGTTCCGCAGCCGACGAGACGCGCAGGCCTTCGAGATGCGCCAACAGCCGCCGCATCACAGCGAGGCGACGCGCAACGACGTCCGGGTCGATGCTCATGAGGCCAGGCTCCTCAGCAGGGCGTCCCTCAACGGCCGGGTCTCGATGTAGTGGTTGATGGCGAAGATCTGCCGCTCCTAGAACGCCGCGGGGGTTCTCATGTACAGCACGCGGCAGCGCGTGAGGGCACGATGCTGGGCCACCGGCCCGGCACGATCGAGGTCCATCACGTCCACGTGGTTTCCCGGGACGAGGGTCGCCAGCGCGTCCACAAAACCGAGCAGATCGGACACCGCCCCGTGCTCGAATGCCACCGCGAGATCGATGTCACCCGGGGTCTGTGAGTCGACGGCGCTGCCGAAGAGCACGAGCACATCCACGCGATGGCGGCGGCACAGGCGCGCAAGGGCTCCGGACGCGGCCGATCCGTCCAGCGCGTCCAACTGCTCGGCGACCGTGATCATGAGATCATCGTAGGCCCCGAGGGCGCGGGCACCCGCCGATGACGACGAGCGGCCTCAGACCAGGTCGTTGATCATGACGACCTGCTCGCGGCCCGGCCCCACGCCGATGCCGCTGATCCGGCAGCCGATGAGTTCCTCGAGCCGCTTCACGTAGGCCTGGCAGGTGGCGGGCAGGTCGGCGAACGAGCGGGCGCCCGAGATGTCCTCGTCCCACCCGGGCAACAGCTCGTAGACCGGCTTGGCGGCCTGCAGTTCGGGCTGGGTCATCGGGTAGATGTCGCTGTGCGTCCCGTTGATGTCGTAGCCGACGCAGACCGGAATCTGTTTCCAGCCGGTGAGTACATCGAGCTTGGTGAGGAAGATGTCGGTGCAGCCGTTGACCTTGGAGGCCACCTCGACGACCGGTGCGTCGAACCAGCCGCAGCGGCGGGGACGACCCGTCGTCGCCCCGAACTCGCCGCCGTCGGCGCGCAGCTTGTCGCCGTCGGCGTCCAGCAGCTCCGTGGGGAACGGCCCCTCACCCACCCGGGTGGTGTAGGCCTTGGCGATGCCGATGACCCGGTCGATCCGGGTCGGGCCGACGCCGGTGCCCGTGCAGGCGCCACCCGCGGTCGGGTTGGAGCTGGTGACGAACGGATACGTGCCGTGATCGACGTCCAGATGGTGTGCCTGGGCACCCTCGAACAGGACGACCTTTTCGTCGTCCAGGGCATCGTTGAGCAGGCGCGCGGCGTCGACGATGTAGGGGCGGACGCGGTCGGCGTGCTTGAGGAGCTGCTCGGTCACCAGATCGGCGTTGATCTCACGCCGGTTGAAGATCTTCACCAGCACCTGGTTCTTCTGCTCCAGCGATGCGGTCACCTTGTCGTGCAGAAGCTCGGCGTCGAGCAGATCGGCCATCCGCAGGCCGACGCGATTCACCTTGTCGGAATAGGTGGGACCGATGCCCCGGCCGGTCGTCCCGATGCGCTTCTTGCCCGCGAACCGCTCGGTCACCTTGTCGAGGGTCTGGTGGTAGGGAGCGATGATGTGGGCGTTCGCGCTGATCAGCGGGTGCTGCACATCGACACCGCGGCTGGTGAGCCCGTCGATCTCGTGCGCCAACACCTCGAGGTCGATGACCACGCCGTTACCGATCACCGTGGTCGCGTTCCGGTTCAGGATGCCCGCGGGGAGCAGGTGCATGATGAACTTCTCGCCGCCGACCACCACGGTGTGGCCCGCGTTGTTGCCCCCGGAGTACCGGACGACGTAGTCGACCTGCTCCCCGAGCGCGTCGACCGCCTTGCCCTTGCCCTCGTCCCCCCACTGGGATCCGATCACGACGATGCCTGGCATAGTGATGCCCTTCCTCGTGGGCCCCGGGTCAACCCGGCCCGGAACACAGCGAAGCCCCCATGCGACGGGTGAGAGAACAGTGCAACGGCTGTGACGAGCAGCACGATGCCTGCGGCAAGGGGGCCCTTGCCACCCCACCCTACCGGTCGCGGTGCTGCCCGGCCAAGCACGACCTCCGATGCCCACGGGCTGGGACGCCTCCTTCCCGCGCACCTGCTCCGCTCACGCGGCCCGCCTGACCCTCCGGTCGGTGCTCCCGGCGGCCTTCACGCGGCCCGCCTGATCTCACGCGGGTGCCGCGGCTTCCCGCGGGTGGTGTACGACCCGCGGGAAGTTCGGGCACCTGCGGGAATAACACGGCACCCGCGCGAACGAAGGTGGCTTCGCATCTATCGAGGTTTGCTCAAATTTGATAGAACTTTCTACATGCGCATCGAGGTCTGGTCGGACGTCATCTGCCCCTTCTGCTACATCGGCAAAGCCGAGCTCACGAAGGCTCTGGCTACCTTCGCTCACGCCGACGAGGTCGACGTGGTCTATCGCTCGTTCGAACTCGATCCCCAGGCCCCGCGTACCGGGCAGGACCCGGTCGCCTCGCTCGCCGACAAGTACGGCATGAGCCGCGAACAAGTGGCGGCCAACAACGACCAGGTGGCGGCTCGCGCCGGGAGCGTCGGCCTGGCCTTCGACTGGGCGGCCTCGAAGCCGACGAACACCTTCGACGCCCACCGGATCGTCAAGCTCGCCGAGACCGAAAACAAGTCCACCGAGGTTGTCGACGCCCTCATGAAGGCGTACTTCGCCGAGGGCGAGCTGGTCAGCGACCACGAGGTCCTCGTCCGCATCGCGACCGATGCCGGTCTGGACGAAGCCCGCGTCCGTCAGGTGCTGGACGGCATCGAGTTCGCCGAGGACGTCCACACCGACGAGCAGGAGGCTGCCGCGTACGGCGCCACCGCCGTCCCCTTCTTCCTCTTCGACGGTCAGTGGGCCGTCACCGGCGCGCAGCCCGCGGACATGCTGGGGCAGGCGCTCGACCAGGTGTGGAGCGAGACCCACAAGCCCCGCTTCATCACGCTGGGGGCCGAGTTCGACAACGCCGGGGGCGGCTGCGGATGCGGCGGTGGCAGTTGCGGGTGCGGGGCACACTGAGCCTGAACCCAACGGACGATCCCTGAGCTTGTCGAAGGGCGTTTCGACAAGCTCAACGATCATCCCCGCAGGCTTGGCGACCATCCCCGCAAGCTCAACGAGCATCCCCGCAGGCTTGGCGACCATCCCCGCAGGCTTGGCGAGTATCCGGGCGACGACTCAGTCGGCCGCCAACCCGTACGTGGGTTCGTGCCGCTTGACCCAGCCGATCACGCGTCCGGTCACGGGTATCAGCGCGTACTGGACGAGGACCTTCCAGACGAAGCCGAAGAACGTGTAGTTCGCCCACTGCCCGAGCCCGTCGATGCCGAGGGCCGGGGATGCGACCGTGCAGAAGATGACGGTGTCGACGGCCTCTCCCACCCCGCTGGACGAGAAGAGCCGCCGGTAGAGCCTCGACTCGAGGTGACGGCGCTTGCCCGTCCACATGATCAGCGAGTTGACACTCTGCCCGGTCGCGTACCCGAGCATGCTGGCGAGCACGACCAGCCAAACCGGGCCGAGGGCGACCTCGAGCGCCCCCTGCTTCGCGACGCCGTAGTCGTCGGTGAAGCCGGGCAGCACGATGATCAGCGCATACACGAGCACCGAGAGCCCGTTGGCGCAGAAGCCGGTGACGATCGCCCGGCGGGCGGCGAGAGGCCCGTAGATCTCGGTGATCATGTCGCCGAGGATGTAGGCGACCGGGAACATGAAGAACGCCGCGTCGGTGATGACCGGCCCGAACACTACCCCCTTGGAGCCGCCGATGCCCGACAGGACGACGACGAGCACCATCGCGGACAGCATGAGTGCGTAGTTGCCGGAGCCGATGCTCGCATGACGCGGTTGTTCGTCAACAGTCACGGTTGGTCAGTCTAGGGTCTGGCGGGCCGGCCACGGCATGTGTCTGCCGTGCGCTACAGGTCGGCCTCCTGCACCAGGGCCGGGCGGACGACGATCCGCGTCCACGAGCCGACATAGATGCGGTCGAGCGGACGCAACTCGACGCGTCCCGAGATCGGCTGGGTCGGCAGGGGCTTGTCGACCTGGCCGACATAGGTGCCGTTGGCCGAGCCCATGTCCTCCAGGAACCACCGGCTCCCGTCGGTGGTGAGTGTGGCCTGTCGACGGCTGACCCCGGAATCGGTCAGGCAGTCGATGTCCGGATGCTGCCCGCCCGAACTGCGCCCGACCACGACGGTGGCGCTCCGCAGCCCGCGGATGACCGGCTGGCCAGGGGACGGGAGCTGGTCAGGCGCCTGTTGGACGCGATACCACTCCGGGTCGATCCATATCTCCGCCACCCAGCGGACGGCGCCGGCCGTCGGTTGAGCGGGCCGAGGCCGCACCGGCTCGGCGGGCTGCCGGACGGGTGGCATCTGCCCCGGAGGCGGGGTCTGCGGCGGGGGCGGCGTCTGCGGCGACGACGGAGACGTGAAGCGCTGGACCGGAACTTGTTCAGGCGCCGTCTCCCGGGCCGAGGCACCGGGGAACGGCTCCGCGACCGGGCGTGTCGGGCCGGGAGCCCGGTACGCGCCGCCGTACACCTGGGGCGAGTTCCCCTGCCCGGTTGCCGGGTGCGCACTCCGGGAGGCCGCGGGCTGCGGCGGAAGGGGGCGAGGACGCGGCGCCTCCTGCGGCACGGCACCGAACGGATCCTGGGGACGATCCCCCGGGTTCCCCCGGTCGTCCTGCGGCGCTTCCGACCAGATCGGTTGCTGGGGGGATGCCTGCCCGGTCACCGGGCGCGGGAACGAGGGCTGCTGTGCGGAGCCCCAAGGGCCTGTGGACTGCTGAGGAGCAGGCTGCTGATGAGGCGCAGGCGGCTGGGGAGCGGGTTGCTGAGGCGCGGGCTGTTGGAGAGCGGGCTGTTGGGCAGGGCGCCACTGCGACGCAGGCTGTTGGAGACGCGGCTGCTGCAACCGGGGGACCGAGATGTCGCGGAGCGAGTCGGGGTCCGGGACGTCTCGTCCCGCATCACCGAGCGAGAGCGCCTCGGCTGCCTTCGCGGCTGCTTCGGACGGCGGGGTGAAGGGCGCTGGTGAGTACTCGGCCACCAGCGGGTTCTTCCGTGGCGCGTGCGTGGGGACGTCGTCCACGATCAGCGTGGTCACGGGCGGAGCCACGGGTGGGGCGGGCACCGGGCGCGGGGGTTCCGGCTCATCGGAGGCGGGAGCCTGCGGTTCCGGCTCCGGCAGGGGTGACTGCGGCAGAGGCTCGGGCTCGCGTGTCTGGGCCGGCGGCGGCACCGGCACCTGAGCCGGCCGGAACGACGGCTGGGTCGGCTCAGGAGGCACGACCGCCGATGCGGCGGGCGGCTCGTCGGCCACGTAGGGCTCGGGAGGCACGCGTTCCGCGGCGGGAGGCGACCAGATGGGCTCCGGCTGGGGGGTTTGCGTGGATGGGAGACCCGTGGGCTCAGGAGCCGCAGGCGGAGGAATTGTGGGCTCGGGAGTCGCCGTCGGCTGCGGCGCCGGCCCGCCGGCCGCGGTCTTTGCGGAAACAGGTTCGGCAGGGACAGGCTCTGCCGGAACAGATTCGGCTGGAAGGGGTTCGGCGGCGACGGACTCGGCCGGAACCGGCTCCATGGGAACGGAATCGGCTGAGCCCATCGCGACGAGGTCAGGGATCACAGGCCCGGGACCTGTGGGCTCGTCGGGGAGGGCCTGGAGATCGTCGTCGGGCTCCGGGTCGATCAACCGGGGACGCGAACCCGTCAGGAAGTCGTAGCCGCAGGTCTCGCAGAAGTACGCGTCCAGGGGTGCGGGTGTCTGGCAGATCGGGCAGATCTGCTCGTCGGTGCCGGGAGATTCGGGAGCCATGGCTACTCCGTCGCCCCGGCCGCATCGACCCCGGCCTGCCGCGTGCGGGTCGTCTTGGTGGACGCCGTGTCGAGTGCCATCTCGTCGGCCCGCGCCACGTTGCGTCTGAGCCGCACGGTCCCGGTGCCGGGATCGACGACGTCGACGACCTTCCGCAGCTTCGTCGTCGCCTCGTGGTTGCCGGTCTCGGCAGCGAGCTGCACGGCGCGTCCGAGCTTGCTGGTGGCGGTGGACAGGTCGCCCGCCTGTTTGGCCGCGAGCCCCTCCTGAATGGCGTTCGCGAGTTCGGTCTGCCCGGTGTAGTGGGCCACCTCGTCGTTGATCTGCGCGGTCAGGTTGTCGTCGCTCGACCACACGGCCTTCACCATGCCCTGCGTGCGCGGTTGCTCGGCCACCACGAGTTGCACCCGCGCGGCCAGTTGCTCCTGCCCGATCGCCTTCGCGGGCAGCCGCACGGCCACGTGGTAATCGCGTTCCTCGTCGCCCCACGCACCGGTCGGGAAGTCCATCGTCAGCGGGTTGACCGGATGCCCCTGGCGGGTGAGGTCCTCCACCGTCGGGGAGACCTGGCGGACGAACAGCAGCTGCGCGCCTTGGGGCACCCATACGCGCAGGTCAGCGGTGGAGACCCCGCGGCTCATCGAGGTCTGCATGATGCGGGCGAACTCCGCGCCCATCATGGCGGGATCGGGAATGATGTCGAGCGTGCCCATCAGCGCCCGCGAGATCTTACGTACCTCGCTGACCACCCAGTAGGTGCCCACGCCCCGGCAGTCGCACTGGAACTGTCCCTGGCACGACCGGATGGCGGCCTCCAGCTGCTCGGGGGTCTCGTGCTCGTCCGCCCCGTCGGTCAGCAGCAGTGCGTGCTTCTGGGCGAGGATGCCTCCCATCGAGCCGAACAGCGCGAGGGTCAGCGACAGCCAGCGGCCGATCGCGGTTCCCCCGTCGGCGATCAGCCGACTGATCGCGTTCTTCGCCTCGCGGCGCGTCCGGGCAGACATCTGCACCATGCCGGGCCCCGATTGGACGACCGGATAGGCCAGGTAGGCCTCGTGCGTCCCGGACACCACAGCGAAGTAGGTGCCGTCGAGGATGTTGTCGAGCGCGACCATCGCAGCCTGACGGGCCGCCATCATGCTGCGCTGCCCCATCGAGCCCGAGCAGTCGATGATGATGATCTCGCCGGCGGCGCCGTCCGAACCCGCGCTACCCGCGTCGTTGACGCCGATACGGACGATCGCGTTGACGTCCGTGCCGCCGTCCGGCAGGTATTCGTTCTGGTAGACGGTGGAGGAGAACAGGGCCACCGGGTTTGTCCTTTCGTCGCGATGATGCAGCCGCCGACGCAGCCAGACTAGCCGGTGGACTCGACACCGGAAGCGCGCATGGCAGGCGCGGCCGAGCCGACCGGGCGGGTGCGGATGGTCTGCTGTTCCGATTCCGGGGTCGGCTCCGCCTCCACCCGTGCCAGGGCCACCGTGATGTTGTCGTGCCCGCCCTGGCTGTTGGCCCACTGGACGAGCTCACGTGCGACGCTCGCCGGGTCCGACGCCGCCGACTCCGCGAAATGCCGGACGAGAAGGGCGATCGCGTCCGGTTCCGAGGCGTAGTTCCACAGCCCGTCGCTGCAGGCGACCACCCATCCGCTCAGTTCCGGCTCCACGGTCAGGACGGCGATCGACGGGGTCGTGTCGGGGGCGTCACGGCCGAGCCAACGGGTGATCACGTGGCTGTTGGCGCCCGCCTCCGCGGTCAGCCGGTCGACCCCCTGCTCGATCTCCTCCTGTGCCATGGAGTCGTCGGTGCTGAGCAGCACAGCGGGCCTGACGTCCGGCACGAAGTAGACACGCGAGTCGCCCAAGTTGGCCGACAGCAGCTGACGTCCCGACAGCAGTGCGATGGCCAGGGTGCACGATGCGGGGCTCGGGCTGGTGAGATCCGAGTTGTCGAGCACGGCCTGATTGGCCGCCTGCGCCGCCCCGACCACCGTGTCGGAGATCCGGGACGCGTCGTCGGCTCCCAGCACCCAGTCGACGTTCGCCGTCAGATGTGCCAGGGCGGCCCTCGCCGCCGCCAGCGATGCCTGGTCGGAGTCGGTCGACGTCGATACACCGTCGCACACCACCATCACCGCGTGCCCGACGGGATCGGCTGCGGCGTCCAGCGCCATGGCGTCCTCGTTGTGCAGGTGCCGCACGCCCCGATCGCACACCCCCGCCACCCACGGCGCGGGCTGGGCCTCGAAGTGATCCCGGACGCTGGG
Source organism: Brooklawnia cerclae (assembly GCF_011758645.1). Taxonomy (NCBI): domain Bacteria; kingdom Bacillati; phylum Actinomycetota; class Actinomycetes; order Propionibacteriales; family Propionibacteriaceae; genus Brooklawnia; species Brooklawnia cerclae. The sequence continues at coordinate 292,969 of NZ_JAAMOZ010000001.1, read as the reverse complement.
CGCCTTGGCCCCGCACTGCTCGCAGTAGCCATCGAAGTCGATGGTCCCGCCACAGCGGGGGCAGCGCTCCACGGTCGGCACGAACGTGCGTACGGGCGCCACGACATCGGGCGGCGCCACGGCGGTGACAGGCAATGACTCCGTCTCATCGGCGGCGATCGCCGCCAGCTCGGGGTCGTGCCGCCACTCCCGGGCGTCGGTCGCCCCGAGGAGGAGCCTCGGAGCGGGGCCAGGAGGCTGCGCCCAACCGGCAGCCGCGACCGTCCCGTCGGACGGGGCCGGAGGCTGCGCCCAACCGCCGATGGCCTCCGAATCGTCCGGCTCGTCCTGAGGCTCCGCCGGGCCCGCGGGTGTGCTGCCGGTCGGCTCGTCGAGCTCGTGCGACTCTTCGGTGGGCCGCGAGGTCAGGGGGTCGGTCACAGCAGGCTCCATCTGCGAGTCGAGTCGGCCCTGGAGAGCAGCCGATTGCGTTCGTCGTCGTCCCGCGCCCACTTGGCGAGGTCGCGATATGCCTTCTCCAGCTTGGGACGCAGGTTGCGGGCGGTGGCGGGCAGCCCGTCCAGCATCACCTTCGGCGCACCGCGTTGGGCCAGGACCTGCGGGAGCGCCGCCTCGAGGATCTCCACCTCCAGCCGGGCCGTGGTCACCTGGTCGAGGCGCGCGGCGTGCACGGCTTCCATGGCGGACGCCAGGTCGGCGAGGTCGCCGCCCCTGCCCAGCAGGAGCTGGGCGTGCGCGGTACGGGCGTCCGAGTATCCCCGGCTCGTCGGCGGTACCAGGGCCAGGGCGGCCAGCGTCCCCTCGAAGTCGCCACGTGCCTGGCGCAGCCTGGCGAGGGCGAACGCCGACGGTGTGACGTAGCCGGCGTCCGTGCTGGCACAGATCGCGTAGAGCTCCTCGGCGAGGGTGGGCAGCTCCCCGCGCTCGCAGGCCACCGCCAGCGCGAACTTCGGGGCCAGTTCCCCGGGCACCTGGCCGTAGACGGTGTTGAACGGGGCCTGCGCCTCGTGCCAGGCACGCCCCTGCACCGCGACCAGTCCCTGCATCCACACGGCACGCCAGTCCCACGGGTCGGCCTTGAGAAGTTCGCGGATCACCTGGGACGCTGTGCGCCGGTCAGACATGGCCAACGCCAACTCGATCTGCTCCAGCATCACCGCGGCCGTGCGCTCCGGCGCCCGGTTGAGCGCAGCCATCTTCTGCCGGGGATCGTCCAGTGTGATCGAGGCGAGCCAGTTCGTCATCGGATCGGACGGGTCGGCCAGCAGGTGGGGAAGCTGCCGCCACTCGTCGGCATGCCCGGCGGTCATCGGCGGGCTGAACAGCGTCGAGAGCTGCGAGCCCGTCGCCGCCCCGCCCGACTCGCGGCCGACCACCTCGCGCAGCACGCCGGTCGCCTGCACCCGCAGGTCCTCCGCGCTCTGGAACCGGTCCTCCCGCACGGGCGCGCACGCGCGCTGCACGAGACGGTAGAACGAGTCGTGCTGGTCGAAGATCGGCATCTTGCTGATCGGCGGGAGCGAGTCGACGTATTCGCCCTGATAGCCGCGGAACTCGGCGGCCATCACCACCATCGCACGCCCGATCGTGTAGATGTCGCCGGCCACCGACGGCCCCAGCTCGGCCACCTCGGGGGCCTGATAGCCGTTCGTCCCGAAAATGGGCGAGTCCGCGTCGTCCTGGCGCCGCACGGCACCCAGATCGATCAGCTTCACCGAATCGCCCACCTGCATGAGGTTGTCCGGTTTGAAGTCGCAGTACAGCAGGCCGCTGTCGTGAAGGTAGGTGAAGGCCGGCAGTATCTCGATCGCGTAGGCGAGCGTCCAGTCCACCGGCAGCGGGTCGTAGGTGCCGTTGTTGGCCTGGCGCCGCTGCTTGAGCAACTGGGTGATCGAACGGCCGGGCACGTACTCCATGACGATGTAGCGCGCGTCCCCGTGCTGGACGAAGTTGTAGATCTCGACGATCAACGGGTGCTCGACCGCGGCGAGGAACTCCCGCTCCTGTTTGGCCGAGGTCGCCGCGTCCTCGTCCCCGGAATTGAGCAGGCCTTTCAGCACCACCCACCGGTCGGACACGTTGCGGTCGCGAGCAAGGTAGATCCACCCCATGCCGCCGTAGGCCAGAGCCCCCGCCACCTCGTACTGCTTCGAGACGAGTTCGCCGGGCTTGATCGCCGGGCGGAAGTCGAACGGCTTGCCGCAGGTGGCACACGCACCCTCCACCTCCCCCGGCTCGCCGGCCCGCCCACGGCCCACGGGCTCGCCGCACGACGGGCAGAATCGCCGCTCCTCAGGAACCACGGGGTTGCTCATCACTGCCGACGCCGGGTCGACGGACGGGGCCGGGGGCACGCTCGTGATGCCGGCGCCGATGCGGGTGCGAGGACGATGCGCGTCCGACCGCACCGGCGTGAGCCCGGAATCGGGGCCCACCAGCGACGATCCCATGAGAACGGTGCCCAGCTCCGAGGCCGTGGCCGTGGTCGACAGGGGCGTCCCCAGCAGTTCGGGAGCCGCCGCACGGGGCTTCGCGTCCGGCGGGTTACCGCAGTAGTTGCAGTAGCCGTCGACGATCGTGCCGGAGCAGCCGGGCTGCGGGCACGGGCCGCCGCGTTTGCCCAGCCCGGTGCCGGACGCGGAGTTCCGGGACGCTGCGGAGGGCCGCGGTGACGCCGAGACACCGGGAGAGGCTGAGACACCAGCGGACGCCGAGGCGGATGCCCGGCTCGGCCGGGGCGCGGAGGTGGGAGCCGCGGCTGCCGAACGGCCCGCCCGCGATCGTGGTGCCGGTCCCGGACCGGCCGCGGGAGCCACCACCGGGGTGGGTGTGGCAGTGGGCGGCATCCCGCAGTAGTCGCAGTAGCCGTCCACGATCGTGCCGGGACAGCCGGGCTGCTGGCACTTCATCAGCGGTCACCTTCCCCGGAGGCCAACCATGTCACCAGGGCCCGGCAGGACGCCACGAGACCCGCCAGTGCCTCGGCCGGCCGGGGGTCGAGAGCCGCGAGTTCGTCAGCGAGATCGAGCAGCCGGGAGAGCCGGTCGTCGACGATCCCCTGTTCTTGGGCCTCACTGCGCACCATGATGATCTCGTTCGCCACGACCCCGTGCTCGCGCAACGCCTCGGAGTTGGCCTGCTCGACCAGATCCATCGCCGCCGACACCCGTTCGAGCCGGGACACGTAGGCGTCGAGGCCCGCAGGATCTTCCGGCACCGGCCCGAGTGCGGTCACGTCCGGCACCGCGTACTTCGGTGGATTCGGGACGACGCCCGCGACCGTGGCCACCAGGCCCTCAAGATGCTGTCCGCGAGCGATCAGGTCGGCCCGCAGTCGGCTGGCCGTCTCGGATCGTCCGGGGGCGGTCGGCTCCGACGCCGCGACCGGGGCGTGCTGCCTGCGCATCGCCCCGCCCACGATGAGGTCGCGCTCGAACGTGGCCGACTCGGCCTCCAGAGGCCCCAGCAGCCCCCCGATGTCGCCGCCTCGTCCTGCCTTTTCGGACAGCTGTTCGAGGCGTTCGGTCAGGCCTGCCAGCTTGGTGCGGGCCTCGGCTGCCGACTGGGGTGGCTCAAGGGCGACCTGGTCGCGGAGCCGCTCCATGGTCGCACGCAGGTCGCGCAGGCGTCCCACCGCCTCGGTGCCCGCCGGATCGAGCTGCAGCCGGTTGCGTAGCTGGCCGGTGAGCGCGTCCGACATGCGGCATGCCTCGGGCAAAGACATCCCGGACGGCGCTCCGGCGAGCCCGCCCCACGCCTCGTCGTCCAGACGCCCCCATACCAGGGACGACAGCTGCTCGCGCTCCTTCGGACCCACCCGTCCGCGGTCCCACACCTGGAGCAGCCGCCGGTACCGGCTCTGGATGGACTGCCACAGCTGAAGGCCCAGGGCGATGTCGGGGGTCAGGTCGTCGGAGTGCTCGCTGGCCCGCACCGCTTCGTCGAGCGTCTCGATCTCGGCGCGGCGGGCGTCGAGCCATCCGTCGAGCGCGATGAGGTAGGTCCGCAGCTCGAGCGGGTCGACCGGTTGGCCGAGCCTGCCGGGAGCGACTGGTGCGGATTGTGTGCTCATCGATACCTCCGCAGGGGCTGACTGATACCGACTCCCGCCGCGACCGCCGCCAGCAGCATGGCGGCGGCGGTGCCACCGGTGGCGGCCCTGATGATCTGCGCATGGCTCGTGAGCTGCAGGTAGACGCCCGTCCCGATGGTCGACGCCTGATCGGGCAGCCAGTCGACGAGGGCCTCGTACGAAGTCTGGGCCGTGGACGCGGCCGCCGCCTGACCGGGGTCGTCGGCGTCCACCATCTGTGCGTGCGCGCCAGCCATCGCGTCCAGGTGGGCCACCATGCCGGCACCGTCGGCACCAGGCACATTCGCCAGCGCGCTGCGGGCGGCGTCCATCGCCGCGGTGTACTGCTCCTCGCCCTCCGCCGCTGATGCAGTGCCCAGCAGCGTCCGGGCCTCCCACGCCTTGGCCTCGGTGACCGACGCGTAGGCCTGCACCGCGGAGGTGGCCTGCACCACCTCGCCCTGCCGCGCCGCCCCGACGCTGTCGGCGCTGCGGGTGACGACCTGGGTCGTCACGACGCCCATGGCCGCTGACAGACCCAGGGCGAGGACGAGCCCCAGGTTGAGCACGCGCCGGGTGCGGCGCGCCACGGCGACGCTGGCCAGGAGCAGCACGAGCACCGGGGCCACGGCGAGCAGACCCAGCCAGCGCTGGTCGGCGATGGACCCGGACAGCCGGGCCTGGTTGAGCTCGATCTGTGCGTCCAGCCCGGGGAGGAACTCGTCGCGCAGCTGCGCGGACGCGGTTGTCATCAGCTCGGGATCCTGGGCCTCGACCGCCCGTGCCACCGAGACGGCATAGCCGGTGAGTTCCTCGTTCGCCTGCGACAGCGCGTCCTGATCCGGCACCGAGGCGGCGCTCGCCAGCGACAGCATCGAGGCAGCGTCCTGCAGCCCGGTCAGATAGGAGTCCGTCGGTTCGGCTCCGGTCTGCGCAGCGACCAGTTCGCCGGCCGCGTCCGCGTCGGCGGCCAGCACATCGCCGCGGACGAGTTGCAGGCGCATCAGCTGCTGGGCGGCGTCATTGACCTCGGTGAGCGATGCCCGGTTCTGGTTCAGCGCCAGCGGGGTGACGACCGCGACCGCCAGGCAGACCAGCACGGAGGCCGCACGCCACAGGCTGAGGACGCGCGGCGTCGGGGCCTCCGGACGCACTGTCGCCAGTTCGGCCGCCTGCCCGCCCGCCGGTGTCATCGCCGTGCCCGGAGCCTGCCGTGCCTTCGCATCGGCTCCCGGCGAAGCCGTCCCCGGACGGGCGACCTGGAACGACTGCATCAGCGGGCCTCCCCGTCGTCCGGCGCTGGGCCGTCCATCACCTGTTCCCCGCCCGCGGAGGGCTCGCGCCCGGCCCCCGCCGCCTCGACGAGCGCATCCCCGGGCTCCACCTCGTCGCCTGCCAGGACGTCGGACGACAGCAGGGTGCGCAACTGCTCGATCGTCGGTGCGGGCTCGTCACGCAGCCGCCAGGCCTGGTGGCCGATGGCCGCCTCCAGCACGTTGCGGCAATAGCGACCGTTGCCGAACGTCTCGTCCCGCACCTGGTGCGACAGGTCGAACTCGAAGGCCTCGAGCGCGCCGGGGGCGAGCTCGTAGTCGGCGCCCACCACCTGCGACCGGAAGATCTCGACCAGTTCGGCGTCTGAGTAGTCCCCGAACTGGATCGTCGTACGGAACCGGCTGGCGAGCCCGGGATTCTCGGCAATGAACGTGGTCATCGGGCCCGGATACCCGGCGACGATCACGACGAGGTCGTCCCGGTTGTCCTCCATCTCCTTGACCAGGGTGTTGATCGCCTCCTCGCCGTACTGGTCGCCCGACAGGCTGTAGGCCTCGTCGATGAACAGGACGCCACCGATCGCGGACGCGCACACCTCGGAAGTCTTGAGAGCGGTCTGACCCAGGTAACCGGCGACCAGTTCGGAGCGGTCGACCTCGACCAGTTGCCCCTTGCTCAGCAGGCCGAGCGCCTTGTAGATACCCGAGACCAGCCGGGCGACGGTCGTCTTGCCCGTGCCCGGATTGCCGACGAAGACGAGGTGACGCGTGATGGTCGGCACCTTGAGACCGGCCTCGCGGCGCAGCGCCTGGACGCGGAGCACGGCGGCCTGCCGCTTGATCTCGGCCTTCACCCCGGCCAGGCCGATCAACTCGTCCAACTCGGCGAGCAGCTCGTCGACGCTGCGCTCGGGCTGGGCCCCAGCGGCGTCCTCGGCGGCACTGGCCTCCTGCGTCCCGGGAGCCTGCTGCGCGGCCCCGACCGGGGCCTGCGCCCCACCCGTGGGCGGGGCCTCCTGAGGTGCGGGCGGCCGGGGCGAAGCGACCGGGCCGACAAGCCCGGTCTCCCGCAGTTCCCGGATGCGCTGCTGATTCACCTGCAGTTGGTCGAGCACGGACTGGAACGCCGCGTCTCCCACCCGGGTGAAGTCCTCCATGGCCTTGAGCCTGTCCTGCGACGCCTGCAGCCGGTCGAGGATTCCCGAGTTCGGGACGGTGGTGTCGCCGTCGGTCGGGTTCGCTCGTTTCGACAGGCTCAACGAGCCCTCCACCGAGCCCGTCGAAACGCCCGTTGAGCCCGTCGAAACGCCCGTCGAGCCCGCCGAGCCTGTCGAAACGCCCGTTGAGCCTGTCGAAACGAGCGAGGAGAGCGGCCCCGGCCCTCGCGTCCCGGGCCGGCGCACGGCCTCCAGTTGCGCGGCCGCTGCGGTGGCGGCCATCCCCGCCACCTGTGCCGTGGGCTCACCGAGGGTGCAAGCGGCGATCGCGATCTGCCCGAGAGCGTCGGCGTACTCCTCCGCCTGCTTGGGCCGGGTGTTCCCGAGTTGCGTCATGAGCGGGGTCGGGCTGACTCGCCAGCGGCGTCCCCGCGCGGCCGCCTCGACGAACTCCTGGGCATCGGCCTCGCGTCCCAGCTGCTCGGCCCACGCGAGGTAGGCACCCACCGCGGGCTCGGCAACCGCCGCCGCCAACTGGGTGCCCTCCTGCCGCGCCTGATCGGGATCCAGGCCGGCGCTCCGTGCGGAGTCCGCGAGCCGGTCGAGGGCGGTGCGCAGCGTGAGGCTCGTCATGGCAACTCCCTTGGTCCGGCGGCTGTTCGTCGGCATCCTCCCCTGTGGAGGCGGAAACGGAAGTCGTCGTCCGCTCGCAGTGATCCGGGTCGCCGCACGAGGCATATCGGTTCATCCAACCTAGCAGAGCGATCCACAGCAACAGCGCCCGTCAAGGGTGCGTTCAGGGTCGGCTCAGTGGTGCCGGACGCCGCGGCGAGACCGGGACGATCACCGCCGATCGCAGGTCAGGCCGGGCCGAGGTCGAGCGGATTGTTGCTGCTCCTGGTGGTCTGATCGAGGACGACCGGACGCATGCGTCCCCCGAACTTCGCGTCCAGGAACGCACCCTGGGCGACCAGGGCCGCGGCGTCCCGCCGATTGATGGCGTCGTACATGCGCCCGATCGTCAGCGACAGCAGGTCGAGCTGGTCGACGAGCAGCAGCAGCGACGACTTGCCGTTGGCCACCGGACGGGTATCGGCCCAGTCACGTGGCAAGGCCAGATAGCTCGCCAGCGACTCGGGCAGGTAGTCGGTGGCCGTCGCGACGACCGTGTAGGCGTCCTGACTGTCGAGGCCGAGCGAGGACAGACGGGGCACGATGGCCTTCACGACGGTCGTGATCCGCAGGACGCGCGCCAGCACGGGCGACGGGGCGTTGCCCTCCATCACCATGCGCTCGGCCCGAACCAGCGCCCGCTCGATGTCCACCGGGGTGGGCGGCGGAGCGGCGAGCTCCGAGGGCTCGGGTTCCTTGTCCTTGCTGAGCCAGTCGAACAGCCCCATGACGTCCTCGAATCACATACCCAGGTCGTAGTTCGGCACGATCTGCGCCTGTGCCATGCGCTCGTCCGACTGCTGGGCCCGTTCCAGATAGGCGCGCGACTTGGCCACCTCGTTCTCGAGCGTGCCGATCGTCTGACTCATGTTCGCCAGGGCGTCGAGCTTGAACCGGTCGATGGAATCCATCGTCTCGTAGATGTTTGCGAACGCCTTCTGCAGACTCTCGATGCCGATCGTCGAGTTCGCGGCCTGCTGCTGGATCGTGACCGAGTTGGTCTTCAGCATCTCACTCGTGCGTTCGATCAGGCCCGAGGTGGTCTCGTTGAGGGCCGTGATCTGGTCGAGGACGAGCTTCTGGTTGCCGAGCGCCTGTGCCGTGATCACGGCCGTGCGCAGGGCGGAGACCGTGGTGGTCGAGGCCCGGTCGACGCCCTTGATCAGTTCGACGTTGTTCTTGATGATGACGTCGATCGCGAGATAGCCCTGGATCGAGACCGCCAGCTGGGTCAGCAGGTCCTGGTGCTTCTGGCGCACGTAGAACAACACGTCCTTGCTGAGGGTGTCGGCCTTGGCAGGATCGGTCACCTGCAGTTCCGCGATCGCCGCGGACAACCGGGCGTCCAGCTGCTCGGCCAGGTACACGTACTGATTGAGGCGCTGCATCGTGTCCCACAGCTGCTGCTTCTCCATGTTGAGGCTGACGTTGTCCTTCGTCAGTTCGTCCTGCCCGGAGCGCAGGGCATGGAGGATGCCGTTGAGGTGCTGCTGGCTCGACTGATACTTGCGGAAGTAGTCCTGGATCTTGTCGCCGAACGGGAAGATGCCGAGGAACTTCTTCTGCGCCGTGCCCTGGTTGGGGTCGAGGCCCTCGACCGTACGCCGCAGTTCGACCAGGGTGTTGCTGATCTTCGAGACGTCGGTGAGACCGCCGGTCTTCATCTCGCGCAACGGCGTTTCCAACAGCCGGTTGCTGGTCTCGGCGGCCCGCCGGATGTCGGCGTCGCCCATGGCGCGCACCGCGTCGGCCTGGGACGCGAACTCGGGGCTGCCGGCCTGCTCGTTCATGATCGCGCCCATGAACTGGGCGACCTTGGCGTCCAGCACCGGCTGCTGCTCGGCGGTGACGGGCGGAGCCATCTCGGGGGCCTGGGTGGCCTGCACCACGGGCGGCGGGGCGGGGGCCTCCAACGCGAGGATCCCGGCACCGGCCGGAGGAGCCAGCCGCTGCGTGGGCGCGGGCTGTGCCGCCGCACCGGCCGGATAGGGCTGGGGCTGGAAGGCGGCTCCCGGGGTGTCGCTCATGTCTCGTCCTCCATGAATCGAGCGGGCAGTGACATCTGCGGCCGAGCCTACCCGTCGTCCTGCTCACACGGCAGGCGCCGGTGGCGGGGATTCCCCCGAGCCCGCCCTGAGTACCCCCGGCATGTCCGCGTAGCCTCGCGGAGTGGCGCTGTGGGAACGGGCTGTATCATCGAGCCAATACCCAGGGGGGTAATCGAAGGAGGGGATCATGCAATTGTCCGCCGAAGAGTTGGAGGGCGTCGTCAAGCGACTCCAGAGGGCCCAGGGCCAGCTGGGCGGAATCGTCCGCATGATCCAGGAGGGGCGCGACTGCCAGGACATCGTCACCCAGTTGGCCGCGGTCAGCAAGGCGGTCGACCGCGCGGGGTTCGCCATCATCGCCACCGGCCTCAAGGAGTGCGTCCGCACGAAGCAGGGCGCCGCCGACACCTCCGAGCTCGAGAAGCTCTTCCTCGCGTTGGCCTGACAGTCCTCCGCGATCATTGCGGAAGGTTGAGGGTCGACTATGCCCCCCAATCTTCCGCATTAGTTCATCAGGGCCGCGGTCCCTGCCCTACACTCGAAGAGACCTGCCACCAGCCGGGAACGGTTGACAGGATCAATGGCCCCGGCCTCTAGCGGCACGACAGCATGCGTCCACGAGGGCGGCATCGCCTCGCCGGGTCACGGTTGCACGCCTTGCGGGCCAGGGCTCAGCCCCGATCCGCTTCCGTTCTACGGCCTCGACGGCGACTCCGCGTACTGACCCGCGAGCCAGGTCTTCATGCCGCCGTCCAGGTTGCGCACCCGCGTCCACGAGCCCTCGCCCCGGCGCTGCTCGAGTATGCGAGTGGCCAGGTAACCCCGCAGTCCCACAGCACAGTGGACGACGACCTCACCCGACGGCACCTCGCCGAGGCGACCGCGCAGCTCGTCCAGGGGAATGAGCACCGAGCCCGGGATCGACTCGTCGCGGTGCTCTTTTTCCGTGCGGACGTCCAGCACCGTCGCCCCGGCGGCGACCGCGTCGGCGACCTCGTGCCACTGGATGGTCTCGACCAGCCCGTCGCGCATGTCGGAGGCCACCCAGCCGAGCATGTTGACCGGGTCCTTCGCGGAGGCGAACTGCGGCGCGTAGGCGAGTTCCAGTTCGGCCAGCCCGCTGGCGGGAACGTCGTTGGCCATGGCTGTCGCGATCACGTCGATGCGCTTGTCGACACCTGCCTCGCCGACGCCCTGGGCACCGAGGATCCGATCGGTGGCGGGGTCGACCAGCAGCTTCAGGGCCATCTGCACTGCTCCCGGGTAGTAACCCGCATGGTCGGCCGGATGGGTGTGGATGACCCTGTAGGACCGGCCCGCCCCGCGCAGTCGTTTCTCGTTCCATCCGGTGGCAGCCACCTGCAGCCCGAAAACGCCGACGACGGCCGTTCCGAGCACCCCACGTCCGCGCACCGGACGCCCCATGATGGCGTCGGCGACCAGGCGTCCCTGCAGGTTGGCGGTCTGCGCCAGCGGGACGAGGGCAGGCTGCCCGTCCAGCGCGTCGGACTTCTCGACCGCGTCCCCGACCGCGTGGATATGGGGATCCGAGGTGGCGAAGCGGTCGTCCACGAGGATGCCGCCCCGTTCGCCGATCCGCAGCCCGGCAGCCTTCGCCAGGCCGCTCTCGGGCCGGACGCCGATGGCAGCCACCACCAGGTCGGCGGGGAGCACGCTGCCGTCCGCCAGGGTGACGTCGTCCGAGCCGATCGAGGCCACCGCGCTCCCCAGGCGCAGGTCGACACCGCTCGCCTTGAGGCGGTCGTGCACGAGGGACGCCAACTCGGGGTCGAGGGGCGCCATGACCTGCGGCGTAGCCTCCACCAGCGCCACCCGGATCCCGCGGTGGACGAGGTTCTCGGCCAGTTCGATGCCGATGAACCCGCCCCCGACGACGACGGCCGTGTGTGCCCCCGCAACGGCCGCGACCAGCGCGTCGGCGTCCTCGACGTCACGCAGCGACAGTGCCCGTTCGATGCCGGGCAGCGGCGGACGGACGGGTCGCGCCCCGGGCGACAGCACCAGTTCGTCGTAGCCGAGCACGTAGGTGGTGTCGTCGTCCAGATCCCGCACCTCGACCGTCCTGGCCGCGGCGTCGATGCCGACCACCTCGTGGCGGACGCGCACGTCCAACCCGAAACGCGTCCTGAGCGACTCGGGGGTCTGAAGCAGCAGGGACGACCTCCGCTCGATCACCCCGCCCACGTGGTAGGGCAATCCGCAGTTCGCGAAGGAGACGTTGCCGCTCCGTTCCAGGACGACGATGTCGGCGTCCTCGTCGAGGCGCCGCAGCCGCGTGGCGGCCGACATGCCGCCCGCGACCCCTCCAACAATCACGATTCGTCGATTCATGATCGACACAATACCCCCGGGGGTATATGCTCCTGCAAGAAACCTACACTGCTCCTCGTGGCCTCGAACCATCCGGAGGCCCAGGGGCAGCGAAACCGAAGGAGCGATGAACATGTGCCGAGCAGTCACGTGCAAGGTCTGCGGTAAGACCACCTGGGCCGGTTGCGGCCAGCACATCGACGCGGTGAGAGCCACCGTGCCCGCGGGTCAGTGGTGCGACGGCAGCCACAGCGCCACCGAGAGCGCGAAGGCGTCGTCCGGCAACCCCTTCACGAGGTTCTTCGGCCGCTGACGAGCGGGGTGGGCAGGGGCGACGGTTGGGCCGAGCCACCACGGCGGCGTAGAATTGATGCCGTGTTGCTCGCCGGGCCCCCTCGGGTTCGGCGTTTTCATGTGCACACCACGCCCATCCCGGGCCCCGGCGAATCGTCCGGGCCCGGCCCCACACCCGTCGGGAGATCCATGCCCATCCGCTCTGACCTGCGCAACGTCGCGATCGTCGCCCATGTCGACCACGGCAAGACCACCCTGGTCGACGCCATGCTGTGGCAATCCGGCGCCTTCCGCGAGGGTGCCGACGTCGACAACCGGGTCATGGACTCGATGGATCTGGAACGCGAGAAGGGCATCACCATCCTCGCGAAGAACACCGCCGTCCACCACACGATGGACGACGGCTCCGACATCCTCATCAACATCATCGACACCCCTGGCCACGCCGACTTCGGCGGCGAGGTCGAGCGTGGCCTCGAGATGGTCGACGGGGTACTGCTGCTGGTGGACGCGTCCGAGGGCCCGCTGCCGCAGACGCGCTTCGTCCTGCGTAAGGCATTGGCCAAGAAGCTGCCGATCATCCTCGTGATCAACAAGGTCGACCGCCCGGACGCCCGCATCGCCGAGGTCATCGAGGAGACCTACGACCTGTTCCTCGACCTGCTGGAGGACGACGACGACCACGGGCTCGACTTCCCGGTCGTCTACGCGTCCGCCAAGGCCGGTCGCGCCTCGCTCGCCCAGCCCGCCGACGGGGGCATGCCCGACTCGGACGACCTGGAGCCGCTCTTCGAGGTGATCCGCACCTCGATCCCCGCCCCCACCTACACCGAGGGCGCCCCGTTGCAGGCCCACGTCACGAACCTGGACTCGTCGCCCTACCTCGGCCGGCTGGCGCTGTGCCGCATCGTCGAGGGCACCATCAAGCGCGGCCAGCAGGTGGCCTGGTGCCGCCGCGACGGCTCGATCACCACCGTGAAGCTGTCCGAGTTGCTGATCACCCGCGCGCTGGAGCGCGTCCCGGTCGAGCAGGCCGGTCCCGGCGACATCATCGCGGTGGCCGGCATTCCCGAGATCACGATCGGCGAGACGCTGTCCGACCCCGACGACCCGCGGCCGTTGCCTCTCATCCATGTGGACGAGCCCTCGATCTCGATGACGATCGGCATCAACACCTCACCGCTGGCCGGACGCTCGGGCAAGAACCTCACGGCCCGGCTGCTGAAGAACCGGCTCGACCAGGAGTTGATCGGCAACGTCTCGATCAAGGTGCTGCAGACCGATCGTCCCGACACCTGGGAGGTGCAGGGACGCGGCGAGCTGCAGCTGGCGATCCTGGTCGAGATGATGCGCCGCGAGAGCTTCGAGTTGACCGTCGGCAAGCCCGAGGTCGTCACCCAGATCATCGACGGCAAGGTCAACGAGCCCACCGAACGCCTGACGATCGACGTGCCCGAAGAGCATCTGGGCACGGTCACCGAACTGCTCGGCACCCGCAAGGGCATGCTCGAGCAGATGACCAATCACGGCAGCGGCTGGGTGCGCATGGAGTACGTGGTGCCCTCGCGCGGCATGATCGGGTTCCGCACCGAGTTCCTCACCGCGACGCGCGGCACCGGCATCATGAACCACGTCTTCGAGGGATACACCCCCTGGGTGGGCGAGATGCGCACCCGGAACACCGGGTCGCTGGTCGCCGACCGCAGCGGGATCGTCTCCGCCTACGCCTTGTTCAACCTCCAGGAGCGCGGGGTGCTGTTCATCTCGCCCGGCGACGAGACCTACGAGGGCATGGTCGTGGGCGAGAACGCCCGGCCCGACGACATGGACGTCAACCCCACCAAGGAGAAGCACCTCACCAACGTGCGGTCGTCCACCGGCGACGAGCTCGAACGCCTGATCCCGCCGCGCAAGATGAGCCTGGAGCAGTCGCTGGAGTACTGCGCCCCGGACGAGTGCCTGGAGGTCACTCCCTCGATCGTCCGGGTGCGCAAGGTGGCTCTCAGCGCCCACGACCGGGCGAAGGCCAGGACGCGGGCCAAGAACCCCCGGGTCTGACGACCGGCTGCCGGTCCCGAGCGTCCGGCGCGCCCAGGACTGGCCAATGTCAGGGGCTTGGTGTTGGATGGCCCGCGTGCCTGTGCCCAGCCGACTGTTCACGCTCTACAAGGAGATCCGCTCCGACCGACTGCTGTGGATCCTGTTGGCGACCTCGGCCGCGCGCTCCCTGGGCCGGGGGTTGTTCCTCGGGCTGACCACGCTGTACTTCACCCGCATGCTGGGTGTGCCCATCCAGACGGTGGGCACCGTGCTGTTCGTCGCGAGTATCGCGGGCGCGGCCTCGTCCTACCTGGGCGGGCACTTCGCCGACAGGGCTTCCGCACGTCTGCTGATCGGCGGGGCGTTCTTCGTCCAGGCGGTCGGGTTGGGCGGGTATGCCTTCGTCCCGGACGCGACGCCCCGCTCGCTGATCTGGCTCACCGCGCTCGCAGCCCTCGCCGAGGGTGCGGCCTGGTTCGGTGGCACGGCCACGCAGGCCGCCGTGGCGCGGGGCTTCTCCGGGGCCGCACGCGTGCGGGCCCAGGCACTGTGGCGCACGGTGGCGAACGCGGGCATCGCCGCCGGCAGCGGCCTGGCCGCGATCCCGCTGGCCCTCGACACCCAACTGGCCTACCGCGTGTCACTGGTGGTCGCGGCTGCCGCCTACCTCGTCGCCGGGGTCATCGGGCTACGGCTGCCCCGCTCGGCGGACGCCGGAATCGCCGGGGACGATCCCGAGGCCGATCCGGCCGAGACCGTCCGGGCCGGGACGACCGGCACCCCGCAACCGAGCGTCTCGCCGTGGCGCAACCCGCGGTTCATCGTGCTGGGGCTCGGGTCGGCCATGATGGTGATGAACTTCGCCGTCACCGACGTCGCCCACCCGCAGTGGGTGTCGGCCCACACCGCGGCCCCGCCCGCGCTGGTGTCGGCGTTGCTGCTCATCAACACCGGCGTCGTCGTCGCCCTGCAGGTGCCGAGTTCACGCCTGACCAGGGACATCCCGAGCGCCGGACGCATGATGCTGTGGTCCGGGCTCGGCTTCCTCGTGGCGGGTGTGCTGGCATGGGCGGCAGCGAAGTTCTCCGTCACGGGCGCCGTCGTCTGCATGGTGCTGGCGGCGACCGTTCACGCACTGGGCGAGGTGGTGTCGTCCTCGGCCACCTGGGCGCTCAGCTTCGGCCTCACCCCGCGCGACCGGGCGGGCGCCTATCAGGGGTTCCAGTCGTTCGCCGTGTCCGTCGGGTCGATGGCCGCGCCGTTGGTGATCACCAACACCGCCCTGCGGTTCGGCCTGCCGGGCTGGCTCGTCCTGGGTGGCGTCCTCGCCCTGGGCTGCCTGACCGCGACACTGGCGACCCGTGGCGCCCGGCCGGCCGACGAGGTGGGTGGCTCGCAGTCCGTCTTCTGACGAATGCTCCCCGACACCGCCCGGTCTGCCGGAGCGGTGACCGATCGAACCCGACGAACCGACGCTGTGCCCAATCGCCCGCTCGCGCACCGCGCCGCCGCTAGGCTCCCTGGCATCGGCCGATCGACAAGTCACGCGTCCTGCCAAGGCGGTCGGGACGCCTCGAAGGGATCCACATGAGCTTCGCAGAGGCATGGATACTGTTGCCGCAGGTGATTGTGCTCGCAGCGCTCGTGACTGTCCTGTTGCGCAGGGGGATGGCGCTCCAGGAACGGTTGCTGTGGGTGCTGGTCGTAATTGTGCTCAACATCATCGGTGCCATCGTGTGGTTCGGCTATCTCGTGAACGAACGGCGCAAGCAATTGTCGCGGCCCCTTGGCAGCTGAATTACGCGGATGATTTCCGTATCTGCGGACGAGATCTCACCCGCAAGAGCAGATTTCGTCCGCGTCTTCGAACACGGCGGGGTGGGGCACCAATAGAGTGACGGACGTCAGCACGAGCCCTACCCCGGATCGACGGCGATCCCTAAAGCCTCACATGGACGCGAGTGCCCGCCGTCGTCGATCGGGACCGAGCGAAAGCGGTACGACCATGCGATTCCGGCGAGCGGTACCTGCGACCCTGATGGTTGGTCTGTTGGGAGTCGGCCTGCTGGGAGCGTGCAGTGCGCCGCCCACGAGTGTGGAGCCGCTGCCCGCCATCGAGGACTACGTGCCGTCCGCGGCAGACCTGGAGCTTTATCACAGCCGACTCGACGAGCAGGCGACGGACCAGGGGCTGCAGGGGATGCCGGAATACGAGATCGTCCGATGGTGAACCCGGACGAGGCAAGCACGGTGCAGGTCAGCTGTCTTCGCGAGCTCGGGTTCGCCGCACACTTGAGCGCAGACGGGTGGTCGCACTCGATCACCCTCTCCGACGAGCAGGCGGATGCCTACCACAAGGCCGCATACGAGTGCTCGGCGCAATACCCTGTTCGTGCGGACATAGACCGCCCCATACAGGGCGAGGAGATCACGATGATCTACCGCCACATCCTGCACGGCTTCATCCCTTGCGCGGAAAATCTGCTCGGGATCCAGAGCATCGAGGAGCCCTCGTACACCACCTACCGGCGGTCGATCGACTACGACGGGGTGGTAGCGATCGACCGCGAGCGGATGACGGACGTACTGTTCCCCGATCTGCCCTACAGCCTCCGGCTCGAGGACGAGTGCTCGCTGCTCCCCGAGGGTTTCCGCGACTACCAGCGGTAGCGACAGCTTCGGAACACCGCGCGATCTCCAAGAGCACTCGAAGACCCCCTCCGACCCGCCAGTCCAGATAGCGCAACCTTTTCCTATGCTCTTGACGGATCCAACCGATGGTGATTGCGTTAAGAACGCGACATTGACGTTGTTTCACCCCAGAGGAGATTCTGATGTTAGCTATCAAGGATGGCCGCCGGGGTCCTGTTCGCCGTGTTAACACTATCGGGCGGGATTGTTGCGAAAAATGTTGCGGCGCAGTGACCGAGGTCTGGCTGACTACGCAAGGAGGAGTCGACATGAGCGCAAGTTCGTACTGCGTATGGGTAGGCTGACCGCAGTTGCCGCCTGCCTGATCCTGCTTGCCGGGTGCGCGGCGAATAGCTCACAGGATTCGGGCCTCTCGGCACCAGTATCTGCAGGTGCGACGACGATACTCCAGGCGGACCTGGATGCTCGAGAAGAAGCTCTTGCCCAGTTCGCCGAAGCATTTGATCTCACTGACGTGCCTGACGTCGAGATTGTTCGGTGGATTGACCCTTCCGAGCATGTTCCAGTTATCGTCGACTGCCTAAACGAAGCGGGGTACCCCGCCCAAGTTGACGAAAGCTGAGGAGGAACAGGTATAACTATCGACAATCCAGCCGGAGGATACCATTTGGCGCAATACATCTGCGAAGCGCAGTACCCGGTGTTCAATATCGGGATGCGCCCGCTCAGCAATGAGCAACTGCGCGAGCTCTACGGGTATTATGTGACTGAATCAGTTCCTTGTGTGGAAGACCATGGCTACGAGGTCGATGTGCCGTCTGAAGATGTGTTCATTGAGACATTCAATTCCCCGCAGATTTGGTCACCCACCATGCAGCTCAGCCGAGAAGTGGGGACGACACTGACTCAAGAAGAGTTGGATGCTGTTGAGGAAACCTGCGAGTCGGACGACATCTTCGAGGAGTTGTGGCGCTAGCTCATGACTTCTTCCAATGTAATTGCTCCCGAATGTCGTAGCGACTATGGATTCGACTGCGGGGCAACCGTGCCCGGTGGACCGTCGTCGCGCCTAGATGACCAGCAGGCATCAATCGCCCGTTGCCGCCGCTGCACCGAATAGAAGCATGGTGAACAGGTCGCAGACAGAATTCAGCTCGTCGTCCGAGTTTCAACGAGTGAACGGGCATATAGAAGGATTCACATCCTCGGGCATGCTGGCAGTTACCCTCCACACGCCATCTTCACCTCGACTGATCGAGACTAGATTCACCATATATGGTGCGCCCGCATACGGACCACCTCCAGCAATATCCTCGCGAGGCGCCGCCTTCGAGCTGAGACAGGCTTGAACGAACATCGAGTCCTCGGCGGCAGCAAAGTCCGGATGTGGCCTTAGCTGTACAAGATTGTCCTTGTCTACGACGGTTCGTATCCCATAGAACGTTTGAAGAGGAACAACGGGATTTGTGAACTCAGACTGATTACCGTTGTAATACTCCTTCAATTGTGCGAAGTCGTTAATATCGGTCGAATGACCCAGTTCGAATACTGTGGTCAAGAAACCGACATACGCTTCTTTGGCTCCTTCGGGGACCAAGCCCACGGTCGCGGACGATGTCGACTCAGATTGCTCAGATGAAGTTCCACAACCAAGGCATATCAGAGTCACCGATATCGAGACTACTGCACCTGTCCACCATCTCATTTAGGGTCTCTCCAAGATTCTGAATAATGACGTGCGTACAACTCGTGAGTCCAAGCGTTTTCAGAACGCCAAGAATATCGGTCGAGTGCTGCGCCCGGGGTGTGTCGATAGACGATTCACCCCGGACGCAGCTGTCGATATCCGAAGATCGCTGCTTCATCGTCAGGGACCTTCAGATCAGATCACGAGATTCAGGAAGCAACTCGGCCAGCCACGTACGCACAGTAGGTGTACGTCTGGTCCGACGAGAGCCTGTCGCCATTCGTCAGAACGTTCGAGTTGCGAATCGCACTGAAGGGTGACAGCATGCGCGAGGTCCACCACTGAAGCGGAGCAGGACGATCGAATCGCTGCTCGCGAAGCGTCCCGTTGGTAGACCACAGCTGGTGCTGCACCCAGGGTGACATCCCCATGGCCGTGACCTGGCTAGCGACGACTCGATCCGACGAGCACGTCAACTGTTGCGGGTAGATCGGATCCGCATGGCTCTCCGAAACATATCCTCCGGCCATTACCGCCATGACAGCAATGGCAAGCGATGCGATTGCCTTTTCATATTCTTTCTCCTTCCGCTGAACGTTACCGCATACCTTCACTTTTCCTACCTCTGGTAGGACCTAAACCCGGACGGCCGCAGAGGACAAGCTTCCATCAATGCTTGGAGCTCCTCATCACTGGGTTGATACTTGCGGCTGAGCTCCTCGTAGACTGGATCCACAGTTTCACCGCTCAGCGACCGGGCATAAACTTCAAATGATGGCTTCGAGAGCCCCTCGTATCCTTGATCAGATGCGCATGGCAACCACTCATCAACGAGGTGGTCATAAACAGCTTTCATCTCTAGATCACTTAGCGGGCGATCAATATCCATTCTTGTCGGATACTGAGCCGTGCACACATAGGTAGCAAGATGGACAGAGTCCTCTTGGCCCGGCGCTGCCTCCACAGTGTAGCTACTAGTATCCGTCTGCACGACATCGACACCAGCAGCCTGAAGACACTCAACCATCAACGGTATGGAATCCTCCGGATCAACCCACCGTACGATGGCAACGTCTGGAAGATCTTGTAGTTTGTATTCTGTCGCAAGACTTTCTAGGTTCGACTCATACTTAGCTATATCCCAGTCTGAGGGCACATAGTCGCTTATCGGTGGCAGCGGTTCAAGATCGGGCTGCTCAGTAGATGAGCAGGCCGTCAAGAAGTAGCAGGTGCTGACGACACTTGCAAGAGTAGCCCGGAAGACTGTAGTCAAGAACATACTTTCCTCTTTCGATATCGTTCGCAGTCTTGTCGCGCATTACACGGTTCAAAGCCGATTGCCAATCGGCCAGTCGTCGCGAGCCGTGATTTCGATCACTGAAATGGCTGCCAGCGCGGCCGTGCCCTCTGAGGTTCGCTCGTCGATGCAAAGCTCAGCTCTACGACCGGGGTCAGGACGACAGCAAGCTGGGTCGCACGGGTTCCGGATACGCAACAGTTGGCTGGAAGGGGGTGGGTTTTCATGATGCTCCTTCGTCATCATCTCCGTGATACCAACGTTAGCCCCGAACACCTCGGGACACGCTCGTTCTTGTGAAAAACCTGTGAGTCACTTTTGAGCGAGGGGAGCCTAGCCTGTTCATTCGTGGGAATACTTGGTTCAAGCCCGACTGCGGGCGGCACGAATCGACGGTGGGCTAGACTGCGGTAGTCTCAGCGTCCTCCCGGAGGGCTTCATCGACGACTGAGGAAGTGACATGCGGAATAAGGTTGCTCGGTGGGCCACCGTGGCGGCCGCCATCGCCTTGGCCTTGCTCGGCGGCTGGTGGGCGGGGCGAGCGACGCTGGCGTCCCCCGAGACCCCAACAACCGACGCCCCACAGCAGGTCACCGCTACTGTGACACAAGCGAGTGTCGGCCAAACCCTGAATTACAACGTCTCGGTTCGCCAAGAACTCACGATCATCGCCACCAATCTGCTGCAGGGTGTCGTCACGTCGGTCTCCGGGGGCGAGGTCGCCCCCGGAGACACCGTCTACTCGGTCGCGAATGTGCCCGTGCGGGTCGCGCGCGGATCGATGCCCTTCTACCGTGATCTGACCACCGCCGCCGAAGGAACCGACGTCGAGCAGGTACAGCAGATGCTCGACGACCTCGGCTATGACCAACCCGTCACTGGGGAATGGGCCGGCATCACGACGGCCAACGTCAAGGCCTGGCAAGACGATCTCGGCGAGGAACAGACCGGGATCATCCGGCTCGGAACCCTGATAGCGGTTTCCCAGCTCCCGGCGAGTGTCGCGCCCGGGGAGGCCATCACCGTCGGCGCCCAGGTCTCCGGCGGCGAGCCGGGGTTGCTGGCATACATGGGCACACCGGAGTTCGTCATCTCGCTCACCGCCGACCAAGCCCGCAACGTGCCACTGAATACCCCGGTCACGGTTGCCTTCGAAGACCGCACATGGTCTGCTCTGGTCGCGGGCTCTCAGCAGCGGGACGACGGCACGACCGACCTCGTGCTGACAGCCCCTGACGGGTCGGTCGTCTGCGGAAGCGACTGCGGGTCACTTCCGGCAGCCGAGACCACAATGCTGCCCGGGCGCGTGCAGATCGTCCCCGAGGTGTCCGGCCCGGCCGTCCCTGCTGCGGCCGTACGTACCGACGAGACCGGCGCCTCCTACGTACTGCTCCCAAACGGCTCGAAGGCTCCGGTGACGGTGCTGGCCTCCGGCGATGGACTGGCCATCGTCGAGGGACTCGACGTGGGCGATCAGATCGTTGTCCTGCAGGCCGACAGCGAGAAATGACGTGCTTGCCGTCCAGGATGTGCGCTTCGCGTATCGGCACGGCGCCGAGGAGTTGTTCGGCGGGTTGAGTTGCACCTTCACAACAGGTGCGGTGACAGCCATCACCGGCGCTTCCGGGCGCGGCAAATCGACGCTGCTCTATCTGCTCGGGCTCATGCTGCGCCCCACCAGCGGCGCGGTGCTTCTCGGCGATATCCGCGTCGATCACCTGCCCGACGCCCGGCGCGCGGAGTTGCGCGCTCAGCGCCTCGGCTTCGTCTTCCAGGACGCTGCCCTCGATCCCGCCCGCACCATCCTGGACTCCGTCGTCGAACCCGCCCTCTATGCGGGCTCGCACCGCCGCGACGTCACAGGACGTGCACGCGACCTCCTCGAGAGGCTCGGTGTGGCAGAGCGGGCGGACCATCGCCCCGGCGAGATCTCCGGCGGACAGGCTCAGCGCGTAGCTGTCGCCCGTGCGCTGATCAACAGCCCTGCCGTCGTGCTCGCCGACGAGCCCACCGGCAACCTCGACCATGACAATGCGGCCATCGTTCTCGCAGCCCTCCGGGGCGCGGCCCGAGACGGAGCGGCGACCATTATCGCGACCCACGACGACTTCGTTCTGCAGCACTGCGACCAGCGGGTGGAGCTGTGAGAATCACCGAACTGGTTCGCGAAATACTAGCCTCGGCGCGCGCCCAGAAGGTGTCCACCATCATGGTCGCTCTGCTCGCAGCAGCCATGTGCGCGACGACGCTCCTCACCGTCGGACGTGCGGCGGCCGCCGAGCAACAGGTACAGGCCCGCCTCGACGCGGCAGGTTCACGCACTTTGGCGATCACCGATTCCGCGTCAGCCGGATTCCTCACGCGCGACGTCATCGCCCAGATCGGCACCCTGGACGTCGCTGAGCGGGCGGTCGGCCTGACTAGTGCCATCGACGTCACGACAGCCACAGTCGGCAGGGGCGGCGAGCGGGTCGCGTCCTGGCAGGTCGTCGGCGACATCCCGGACGTCGCCATCCTCGTCCGCGGTCGATGGCCCCTGCCCGGAGAGGCCATCGTCTCCGCTACCGCCATGAGCGCCCTTGCCCTCGACGCCCCCGTCGGAGCAATCACCTCCACCACTGGCGTGACTTACCCCGTCGTTGGGCAGTTCACCGCGCGTGATCCCTTCACCAACATCGCCGGAGGCGTGCTCATCAACGCTTCCACCGGCACGGCCGCCCGCACCCTGCATGTCATCGCCACCACGCCGAGCGCCGTTCCCAGCCTGCAATCCGCAGTCCTGACGACCCTCGACCAACCCCTGCAGAACATCCAACTCGACTCCCCGGCAGACCTGGCCCAGCTTCAGAGCGATGTCATGGGCGACCTCACGGCTTACGGACGCGGGCTCATGCTCATGGTCCTGGGCGCCGGTGCGCTACTGACCGCCATCGTCGTGCTCGCCGACGTCCTGCTTCACCGCACCGACCTCGGACGACGCCGCGCGCTCGGCGCTCCTCGTTGGGTGATCGTCTCACTGGTCACAGGGCGAGCAGCCATCGCCGGAGCGATGGGGGCGATCCTCGGCACGACGGCCACAGCGATCGCCCTTGCCTCTGCCGGGCACGCGCCCGTCCCCACCTTCGCCGCAGGCACCGGCGTGCTCGCGGTGCTCGCCGCTGCGGTCGCCGCGTTGCCGCCGGCCGTGGCTGCCTCGCACAACGATCCTGTTCGCGTGCTACGCACACCGTGAGCGCTTCCGCTCCCGTTGCCCAACGCCATAGGTGCGGAAGCGGTACGCCCCGGCGCCTGCGTGACAAAAGTCCTTCAAATTCGCCAGCACACACCGAGGATGGACTGTGACTAGCGGAGACACTCACCAACCAGCTCGTGTTCGCCAAATTGAAGGAAATCTGTCACGCCCTCCGGGGCACTCGCTTCGACAAGCTCAACGAGCGGAAGCCGGGGAAACACAGCGAGCGGAAGTCGGGGAGACTCAACGAGCAGGCGGCCGGAAGTGCAGCCCCACCTCGGGGTCGACGAGAACCTCCTGCGACGCCGCGATGCCACCCGCGACCAGGGTCGCGTCCGCGGGCACCGACCGTTTCACCAGCCCCAGCGCCACCGGCCCGAGTTCGTGGTGCTGAGCCGCCGTCCCCACGTGGCCCACCTCGCGACCATCGAGGACGATCGCCGCCCCTTCCTCGGGCAGGGCCCCGTCCAGGAGCAACCGGACGAACCGCCGCGGCGGGCGTCCCAGATTGTGCACACGCGCCACAGTCTCCTGACCCCGGTAACATCCCTTGTCCAAGGCAGTTCCGAAGAGCCCGATCTCGTTGGGCACCGTGCGGGCGTCCGTGTCGGAGCCGATCCGGGGCACCCCGGCGGCGACGCGCAACGCCTCGAAGGCCCACTGCCCCGTGTGCCTGGCGACCGGAAGCTCGCCGTCGGCGGGGACGACGAGTTCGCGTCCGGCACCCACGAGCGACGTACGTCCGGCGAGAACGACCGTGGGCTCGTCCACCTGCTCCCCCACCCAGACCACGTGCAGGTCGTCGCGCGCGACGACCTCGGCCTTCGTCCAGAACTTCATCGACTCCAGGAAAGCCACCAGGCCTTCCCGGTCGCCGGGCTCCGTCCAGCACCAGGCGGTCGTCCCGTCATCGACGAGGACGAAGCCGTGCTCGATCTGCCCGGTGGGCGACAGCACCAACGCATCGACGCCGAGCGCGGCCTGAGGCCCGTCGATCGCCTGCGAGGTGAGCGAGTGCAGCCAACTCAACCGCTCCTCGCCGGTCACGGTGAACACCTCACGACTGGTCAGTTCGACGAGGGCCTCGCCCGCCTCCATCGCCCGCTGCTCGCCCAGGGGATCACCGAAATGCCACGCCATGCCCCGGTCGGGGCCGTCGGCGACCTCGACCCTGCCGTTCTCGTACGCCCCGTCGCCGCTCATGCCCGCTGCAACCTTGCCCACATGTACGGCTGCAACTCCACCTCGGTGGTCGCGCGGTCGAAGGCCCACATCAGATGCCCCTCGACGTTGCCGTAGAGCCGGTGCCCTCCCGTGTAGGCCGTCTGGGCGGTCTGCGTCCTGGCCACGACGTCGCTGGCCAACTCCACCTTCGCGCCGGTCACCGAGCCGATCCAGATCTCCGACCAGCCCTCGGGGGAGGCGAGCACGACCTCCAGCTTCCCGTCGGCGCCCGGACGCCAGAACCCGGTCTCCATGTCCAGCGGGCCGGCGGGCTGCCCGTCGGCATCCAGCGTCCAGGTCTGGGAGAGGTAATGCAGATAGCCCGAGCCGTTGGTGGCGAAGTCGATCTGCTGACCGAACTCGATCTCGTCGGCCCCCTGCCCGCCGCTCGCCGGCCAGGTGCGGTGACCGTTGCCCTGCCAGCGGCCGATCAGCCACGCGAGCCCCATCAGGGCGGGGTTCAGATCCTCGGGAATCTCGAAGGCCATGGGCTCCTCCAGGCAATGGTCGGGGACGACGGTGACGTGCGGTGCGCCGACCCGCTCAGCCCCTTCGGGGCTCGGAGTGCGACGTCGGTCGCGCGGCGTTCCGCAGCAGACCCACCAGGACGACCATCCCGGCGAGAGCCACCACCAAGGCAGCAACCACGAGGACGATCACCGAGAACTGGGCCACCCGGTAAGCCTACCCGCCGGGCCCCACCCGGTACCGGTAAGCTCTGACCCCAGCCAGGTGACATCGGCGAAAGGCGATTCCATGCGCGTCGTGCTCCAGCGAGCGGCCCGCGCCCACGTCGAAGTGGACGGGGAGGTGACCGGACGGCTGGCGTCCCCAGGACTGGTGGCGCTCGTCGGCATCACCCATTCCGACGACCGGGCGGTCGTCCGCCGCATGGCCGAGAAGACCTGGACGCTCCGTATCATGCCCGACGAGCGTTCGGCGGCGGACCTCGGAGCGCCGATCCTGGTGATCAGCCAGTTCACGTTGTACGCGAACACCCGCAAGGGGCGTCGTCCCACGTGGAACGCGGCGGCGCCGGGGCCGATCAGCGAGCCGTTGGTGGACGCGTACGTGGACGATCTGCGTTCCCTGGGCGCGACGGTGGGTACCGGGCGATTCGGCGCGCACATGTCGGTGAACCTGGTGAATGATGGTCCGATGACGGTCATCCTCGACTCGGCCGACTGGGCGCCGGTATCCTTGGACTCGGCCGTCACGTCGCCACATCGCTGGGACAGCGAAGCTCCGCACGACGGCCACCGGGAGACAGGAAGTGGATAGCGTGGCAGAGATCTGTTTCGTCACGCCGGCCAGCGCGTCGCAATCGCCGACCGAACCTCCTAGCGCACTGCTGTTGCTGAATCACACCGTGCGCTCGGTCGTCGGCGGCGATCAGGCCGCTGCGCAGGCGATCGGCACCGACCTCGGGATCGTGGACGCACGGTCCGACCTCGGTGCCGCGCGCGCCACCTGCCAACTCATCGCGACGGCCACCGACCGGTGGCCCATCCTGCTGCTCGTCCCGGCGGCGGGGTTGTCGGCAGTCGGCACCGACTGGCGTATCGACGACTTCATCCTGGACGACGCATCCCCCGCCGAGTTCGAGGCCCGCATCCGCTGCTGCATGCAGGGCACCACGTCGTCCAACACCCTGGTGGCCGGCCCCATCGCCATCGACGAGGACGCCTACCTGGCGACCATGGACGGTGAACCCCTCGATCTCACCTACACCGAGTTCGAACTGCTGAAGTACATGGTCGCCCATCCCGGACGCGTCCTGACGCGTGAGCTTCTGCTGAGCGAGGTATGGGGCTACGACTACTTCGGCGGCACCCGCACGGTCGATGTGCACATCCGCCGACTGCGCGCCAAGCTGGGTCCCGAGCACGACCAGTGCATCGGCACGGTGCGCAACGTGGGCTACCGGTTCTCCGCGTCGCGCTGACCCTCGCCTCGGCTCGATGGCGTAGGTTCGGGTGGTGGCCGAAAAGCTCGTTTCTCTGTCCCCCGATCAACACGCCGCCGTCCAGGCGCTGAGCGACGCGGCAACCGCACACGACGCAGTCGCACCGCTCAACGAGTCCGCCCGGTTCGCTCTGCGCGGTCTGGGCACCCATGTGGTCGATCACTGGCTGGCGACCGACGGCGAGACGCTGGTGGGCTACGGCCAGGTCGACCCCGGCGACGCGAGCGCCCAGCTGGTCGTCCACCCCGATCACCGGCGTCGCGGTCACGGACGACGCCTCGCCGATGCGATGCGGGCATCCGGCACGGTCGCCACCTGGTGGGCCTTCGGTAACCTGCCCGGCGCGCAGGGGCTCGCCGGTGCGCTCGGGCTGAGTGTCGTCCGGGGCCTGAACTTCATGACGCTGGGCCCCGACGTGGTCGCGCCCGCTGCCCGGCCGCTGCCCGACGGGCTGGTCCTCGATCACTTCCGGCCCGGCGACCTGGACGAGTTCGTCCGTGTCAACGCGGCCGCCTTCGCCCACCATCCCGAGCAGGGCGCCATGACCGCGGCGGACTTCCGGGCCCGCATGGACGAGGACTGGTATCGCGACGACGACCTGCTGATCGCGCGGGACGCGTCCACCGGTGGGATCGCCGGCTACCACTGGACGAAGCTCACCTCGCCTCAGACCGACTCCGCGGCCGGCGCGGGCGAGTTCGTCGGGGAGGTCTACGTGCTGGGCGTGTCGCCTGCGCACGCGGGCCACGGCGTTGGCAGCGCCCTGCTGGCAGCCGGTATCCTGCACATGCGTGCTCGTGGCGCGTCGACGATCGAGCTCTACGTCGAGGCGGACAATGATCACGCCCTCGCCCTGTACCGGCGGGCGGGCTTCGAGGTGGCGAGCGCCGACGTCGCCTACGGTTCGGCGACGACGGCGCAGCCGAGCTGACGGACGTTCGGGCAGGGAGAGGACATGGTCGAGCAGACGCACGACAGGAGCGGGCTGGACGAGTTGCCCACCGGTCGGTATTCCGACCGTGAGCTCAGCTGGCTCGCCTTCAACAATCGCGTGCTCGATCTGGCGAGGGACGCACAGCGCGTCCCTCTGCTGGAGCGCGCCAAGTTCCTCGCCATCTTCAGCTCGAACCTGGACGAGTTCTACATGGTGCGGGTCGCCGGCCTGAAGCGGCGCATCGACGCGGGTGTGGCCGTCTCGTCGGCGGCGGGCATGTTGCCCCGCGACCTGCACGACGCGATCCTGGCGCGCACCGCCCAGCTGATGACCGAGCAGTCCCGTATCTTCGCCACCCAGGTGCGCCCCGAACTGGAGGCCCACGGCATCCGGATCCTCACCTGGGCCGATCTGACCGCCGGCGAGCAGCACCGGATGCACGAGCTGTTCACCGAGCGCATCTTCCCGGTGCTCACGCCGCTGGCGGTCGATCCCAGCCACCCGTTCCCCTACATCTCGGGGCTGTCGATCAACCTGGCCGTGCTGCTGCGCAACCCGACGACCGGCACGCGCCAGTTCGCCCGCGTCAAGGTGCCCTCGATCCTCTCGCGGTTCATCTCGCTGGGCGAGGGCCGTTTCGTCCCACTGGAAGACCTGATCATCCAGCACCTGGACGAGATCTTCAGCGGCATGCAGGTGCTCCAGCACACGACCTTCCGCGTCACCCGCAACGAGGACGTCGAGGTCGAGGAGGACGACGCCGAGAACATCCTCGTCGCCATCGAGAAGGAACTGCTGAGCCGCAAGGTCGGCCGTCCGCCGGTTCGCCTCGAGGTCGAGGACACGATCGACGGCGAGATGCTCGAGCTGCTGCGCACCGAACTCGACGTCTCGTCCCGCGAGGTCTTCAAGCTGCCCGCCCCGCTCGACCTGACCGGCCTGTTCGCGCTGGCCGGCGTCGACCGCGAGGACCTCAGCTACCCGAACTTCCTGCCCAAGACGCACCCGGATCTGGTCAGGGGAATCGAGACCAGCGCCCCGGCCGACATCTTCAAGGCGCTGCGCAAGAAGGACGTGCTGCTCCACCACCCGTACGACTCCTTCGCCACCAGCGTCCAGCGGCTGGTGGAGCAGGCCGCGGCGGATCCCCAGGTGCTCGCCATCAAGCAGACCCTGTACCGCACCAGCGGCGACTCACCGATCGTGGACGCCCTCATCGAGGCCGCGATGTCGGGCAAGCAGGTGCTGACCCTGGTCGAGGTGAAGGCACGCTTCGACGAGCAGAACAACATCAAGTGGGCGCGCAAGCTCGAGAAGAACGGCGTCCACGTGGTGTACGGGATGGTCGGGCTCAAGACCCACTGCAAGCTGATGCTCGTCGTCCGTGACGAGCCCGACGGCCTGCGGCGCTACGCCCATATCGGCACCGGCAACTACAACCCCAAGACCGCCCGCCAGTACGAGGACATGGGGCTGCTCACCTGCAACCCCATCATCACCGACGACGTCGCACGGCTGTTCAACCACCTGTCCGGCATGACGCAGGAGACGAACTACCGGCGGCTGCTGGTGGCTCCCCAGGGCATCCGCACCGGCCTGATCGCCCGGATCAACCACGAGATCGCCCACAAGCGGGCCGGGTTGCCCGCGCGGATCCGCATCAAGGTCAACTCGATCGTCGACGAGGCCACGATCGACGCGCTCTACCGCGCGTCCCAGGCAGGTGTGCCCGTCGATCTGTGGGTGCGCGGCATCTGCGCGCTGCGCCCCGGCATACCGGGCCTGTCGGAGAACATCCGCGTCCGGTCGATCCTCGGACGTTTCCTGGAGCACTCGCGGCTCTTCTGGTTCGAGAACGCCGGACGGCCGACCGTCGGCATCGGCAGTTCCGACCTCATGCACCGCAACCTCGACCGGCGCGTCGAGGCCATCGTGTCGATCACGCACCCCGGCCACATCGCCGAGATCGGCGAGTTGTTCGACATGGCGTTCGACGAGTCGTCGGTGAGCTGGCACCTGTCCGACGAGAACTGGACGCCCGTGACGACGAACGCCGACGGAAGACCGCTGCGCGACATACAGGAGCGCCTCATCGAACGCACGGCGACTCGCAGGCACTGACATGGCCAAACGGGGGGAGATCCTGGCAGCGGGCACGGTCGTGCTGAGGGGCGAGGGCAGTGACTGCGAGGTGCTGGTCGTGCATCGTCCCGCCTACGACGACTGGAGCCTGCCGAAGGGAAAGCTGAACCCGGACGAGTACGGCCCCGTCGCCGCCGTCCGGGAGACCCTGGAGGAGACCGGGTACCGGGCCCGGCTGCTGGCACGGCTTCCGGACTCCCGTTACGAGGTCGCGGGCCGCCGCAAGACCGTCGAATGGTGGCTCGCCGCGGCCACGGACGACCCGGTCGCCGACCACGACGGCGAGGCCGACCTGATCGAATGGTGGTCGGTGGCCCAGGCCATCGCCCGGCTGTCGTATCCCGACGACGTCCGTGTCCTCACCGAGGCGCTGCGCGTCCCACCCGGCGTCCCGTTCATCATCGTCCGGCATTCGAAGGCGATGGCCCGCCGGCAGTGGAAGGGGCCCGACTGCGATCGGCGGCTGACCGAGCGGGGACGACGCCAGGCCAAAGCGCTGGCCGACGTGTTCGCCGCCTTCGGCGTCCGGCACCTGGTGAGTTCGTCGGCGACGCGGTGCGTCCGGACGCTGACGCCGTATGCCCAGCGCGCGGGCCTGGACGTGCAGACCTTCACCGAGCTCAGCGAGGAGTCCGCGGCGGCCGACCCCGATGGCGTCACCTGGGCGATGAGCCAGGTGCGGGCGATCGCGCAGGCCAGCGGCGAGCCCCTGGCGCTGTGCGGGCATCGGCCTGTGCTGCCCGCGATGCTGGATTTCCTCGGTGTCGCGCTGCACAAGACACCCAAGCCCGCGGAAGTGATCGTATTTAGCATGTCCGAACGAGGACAAGCCAGGGCAACAGCCCATATTGCTCCCAAACTGTGACCTTTGGCCAGATTGGACGACGATCACCCCCCTGATGTACATCGGGCGTTCACCAACCGTTCACCCTAGGGCTCGGTTCACGTCATAACCGGCTCGTAACTTCGAAGCCGAGGGCCTTTCGCGGGCCCGTGTTCGAAACCATCGTCCCTGGAGGGAACAAGACTGTGAAGACCTTGCGTGCGGGCGCGGCCATTGCCGCTGCGGTTGCGCTGACACTGTCGGCCTGTGCCACCAACGAGAGCGACTCCGGCTCGACTTCGAGCGACTCGGCCAGCTCGGCGGACACCCTGAGCGGCACCCTGCAGGGCACCGGCGCCAGCTCGGCGAAGGCCGCCCAGGAAGTGTGGCGCGCCGCGTTCCAGGAAGCCCACTCGGCCGTGACCGTCAACTACTCGCCGGACGGCTCGGGCGCCGGCCGCACCGCCTTCACCGACGGCGCCGCCGACTTCGCCGGCTCCGACCGGGCGCTGAAGGACGACGAGATGTCGGGCACCTTCGCCCTGTGCGCCACCGGCACCACGCCGATCAACCTGCCGATCTACATCTCCCCGATCGCCATCGTCTACAACGTCGAGGGCGTGGACGACCTCAAGCTCGACGCCGAGGTGGTCGCCAAGATCTTCAAGGGCGAGATCACCAACTGGAACGACGCCGCGATCGCCGAGCTGAACTCCGGCGCGAGCCTGCCCGACCTGGCGATCACTCCCGTGCACCGCTCCGACAACTCGGGCACCACCGAGAACTTCACCGCCACCCTGGCCAGCATCGCCCCCGAGGTGTGGACCGACGCCTCGTCCGGCGACTGGCCGGCCACGCTGGGTGGCGAGGGCGCGCAGGGCACCAGCGGTGTCATCGCCGCCGTCCAGAACGGTGCGGGCACGATCGGCTACGCGGACGAGTCCGGCGTCGAGGACGGCATGACCGTGGCGACCTACAGCCCGGACGGCACCGGCGAGTACGTCGGCCCGACCGCCGACGATGCCGCGCAGATCGTCGAGGCATCCAGCCGCGTCGAGGGCCGCGAGGACAACGACTGGGCGCTGGATCTCGACCGCACCGCGGCCGGTTACCCGTTCGTCCTGGTCTCCTACGCGATCGCCTGCCAGGAGTACGCCGATTCGGCCAAGGGTGAGCTCGTGAACGCCTACCTCACCTACATCGCCTCGGACGAGGGTCAGGAGGCCGCGCAGCCCCAGGCCGGCAACGCGCCGCTGAGCGGTGACCTCGCCACTGGCGTCCAGGAGGCCGCCGCGTCCATCAAGTGATCCGACCGGTTCACGACGTGATCGAAGTCATACGTTGACCGCCCGCCCTCCAAACGCCTAGTTTGGGGGGCGGGTGCGTGTGCACAGCCTTGTCAGCCGACTCTTACTGGAGACACCACATGTCCGCAACACGCGGGGAGGTCGCCGTGGGCGACTCGACCCCCGACCTGCCCCTCACATCGTCCGGTCACGCGGGCGACTCGGTATTCAAGGGTCTCTCGGTCGGTTCCGGGATGCTCATCATGGCCATTCTCGCGGCGGTCGCGATCTTCCTGATCGGGCAATCGGTGCCCGCGTTCCTGGGCGACGCCCACTACCCCAACCAGACCACCAATGTCTGGAGCTACGTCCTGCCCTACCTGTTCGGCACGGTCTGGGCCTCGTTCCTCGCCCTGCTGTTCGCCGTCCCGGTGGCCGTGGGCATCGCCTTGTACGTCTCCCACTACGCCCCCAAGTTCCTGGCGACCCCGGTGGCCTTCGTCATCGACCTGCTGGCCGCTGTGCCCTCGGTCGTCTTCGGCCTGTGGGGCATCAACGTGCTCGCGCCACAGATCCAGCCGCTCTACACCTGGCTCGCCGATCACCTGAGCTTCATCCCGTTCTTCGCAGGGCCGGCGTCCGGCACGGGACGCACGATGCTGACCGCCGCGCTCGTGCTCGCCATCATGGTCCTGCCGATCGTCACCTCGCTGTCGCGGGAGGTCTTCCTGCGCACCCCCGGCCTGCAGGAGGAGGCGTCCCTGGCCCTCGGCGCCACACGCTGGGAGATGATCCGGCAGGTGGTCTTCCCGTTCGGCCGCTCCGGGGTCGTCTCGGCGGCCATGCTCGGGCTCGGGCGCGCTCTCGGTGAGACCATGGCGGTGGCCATGGTGCTGTCGCCCGGCCGGTTCATGAGCGTCAATCTGGTCAGCTCCAACAACCCCAACACGATCGCGGCGAACATCGCGCTCACATTTCCCGAGGCTGACACCGCCACCGTCCCGACGTTGATCGCGACCGGCCTCGTCCTGTTCGTCATCACCTTCGTGGTCAACCTGCTGGGCCGCATGATCACCGGAGGCAGGAGAACCCGCCCGGTTGCCCGGCGCGCCGGCAAGGAGGACGCCGACCGATGAGTATCGACACCACAACGACCGGCGCCCAGCCTGAGGCCCGGATCCGCGACACGAGCCTGACGGGCGGGCAGCTGCCCAAGTACACCGACCTGGCGCTGCTCGTCGTCTCCGTCTGCGTCGCCGCCGCACTGCTGGCCCTGTTCGGGGCGTTCGGCATCGTCACCTCGCTCATCCTCGGCGTCCTGATCTTCCTGGTGAGCGTCTACGCGCTCGCCTTCGCCGTGGAGGGGCAGCGCCGGGCATCCAACCGGCTGGCCAGGTATGTGATCTTCGGCGCGTTCATCCTCGCGCTCATCCCGCTGGTCTCCCTGCTCGTCGAGGTGATCGGGCAGGGCTGGAACCGGTTCGACCTCGACTACTTCACCCAGAGCAAGCGCAACGTCGTCGGCGAGGGCGGTGGCGCATCGCACGCCATCGCGGGAACGCTCATCGTCACGGGCCTGGCGACCCTGTTCTCCGTGCCGATCGGCCTGTTCACGGCCATCTACCTCGTCGAGTACGGCAACAACGGCTTCCTCAAGCGGGCCATCACGTTCCTCGTCGACGTCATGACGGGTATTCCCTCGATCGTCGCGGGCCTGTTCGCCTATGCCCTGTTCTCCACGCTCCTGGGGCCTTCGAAGTCGGGTCTGGCCGGTGCGGTCGCCCTGTCGGTGCTGATGATCCCCTACGTCGTGCGCAACTCGGAGGAGATCATCCGGTTGGTGCCCAACAGCCTTCGCGAAGCGTCCTACGCATTGGGCGTCAAGAGGTGGCGGACCATCGTCCGGGTCGTGCTCCCGACGTCGATCTCGGGCATCGTCTCGGGTGTTATCCTGGCGATCGCCCGCATCATCGGCGAGACCGCCCCGCTGCTGGTCACCATGGGATTCACCGACTCGATGAACTACAACCCGCTGCCGACCGGCGGCAACGCCGTCAATCCCATGACCTCGCTTCCCGTGTTCGTGTACTACGAATACACGCGCCCCGGTAGACCGCAATCCGCCTACTTCGACCGCGCCTGGACCGGTGCCCTCATCCTGGTGCTGATCGTCATGATCCTGAACATCGTCGGACGCATCATCGCCAAGCGCTTCGCACCCAAGATCAACCGCTGAGCACCCTCGACCAGAAAGCAGAGCAACAACAATGGCCAAGCGTATGGAGTTGAAGAACCTCAACGTCTACTACGGCGACTTCCTCGCCGTCGAGGGTGTCGACATGGTGATCGAGCCGCGTGCGGTGACCGCGTTCATCGGCCCGTCGGGCTGCGGCAAGTCGACGGTGCTGCGCACACTCGACCGCATGCTCGAACTCACCCCGGGCGGGCACGTCTCCGGTGAGGTGCTGCTCGACGAACAGAACATCTACGCGAACAACGTCGATCCGGTGCGCGTCCGCCAGCAGGTGGGCATGGTGTTCCAGCAGCCCAACCCGTTCCCGACGATGAGCATCCGCGACAACGTGCTCGCCGGCATCAAGCTGAACGCCCGGCGCATGGCGAAGGCCCAGCAGGACGAAGTGGTGGAGCGCTCGCTGCAGGGCGCCAACCTCTGGAAGGAAGTCAAGGATCGCCTCGACGCCCCGGGCAACGGGCTGTCCGGCGGCCAGCAGCAGCGCCTGTGCATCGCCCGCGCGATCGCCATCCAGCCCGAGGTGTTGTTGATGGACGAGCCCTGCTCGGCCCTCGACCCGATCTCGACGCTGGCGATCGAGGACCTGATCCAGGAGCTCAAGGAGAACTACACGGTCGTCATCGTCACCCACAACATGCAGCAGGCATCGCGGGTGTCGGACAAGACCGGCTTCTTCAACATCGAGGGGACGGGCAAGCCGGGGCACCTCGTGGAGTTCGACCAGACCGAGAAGATCTTCACCAACCCCACCCAGAAGGACACCGAGCGCTACATCACCGGTCAGTTCGGCTGATCCTTCGATCTCGGGGGTGGGTTGGCTGCTGCCGCAGTTTCTGACCTACTGCCGCAGTTCTGACGGCGGGTGAAGGCGCGGTGGCTGATCTCCGGTCTCGGGGGGTGGGCTGGCTGCCGCTGGTGCCGGAGGGACCTCCCCCGGAACGCGCACAGCCGGGTGAGTGCGCTGGTGGCAGTGGGTTTTGACGGGGGTCTCGAAGGGATAGGTTCCGGGGGAGGTCCCTCCGGCACCAGCTTCGAGGTCACCCGAGCACCACGTAGTTGTGTCGTCGGACGCGTTCCCGACGCTATTGGCGCGTGCCGTCAGGGTGCTGTGAGGCGCTCGCTCACCGCGCTTGCCCGGACGGCTCCACCCCCGACGGGCCCAGGGACCGGCTGGCGCACCCCCAAGAACCGGCTGGCGCACCCCCGGAACCCTGGGCTTACCACCCTCCTTCACGCGGCTCGCGTGGCGCTCACGCGGACCCAAGTGCTTCCCGCGGGCCGTATACCGCCCGCGGGAAGATACAGCACCCGCGCGAGACCGGGTTCGGGCCGTAGCTGGGCCCGAGCAGCCACTGGGCGGCCGCTGGGAGGGCTCCGCCAAGGGCTGGTGCTGGAGGCTCCGCCAAGGGCTAGTGCTGGAGGCTCCGCCAAGGGCTAGTGCTGGAGGCTCCGCCAAGGGCTAGTGCTGGAGGGCTCGTCCCGGAGCCTATCTGTGAGAACCCGCCCCCCGCCCCACGAAACCCGCCTGCTCGGCCGACCACAAGGGCTCCGGGACGAGCCCTCCAGCACCAGCCCGCCCCCGACCGACCGAACCAACCTGAACCGAACCGAACCAGACCGAGAACCGAACCAGACCGAACTGAGCTGAGTTGAACCGAGTTGAACCGCAACGTAACCCCGGCCGCTGCAACCGCGACCCGCCGGATCACGCGCAGGAGAGCAGCCCGATCTCCTGCTTCAGGGCGAGGACGCGAGCGGCCTTCACGGCGAGTTCATCGGCGAACGAGGGATCGGCCTGAGCCTCGGCCAGCGTCCCGGCGATCATCGCCTGAACCGCGTCAGGATCCACCGCCACCACGAGATCGCCACCCGCACGCAGGAACATCGTCCCCCGCTGGTCGGCCGGGTAGTCCGCCACAGCGGCCGCGACGCCCAGGTCGTCCGAGATCACCACACCGTCGAAGCCCATCCGCTGCCGCAGGATGCCGGTCACGATCGTCTGCGAGAACACCGCCGGGTGGTCGGGGTCGACCTGTGTGTAGATCGCGGACGACACCATCACCGAGTTCGCACCGGCTTCGATCGCCTGCTCGAAGGAAACCAGCTCGTCGTCGGTCAGGGTGCTCACCTGGTCCCGGCCGATCGCGTCGTCCGTGTTCTCCGGCACCTGCCCGAGCCCGGGGAAGTGTTTGACACTGCTCGCCACCCCGGCGTCGCCGAGGCCCTCGACGACCTGGGTGACCTTCGCGGCGACCACCGCCGGGTCGTCCCCGTAGCCCCGCTGCAGCTGCCCGATGGCCGCGTTGTAGGGCACCTGGTCGGCCGGCACGACGTCGGCCACCGGTGCCAGGTCGATGTTCGCACCCGCCTCGCCCAGTTCGGAGCCCCACGTACGCCAGGCTGAGCCCAGGTCGGCGTCCGCCCATTGTCCCTGCTCAGCAGCGGCCGGGATGTCGCTGAACCCCTCGCCCCGGAGGCGCTGCACGGCTCCGCCTTCCTGGTCGACGGCGATGAGCAGGGGCTCACCGGGGACGGCTGCCTGAAGCTGTTCGACGAACTGAGCCGTTGCGGCCAGGCCGTCGGTGCGATCGCCCACCAGGATCACCGAGCCCGCACTGCCGGCCGCGAGGTCTTCTGCGGCCTGGTCGACCGTCACACCCGCCGCGACCCCCTCCATGTAGAGCTGGCCGACCTGGTCGGCCTGGCTGAGCTGCTGTGCCTCGGTCAGGCAGGCGACATGTGGCGTCGGGCTGGGAGTCGGGGACGACACGGTCGGGGTGACCGCCGATCCGGGGGACGTCGGCACGCCGGTCGACGGCGTCCCGCCCGGGGGCTGTGCGCAACCGGCCAGCACGAGACTCGCAGCCGCCGTGGCGGCCGCGATCCGCGCGCCCGATCCGCGGGTCATATCGCCGTGCCGGGGGCCTCTCCGGCGCGACGGTGCTCGGCGATCGCCCGATCGAGGCCGAGCAATGCGTTCTCGACCACCTCGGTGGGGGCGGGATGAATCCAGTACTGGCCGCGGGCGATGGTGGACGCGTCCTGCCCGAAACTCATGCCCTGGATGAGCGGCTGGATCAGGCTGGTGGCCTCCGGGCCGACGATGTGAGCGCCGAGCAGCCTGCCCGACTCGGGGTCGCCGAGGAGTTTCACGAAGTGGTTCTCGTCGGCGATCGCCCAGCCGTAGGCGGTCCAGCCGTACTTGTGCGTGTAGGCGACGAACGGTGTGCCGGCGCGCTCCAGCTCTGCCGCGGTCGCCCCGACGGTGGCCACCTCCGGCAGGCCGAAGACTCCCTGGGGGACGAAACGCTCGTCGCTCGCGACCAGGGCACCGCCGTCCCGCTCGGCGAGCAGGTTGCGCTTGACGACCCTCGCCTGCGCGTTGGCCAGGTGTTTCAGCATGTGCCGGTTGCAGATGTCACCGAGGGCCCAGATGTGGGCGGCGGTGGTGCGCAAGTGCTCGTCGGTGCGGACGAAGCCTTCGTCGTCCACCTCCACACCGGCCCGCTCGAGATGCAGTTGGTCACCGTTGGGAATACGACCGGCGCAGACCAGCACGGCATCGGCCGCATAGCTGTACTCGATGCCGTCCGGGTCCTGGGTCGTCAGCACCACGCCGCCGTCGTCGTCGGGTTCGAGGCCCGTCGCCTGCTGGTTGAGCCGCAGCACGACGCGCTCCCCCAGCGCGGCCGTCACGGCCGCGGCGACATCGGGATCGAAGGCCCGCAGCAGCGAATCCCGGCGGGCGATGATCGCGACCTGGCTTCCCAACCCCGAGAAGATATGCCCGAACTCCACCGCCTCGGTGCCGCCGCCGATGATGATCAGCCGCTTGGGCAGTTGCGGCACACGCATGATCGACTCAGACGTGTGGACGAAGGCCCCCAGATAGGGCTCGTCGAAGCCGGGCGCGTCCAGCAGACGGGGACGCGACCCGGCTGCCAGGACGATGCGATCGGCCGTGAAGGTCTGGCCCGCGACGTGCAGGGTGTGCGCGTCGATGAAGGTGGCTGCGCCGTGGAGGACGCTCACGTTGGGGCGTGCCACGAGACCAGCCAGCCCGGAGGCGGCGATGGCGTCCGTGCGACCGAAGACGCGGGCCTGCAGCGCGGCGAAGTCGGCGCCCCGGAAGCTCAGGTTCACGTCGACCGCACGGGCCTGAGCCGGGGCCACGGCATACCGAGCGGGCATCGCGAGCATTTTCGTCGGGATACAGCCGGCATTGAGGCAGGTGCCGCCGAACGCATCCGTCGGCCCGACGCCGTTGTCGATCAGCGCGATGCGCCAGCCGTCGATGTCGTCGTCGATGAGGCTGAGGCCCGAGCCGGACCCGATGATGGCGAGATCGACATGCCCGACCCGGTTGCCCTCCCGCGCCGAAGTGCCCACTGGTGTCCTCCTTCTCCTGGGGCTCGTCCCGCTGGAACGACCCATCGTCATGTGCCGGACGAGAACGCCCGATGCGGCTTGTCACGGAGCAGGTCCCGAGCGGGCTCCGCGTAGGTGACACCAACCAGCCTGCCACCGGCGAACCGGAACGTGGTGACGCTGCCGAGCGTGCACTGGCGTTTCCTGGGATCGTGGGCGAGCCTGCGGCCTTCGGCGTAGAGCCGCAGCGACCAGATCGGCAGTTGGTGGCTGACGAGCACCGCCTGCTCACCTGGGGCCAGGCGCCGGCCCACCTCGGTGACCGCCTCGGCCATCCGGCTCGCGATGTCGGCATACGGTTCGCCCCACGACGGCCGCAGTGGGTTCACGTAGTAGCGAAGGTTCCTCGGGTCGAACAGAGCACGGCTGTGCCTGCCGAACACCTGACCGGCAAGGCGGTTGTCCGCCTCGATGAGCCGATCGTCCAGTGTCACGGGCGTCTCGGGGTGAAGGCCTGCGATCGGCTCCATCGTCTCTTGGGCGCGTTCGAGAGGGCTGGTCCTCAGCTCGGCCAGGGGGATGTTCGCGAACCATTCGCCGAGCCGGGTGGCCATGGCACGCCCGTTGTCCGACAGGTGGTAGCCGGGCAGGCGCCCGTAGAGGATTCCGGTGGGGTTGCGCACCTCTCCGTGCCGGACGAGATGCACCTGGCTGACGGGAGGACTCGCGGGGGCGGCGGTTTCGTTGGGCTCCACTCTGGCAGCTTACCCAGAGCCCGCGGCAGCCCGCCAAGCACACGGGGCCCGATGCCGACTCGTGACCATCCTTCCCGGAACCGCGCCGAAGTCGGTCCTGACCACAGCGGCACTGAGATCACGAGGAAGATCACCCCAGGCTTGCGGAAGTTCTGTCACGACCGAGGCAGCAGACCTCCACGGATACCGGCCTCGGTCGGGGAGGACTACTTGTGCCGACGCGCGCGACGCTGTGAGGGACGTCGAACGGGCTCACCACGAGCGACGAGATCATCGCGGCGGTGGGCCGCGAAGTCGGCGAGGGCATCGACGAGATCGATCATGCCCGGACGCTCGCTCACCGCGTCCACTCGCAGGCCGTGCTCCTCGCATGCCGCGACCGTGGCCGGGCCGATGGCCGCGATGATCGTGTCGGGGTGCGGCTTGCCCGCGATACCGACCATGTTCCGCACCGTGCTCGCGCTGCTGAAGACGACGGCGTCGAATCGTCCACCTTTGATGCCTTCGCGCACGTCGGCCGGAGGGGGCGCGGCGCGCACGGTGCGGTAGGCGGTCACGTCCTCGACCTCCCAGCCGAGTTCGTTGAGACTCGATGCCAGGGCCTCGACGGCGATGTCGGCCCTCGGGAGGAAGATGCGGTTGATGGGGTCGAGCACCTCGTCGAACGCGGGGAACTCAGCAGCCAGCGCCTCACTGCGCTGTTCGCCCTCGGGCACCAGATCGGGGATGATGCCCCAGCTCTTGAGCGCGTACCGGGTCTGGCTGCCCACCGACGCGATGCGCAGACCCGAGAAGGCCCGCGCGTCCAGCCCGAAAGCGGCCAGCCGCTCCGTGACGGCGCGCACGGCATTGGCGGAGTTGAAGATGATCCACTGGAACCTGCCGTCGACCAGCCCTTGGATGGCCCGTTCCATCGGCTGCGGGTTGCGCGGCGGCTCGACCGAGATGGTCGGCACCTGCACCGGTGTGGCGCCGTGCTGTTCCAGCCGCCGCTCCAGCACACCCGACAGGCCCTTCGTCCGGGGGACGAGGACGCGCCATCCGAACAGGGGTTTCGACTCGAACCAGTTGAGCGCCGGGTCGCGGTGTGCGGCGGGCCCGATCACGACTGCCGCGTTGGAGTCGTCCGCATCCGCGGCGGCTTCCGGAAGATGCGCGAGGGTCGTCTCGATGGATCGTTGCGCCCTCGACGCGTAGCCGAGGGTCAGCAGGGTCGGTTCCTCGGGTGACCAACCGGAGCCGAGGGCGCGATCGGTAAGCTCCTCGAGCTGGTCCGTGGTGACGAGCGCGACGACCGACTGATTGGCGTGCACCGCCCCCGGAGCCGAGGAGAGAAGGCTTTCCGGTCCCAGTTGGACGCCGGCCAACGTCGTCGCCAGCGTCGCACGAGCCAGGCCCGGCACCATGTCGATACTGCAGCCGAGATCTCGCAGGGCCGCCGCCAGCGGGGCCGCCTCACCATCGACCAGCGGGTCACCCGTGACGAGCCAGACGACCGTGCTCCCGCTCTTGGCGAAGCCGGCCACCTTCTCGAGGTCGGGGCGTTCGTCGGCGGTCAACACGAGGGTGCGAGGACGCACCGTGACCTCGGGCTCGGACAGGAGCCCCTCGTCCACGCCGGGATTGCAGACCAGGACGTCGGCCTCGGCGATCACCTTGACCGCCGCCAAGGTGAGCTGGAGCGGCCCACCCATACCGACTCCGACGAAGACGACGTAGCCGGATGCCGGACGCCTCGGGCCACCGTCCAGCGGGTCCAACGCGGACTCATCACACTCGGCCAGCGCTACGGCCGGTTGGTGGTGGCTCACGACATCTCCTTCAGGCAACCATCGACGAACGACTACGGCCCCCCGAACCAGCACATGGGACGGCACGACCCGCTCTCATCCATTTGCGAGGAATGGATCAACCCTGGAGGGTCAGCGCCCTGCGCGGCGACGCTGAATACGCGTCTTCTTCAAAAGCTTGCGGTGCTTCTTCTTCGCCATGCGCTTGCGGCGCTTCTTGATGACCGATCCCACCTGTGAACCTCTCGAACTCTTGATAACCCGCAGATGAATACGGGACGACGAACGTGCGGCATGACCGCAACTCGGTTAGTTTAGCGCCGGACTGATTGATAGGGAAACCGACGATGACACGCGGATACGGCCCCGCGGACGATCGATCTGTGCTTCGGCCGCACTCATCCGCGACTGACGTCGTGGGCTGCCTGGATCGCATCGGCGACCGCCGCACGCGTCGCGTGGGCGTCCAACTGGCGGATCGCGGCCGCGGTGGTCCCTCCCGGCGAGGTGACTCGTTCCCGGAGCACCGTCGGATGCTCGCCGAGCGCTAGCAACTGCGCCGACCCGAGGATCGTCTGCACGACCATCTCCGTGGACTCGGCGCGAGTCAGCCCCAGCTGCACCCCGGCCTCGATCATCGCCTCGGCCAGGTAGAAGACGTAGGCCGGGCCCGATCCCGAGACCGCGGTCGCGGCGTCCTGAAGGGTCTCCGGCAGCACGACGGTGCGTCCCACGGCCTCCAGCAGGCGGTTCGCGAGGGCGAGCTGATCGTCCGAGACATCCGGCCCCGGCGAGACCGCGGTCATGCCCTGCCCGATCTGGGCGGGCGTGTTCGGGATGACCCGGATGGCCGGGATCCCGGCGGGAAGGTGGGACGCCAGGCGTGCGAGCGTGACGCCGGCGCATATCGAGATGAGCAGGGCCCCGTCGGCCAGCAAGGGGGCCAGGCCGTCCAGGGCGCCGTCGGCGTCCTTCGGCTTCACGGCCAGCACCACCACGCGGGCGCGCGGGACCGCGTCGGCGACCTCACCGGTCACCCGCAACCCCGGCTCGGACGCCAGCTGCTCCCGACGAGTCGCCATCCGCTCGACCACCGCTACGTCGACCCAGCCCTGGGCGACCAGGCCGGAGGCGATGGCCGAGCCCATCACGCCACCGCCGACGATCGCGACGGGCGTGGCGAGCACCTGCCCAGAACCTGTCTCGTTGCCCACGGCTCAGGCCTCGCTCACGACGAGTTCGGCGATCTGGATCGCGTTGAGAGCGGCGCCCTTGCGCAGGTTGTCGGAGGCGATGAACAACACGAGCCCTCTGCCGTCCGGCAGCGAGCGGTCCTGACGGATACGGCCGACGAGACTCACATCGATGCCCGCGGCGTCCCGCGGCGTCGGCACCTCGGCGAGCTGCACGCCGGGGGCGTCAGCGAGGATGGCCGTCGCCTCGTTCACATCGATCTCACGACCGAACTCGGCGTGGACGACCAGCGAATGCCCCGTGAACACGGGGACGCGGACGCAGGTGCCCGCGACGAGCAACTCCGGCAGGTGCAGGATCTTTCGCGACTCGTTGCGCAGCTTCTGCTCTTCGTCGGTCTCGAGGAGGCCGTCGTCCACGAGCGAGCCCGCCCACGGCACGGCGTTGAAGGCGATCGGCGCGACGTACGGCCCCAGATCGGCCGGCGCGAGCGCGCCGCCGTCGAAGGCCAGCCGCGCGAAGTCCTGCTGCGTGGCCGCCAGCACCTGGTCACGCAGGGTGGCCACACCCGCCAACCCGGAGCCGGAGGTGGCCTGATAGGTGGCGACCGTGAGCCGCTGCAGCCCGGCGGCGTCGTGCAGCGCCTTCATCGCGGGCATCGCAGCCATGGTGGTGCAGTTCGGGTTGGCGATGATGCCTTTGGGCGGGTTCTTGACATCGGCCGGGTTGACCTCGCTGACGACCAGCGGCACTGCCGGATCCATGCGCCAGCACGACGAGTTGTCGACCACCGTGGCCCCGGCGGCCGCCACCTTCGGGGCGAACTCGTGGGACGCCTGCTTGCCGGCGCTGAAGATCGCGACGTCGAGCCCGCTGAAGTCGGCTGTCGCCATGTCCTCGACGACAACGTCGGAGCCGTCCCACGGCAGCTTTCGGCCCGCGGACCGCTCGGAGGCGAAGTAACGGATGTCGTCCACGGGGAAGCTCCGCTCGGCAAGCAGCGTGCGCATCACGCCGCCGACCTGGCCGGTGGCCCCGAATACCCCAACTCGCATGGGCGCCAGCCTACCGCCGGTCGATCGAACGGGCCGCGGCTGCCCATCAGCCCTGCTGCGAAAAGCGGCCGAGCACCGCGATCCGCAGGAGAATCTGACGCCAGTTGACCAAGAAGGCCGTTTCCGGCTCGGACAGGGAATCCAGAGTCAGATTTTCTTGTGGTATTCGTCGTGGTCCCCACACGGGCAGACCTGTCACCCCGGGCGACAGCACCGAGGACCTACAACCAGCCCACGACTCCCGCGAGCAACGAGTAGCCGACGAAAGCGGCCACGTCCAGCAGTGTGTGAGCGATGATCAGCGGCCACAGTCGGCCGGTCTTCTTGTAGAACCACCCCATGGCAAGCCCCATCACGAGGTTGCCGATGAACCCACCGAACCCCTGGTAGAGGTGGTAGCTCCCGCGCACCAGCGCGCTGACGACGATGATCGACTCGATCCGCCAGCCGCACTGCTTCCAGCGGGCGAACAGGTAGCCGATCATGACCACCTCTTCGAGCACGCCGTTCATGAACGCCGCGAGGCAGTACATCGGGATCGTCCACCACACCTCGGTGAGGTTGGCCGGGACGACGTTGGTGTTGATGCCGATCGAGCGGGCGAACAGGTAGAACGCCAGCCCCGGGATACCGATGGCGGCTGCCAGCCCAACCCCCCAGGCGACGTCCCGTCCGCGACGGCTGCCGTCGATGCCGAGCGAGGCCCAGGGCGAGGGCTTCGGCGGGCAGATGCGCCACACCAGGTAGAGGCACAGGATCGGGTAGGCGAAGGGGAACAGGTTTTCGGCCAACTGGT
This sequence comes from Brooklawnia cerclae, assembly GCF_011758645.1. Taxonomy (NCBI): domain Bacteria; kingdom Bacillati; phylum Actinomycetota; class Actinomycetes; order Propionibacteriales; family Propionibacteriaceae; genus Brooklawnia; species Brooklawnia cerclae. Next base: position 249,626 of record NZ_JAAMOZ010000001.1, on the reverse strand, counting down.
AGGCGAAGTCGAGCCACGGCCGGTCGGGGGTCACCGAACTGTTCATGGTCGACGTCTGGTCGCTCAGGCGTGTCTCGCGGGTGAGCCGCTCGATGATGCTCAGCACCGAGTACACGGCCGAGCGCCCCAGGGACAGGGCCAGGACGATCATGGTCTCGGCGAACAGACGGCGCCGGTCGGCACGTGCGGTGGCCGGCACCTCAGCGCTTCCCCAGCATCGAGCGAATGAAAAGCGCCGTGTTGGCCGGGCGTTCCGCGAGGTTGCGGACGTAGTAGTCGTACCAGCCGGGGCCGAAGGGCACATAGACCCGGGCGGTGTGGCCGATGTCGACCAGCCGGCGCTGCTCGAGCGGCCGGATGCCGTACAGCATCTGGAACTCGTAGCTGTCGGCGGCGCGGCCGGTGCGTCTGATCAGTTCCTCGGATATGGCCACCAGCCGGGGATCATGGGTGGCCACCAGGGGCACGGCCTGGCTCGACATCAGCATCCTCAGGGTGCGGACGAAGGCCAGGTCGACATCGTGCTTCCCACGATGGGCCACCGACCTCGGCGCCCTGAAGGATCCCTTGCACAACCGGACGCGGACACCCGGCATCGCGATCTCGCGCGCGTCGTCCTCGGTGCGCCGCAGCGCGGCCTGCAGCGTGATCCCGGTGCCCGGCAGATCCTGATGCAGTTCGCGCCAGATGGCCAGCGTCCCGTCCACCAACTCGTGGTGGGACATGTCGATCGTGACGAAGGCGCCGGCGTTGCTGCTCGCCCGGCACACCAGCCGCGCGTAGGCGAGCGCCAGTTCACCACCGGTGCGCCCGCCGTCCAGCACCTCGTCCCTCAACTCCTGACCGAGCCAGCCCAGCCGAACCGACAGCTCCGCTCCCGGGGCGATGCCCTCGTCCCTCAGACGCTGGACCAGGTCGAGATAGCCCTGCAGGTTCCGGGCGGCGTCCGCGGGCACCTCGACGGGCACGCCCAGGTACTCGACGCTGAAGCGCAGGCCCCTGCTCGCCAGCAGGCGCAGCACGGGCACGAGGTCGTCCAGCGTCTGCCCGGCGACGTACCGGTTCACCAGATCGCGCGCCGCGGGAGCCGACATGGCCGCCTCGCGGACGGCGTCCCTGGCCGCCCAGTGCACCAGGAGGCTGGTCATCTCCTCCGCCCCGCCTTCGCGGCCTCGAGCCGGCCGGCCGCCAGCTGATGCCGGGTCTCGGCCAGGCACTCCCCGAGTTGGAGCTCGCGTTCGTCCCGGGTGAGCCGTCGAGTGTTGATCTCATGGATGACGTGCCCGGTGAACCCGTGCGCGGCCAGCGTCCGGACGACCTCCCAGGCGTCCTGCGCGCCCTGACCGGGGAAGAGGTGCTCGTCCTTGACCGACCCCAGCCCATCGGTGAGGTGCACGTGACGCAACCTCGGGCCCCAGGCGTCGACGTAGTCGAGGGCGCGGACGCGCGCGGTCGCCGCGTGGGACAGATCGAGGGTGAGGTCGTCGAAATCCTGATCGGTGGGATCCCAGCCGGGCAGATATGCCTGCAGGCTCGCACCGGGGCCACGCCACGGATACATGTTCTCGACCGCGATGGTCACACCGGTCTCGGCGGCCAGTTCCCGCACGCCGGCGACGAAGGTGCGCGCGTACTCGCGCTGCCAGCGGAACGGCGGGTGGACGACGACCAGGTCTGCCCCGAGGGTGACCGCCGCATGGCACGACATGCGCAGCCGTTGCCAGGGGTCGGGGCTCCAGACGTTCTGTGTGATCACCAGGCAGGGGCTGTGGACGCTCAGGACGGCCACCTGGTGGTAGTCCTGCAACTTGTGTACGTAGTCGATGTCGGTGCTCGGGGGATCGATGCCCACCATCAACTCGACGCCGTCGTAGCCGAGCTCCGCGGCGAGCTCGAAGGCACTCGCCGTCGTCTCCGGGTAGACCGTCGAGGTTCCCAGGCCGACCAGCGAGCGGGGACGCGGGCGCGGGACGCCCCGGGCGTCACCGTCCGGACTGTCGGCGCGACGATCTGGCTGCACACGTCCACCGTACTTGCATACGCGACCGGTTCGCCCACCGTGTGAACGGCGGACCCACACGACACGCCCCGAAGCCCCCGCGAAGGGTGCAACACTCCCGATTGGCTTCGGAGAGGCACTGCTTGCCACAATGGGCTGCATGCACGTCAGCCACCTGACCTTCGTCGCCGGACCCAAGGGCCTTCCCTCCGCCGTGGACGGGCTCAGCGCGGCGCTCGGACGCAAGTTCAAAGATGGTGGGTACCACCCCAGATTCGGTACCCGCAACAACATCCTGCCGCTCGCCGAGGGACGCTACCTCGAGGCGGTCGAGGTACTCGATCATCTGGCGGCTGACAAGGCCGTCTATGGCCAGGCCGTGCGTGCCCGCCAGGAGAACGGCGGCGGGTGGCTGGGCTGGGTGATCTCGGTCGACGACCTGGCCCCCTACGAGACGCGCCTGGGCCGCAAGGCCGTGCCCGGATCGCGTCAGTTCCCCGACGGACGCCGTCTCGAGTGGGAGCAGATCGGCATCACCGGGCTCATCACCGACCCGCAGCTGCCCTACTTCCTCAAGTGGGAGTCGCCCGCCGACGTCCTGCCGTCGGCACTGGCTGGCGATGTGCGTATCGACACCATCGAGATCGGCGGATCGCGCGACCGCGTGGAGGACTGGATCGGGTCGCCCATCGGCGAGACGTTCGACGGCATCACGATCGCGTTCAGCACACCCAATGGTCACCCCGGTGTCGACGCCGTCACCTTCGACGTGCCCGGCATCGGCATGGTGCGCATCTGAGGACGCCTCCGCGCCCGGCGGCACCGGATTGTGTCGGTGGCAGGCCGTAGTCTGCGACCGTGGCCACGAAGATCGACGCGTATCAGTGCACCGAATGCGGGTGGACGACCAACCGCTGGGTAGGACGCTGCGGCGAGTGCCAGACATGGGGCAGTGTCGCGGAACGGGGTGCGCCCAAGCTCCGGTCGGTCAGCGTCTCGGCACCCACCGAGCGTGCCGTGCCGATCGCCCAGGTGGACGTTCACGAGGCCGATCGCCGGCTGACCGGCATCGGCGAGCTCGACCGGGTGCTCGGCGGTGGGCTGGTGCCGGGGGCCGTCGTCCTGCTCGCCGGTGAGCCGGGGGTGGGCAAGTCGACTCTCCTGCTCGAGGTGGCGTCCCGCTGGGCACGAGGCGGCCAGACGACCCTGTACGTGACCGGCGAGGAATCCGCCGCCCAGGTGCGCCTGCGAGCCGGGCGGACGCGCGCTCTGGCCGATCAGCTCTACCTCGCCGCCGAGACCGATCTGGGCACTCTGCTGGGGCACGTGGAGCAGGTCGACCCGAGCCTGCTCGTCGTCGACTCCGTGCAGACGATCGGCACCGCCGACGCCGACGGCTCCCCCGGCGGTGTCAGCCAGGTGCGTGAGGTCACCGCGGCGCTCGTCCGGGTGGCCAAGCGCCGCGGGATGGCGGTGGTCATCGTGGGCCACGTGACCAAGGAGGGCTCCATCGCGGGGCCACGTCTGCTGGAACATCTGGTCGACGTCGTGCTGGCGTTCGAGGGCGACCGGCATTCGGGGTTCCGTATGGTGCGGGCGACCAAGAACCGGTTCGGCCCCTCGGACGAGGTCGGCTGCTTCGAGATGGGCGATGCCGGCATCGTCGAGGTGCCCGATCCCTCGGGCCTGTTCACCAGCCAGGCGAGCGAGCCCATCCCCGGCACGTGCGTCACCGTGACGATGGAGGGCACCCGTCCGATGCTGGCCGAGGTGCAGGCTCTGGTCGCGGCCGTTCCCAACGAGACACCGCCGCGCCGCGTGACCCACGGCGTCGACGGCTCCAGGGTGGCGATGATCCTGGCCGTCTTGCAGCGCAAAGCACATTTTCCCTTGTCGCGGCGAGATGTCTATGTGTCGACCGTCGGCGGGGCCCGTATCGGAGACCCGGCTGCCGACCTGGCCATGGCCATCGCGGTCGCCTCGGCGACGGTGGACGCGAACTACCACAAGCGCGTCATCGCGCTCGGCGAGGTGGGTCTCGCCGGAGACCTGCGACGCGTCCCCGGGCTGGAACGGCGGGTGGGCGAGGCCGCACGGCTGGGGTTCGAACTGGCTGTCGTCCCCGCCAACAACCGCGACCCGCACAGCCGGCTCCCCGACATGCACGGCCTGAAGGTGGTCGAGGTCGCCACCATCGCCGAGGCCATCGGGGCACTCGGCCTCAGCAGGGCCGGACGCAGTGACCCGGATGCCCGATGACTAGACTCAACGCGTGAGCAAACAACGCGTCCTGGGCCACGACGAGGAACGATACCGTCGCTACCGCGCGCAGCTCGCTCCCGGGACCCCCCTTCGGGAGGGTCTGGAGCGCATCCGTGCCGGGCACACGGGCGCACTGGTCGTCCTCGGGACGAACAAGGTGGTCGAGCAGATCTCGACCGGTGGGTTCATCGTCGACACCGACTTCACCGCCACGGCCCTGCGCGAGTTAGCCAAGATGGACGGCGGGATAGTCGTCAGCACCGACCTCGGGACGATCATCTCGGCCGGGGTCCATTTCACCCCGTCGGGTGAGTTGCCGACGATCGAGACCGGCACCCGGCACCGCACCGCTGATCGCATCGCCCTGCAGAGCAACATCCCGGTGGTCACGGTGTCGGCATCCATGTCGACGATCGCCCTGTTCATGTCGGGGTTGCGCTACCCCATCGAGTCGTCGGAGCAGATCTTCGTGCGCGCCGAGCAGGCCCTGGCGGCTCTGTCGCGTTACCGCGATCGCCTCGACGCCGTCACGCGCGAGCTCTCGGGCCTCGAGATCAACCGGCTCGTCACCGTGGGCGACCTGGTCAAGGCCGTGCAGCCGTTGGCGATGGTCCGCCGGCTGGACGAGGAACTGCAGGGCTACGTGGAGGCTCTGGGCGTCGACGGACGGCTGCTGCAACTGCAACTGTTCGAGCTGACGTCGGGGATCGACCAGCTCGCCACACTGCTGGAGATCGACTACCGACCGGACGACCGCTCGGACTTCAACCTCGACGTGCTGCGCCATCTGCCCACCGGCGACCTGCTCGACCTCCAGACCGTCGCGACGGCCATCGGGCTACCCGGCGACCTCGATCATCACCTCGAGAGCCGCGGGTACCGGCTGGTGTCGCAGACCGCGCAGATGGGCACCGCGATGGCAGGGACGCTGCTCGATCATTTCGGGTCGCTGCAGGCGATGTTCGGCGCCTCGCGCGATGATCTGGCCTCGGTGCCGGGTGTGGACAAGGCGCAGGCCCTCGCGATCCGCGACGGCCTCGCAAGGTTGTCCGAGCAGATCGGACGCTGAGCGGCTCGTCCGCCTCAGGCCGCCTGCACCTGCATGACGAAACGTCCGCTGGCCGACCCGACGCTGGCGGTCGCCACATAGGTGCCCGCTCCCAGTGCCGTGGAGGCCAGCTCGCATCCGGACGCCCGCTGGACCGGCCACGTCACCTCGAAGGGCACCTCCTGGTCCTTGAGGACGTCGAGCGTGCCCTGGGGATGCCAGTCGGGACAGTCACCCGTGGCCCAGATGTGGTCGGCTCCCGAGGCGACGACCAGTTGCGCATCGGTCGCCGCGAGGTCGACCGTGCAGTGCTCCTCACTGGTGGTGAGCACCACGCTGAGGGCGACGGGCTCGCCCGACCGCACGGGGCTCTGGCCGTCCACGCGCACCGTGAGGGCCGCGGGTTCGCAGGCCGCGACCACGGGCTCGGCAGGCGTCGACTCCGCCTCCGATTCCGCGGCTGCGGGCTCCTGCGGAGTGGTTTCCTCCGACGCCGGTGGCACCGGCTCGGATTCGCTGACGGCGGTCTCGTCCACCGCCGTGACAGGAACCGAGGCATCGGCGGAGACGCTGTTCGAAGTCGTGGGCGTCCCCACGACGGCCCGGTCGCCCCGGAGACGTGAAACCCCCACGCCGACGAGCACGGCCAAGGCGACGACCAACACGCCCACGAGCACGCGGCGCGTCCAGTAGGCGGAAGCCGGCAAAGGTCCGATCGGGTCGAGCCAACCCTGCATGGCGACATGCTATGGGGTGACGTATCCTCGCGCGCGTCTCCCACGCGGGTACGCTTCCGGAATGCACGCCGACCGCCAAGCCGCCATCGCGTCGGTGACCGGTTGGTTCGCCGTCAACACCCGCGACCTACCCTGGCGGCACAGCACGCCGTGGGGCGTTCTGGTGAGCGAGTTCATGCTGCAGCAGACTCCGGTCTCCCGCGTCCTGGACGTCTGGGCGTACTGGCTGGGCCGATGGCCGAACCCTGCCGCATTGGCGGCCGAGCCGTCGTCCGCCGCCGTCGCCGCGTGGGGACGCCTGGGCTACCCGCGGCGCGCCCTCCGGCTGCACGCCGCGGCCACGGCGATCGTCGGCGAGCACGGCGGTGAGGTGCCGCGCGACCATGACGCCCTGCTGGGGCTGCCCGGCGTCGGTGCGTACACGGCCGCGGCCGTGGCCAGCTTCGCGTTCGGCGATGCCTACCCCGTGCTGGACACGAACGTGCGCCGCGTGCTGGCGCGGCTGGAGTCGGGGACGCAGTTCCCGCCGCCGCATCCGTCAGCCGCCGAGCGCGTCCGGGCCACGGAATGGACGACTCAGGCCGGCCCGCGCGCCGCACTCTGGGCCGCCGCCGTCATGGAACTGGGCGCGCTGGTGTGCACGAGCCGCCGTCCCGATTGTGGCGCGTGCCCGGTGGCGGAATCGTGCGCCTGGCACGCAGCCGGCCATCCCCCCGGCCGGACGCGACCGCGCGCGCAGGCATGGGCCGGGACGAACCGGCAATGCCGCGGCGTCCTGCTCGACGTCGTCCGCCGGTCGCCCGATGGCGTCGACGTGACGCACCTGCTGGCGGCCTGGGACGACCGCGACCAGGCTGTCACCGCGCTCGACGGGCTCGTGGCCGACGGCCTGGTGGCACTCGACGGGCATCTCGTGCGGCTGTGACGAGCACCGGCCGCCCGCATCCGGCACGCGCCGTCAGACGGCCGTGATCTGCTCGGTGCGAGCGTCCTGGTCGGGAACCTCCGGCACCTCGGCGGTGATGAGCGTCCCGTCGGCACGGCGCCCCCCGACCACCGGGTGGGAACTGGCCAGCGGGGGCAGGTAGACCCCCTGGTTCTCGAGTTCCACCTCGACCGTCTCGTCACCGATCGTGTACTCGGTGCCGCGCACGCGCACGATCACGGGCTCGCCGGACTCGAGGCGGAAACGAATGTGCCGATGCGTCAGGAAGACCCGGATGCGGCTGCCGCGATACGTCAGCGGGAACCGCAGGTGATGCCACCTGATCGGCAGCCTCGGGTCGAAGCTGAGCACGTCGCCGTCGTCCCGCAGACCACCGAAACCGCTCACCAGAGCGCGCCAGGTGCCGGCTGCGGACGCCACGTGGACGCCGTCCGCGGTGTTCTGGTGTGTGTCGCCGATGTCGACGTACAGCCCGTTGTAGAAGTAGTCGAGTGCCATCTGCTGGTGGCCGACCTCCGCCGCGATGATCGCCTGCATGACCGCGCTGAGGCTCGAGTCCCCGGTGGTGATCGGGTCGTAGTACTCGAAATCGGCACGCTTCTGCTCGCTGGTGAACTCACCGCTGCGCAGGAACAGGGCCAGCACAACATCGGCCTGCTTCAGCACCTGGAACCGGTAGATGACCAGCGGGTGATAGTGCAACAGCAGCGGGTAGCTCTCGGGCGGGGTGTTCTCCAGATCCCACAGTTCCTTCAGCAGGAAGGCGTCGTCCTGCGGGTGGATGCCCAGGCGGTCGTCGAAGGGGATCCTCATGCCGCAGGCGCAGCGCTCCCACTCCGACACCTCGGTGTCGGTCAGCCCCACGGCGTGGACGAGGCGGTTGTAGGCCTCCGGATCCCGGTCGCGCATGAGCCGGACCATCCGTGCGGCCAGCCGCAGGTTCCAGCGGGCCATGACGTTGGTGTAGGTGTTGTTGTTCACCACGGTGGTGTACTCGTCCGGGCCGGTCACCCCGTGGATCTCGAACACGGCCTCGGCGTTGACCCGCCAGAACCCGAGATCGGCCCACATCCGGGCGCTCTCGACGAGCAGCCAGGCCCCCTCACCGAACATGAATTCGTCGTCGCCGGTCATGGCCCCGTAGTGCCCCACGGCGTAGGCGACGTCGGCGTCGATGTGGTACTGCGCGGTGCCCGCGGCGTAGTACGCGGACGCCTCCTCGCCGTTGATCGTCCGCCACGGGAAGAGCGCACCCTTCACCGACACCTCGCGCGCCCGGTCGCGGGCCTGCGCCAGGTGCGTCGAACGGAACCGCAGCGCGTTGCGGGCCTGTTCAGGGCTGGTGAGGGTCAGGAAGGGCACCATGTACACCTCGGTGTCCCAGAAGTAGTGACCCTCGTAGCCGTCACCGGTGAGCCCCTTCGCGGGCACACCGGAGCCGTCGGCACGGGCCGCCGCCTGGGCGAGTTGGAAGATGCACCAGCGCACGGCCTGCTGGACGCGCGGCTCGGCTCCGACCTCGACGTCGCTGCGCCGCCAGAAGTCGGCGAGGTAGTCCTGCTGCTCGGCGTGGTAGTGGGCGAAGCCCGCCTCCCGCACCCGGTCGAGGGTGCGGCGGACGCGGTCGCTGAGCTCGCGCACGGGCACGCCCCGCGAGGTGTGATAGGCGACGGCCTTCGTGATGAGGATCGGCTTGCCCTGCTGCGCCGAGATGCGATAGATCTTCCGCCCCATGTCGGGGGTGGTGTCGTCCAGTTGCTCGTAGACGTTGTCGGTCGTGATCGCGTGGTCGGCGCCCACGGCGAGCGTCATGCCGGAGTTGGCCGACCGATACCCGAGGATCATCCGCCGCGGGCTGTGCCAGTCCATCTGCGGCACCAGCACACGGTGGTCGAGCGACCGGTTCTTGCGCGGGTCGGCGGTGCCGCGCTTGTCGGTCCGCTGCCCGGCGAACTCGTCGTAGTCCTCCTTGTTGACGATCTGGGACGAGATCGCCACCGGCGCGTTGCCGTCGAGCAACGTCACTTCGAAGGTCATGAGTGCCAGGTGCCGTTCGGTGAAGCTCACCATGCGCGTCGAGCGGACGCGCACCCGCTTGCCCGCGGGGGTACGCCAGACCAGGTCGCGCCGCAGGATGCCCTCACGGAAGTCGATCGACCTCTCGTATGCCTGGAGGTCGGCGACGCTCAGCAGCAGCGGCTCGTCGTCCACGTACAGCTTCAACATGGTGGACGACGGCGCGTTGATCATCGTCTGCCCGGTCTTGGCGAAGCCGTACGCGCTCTCGGCGTGGCGGATGTCCCAGGTCTCGTGGAACCCGTTGATGAAGGTGCCGGTGAAGTAGGAGTCACGGCCCTCCTCGGGGTTGCCCCGGAAGCCCATGTAGCCGTTGCCCACAGAGAACAGCGTCTCCAGCTTGCCCAGGTCGTCCGGGCGTGGGTATCGCTCGATCAATCGCCACGGATCCGCCGGAAAACGGTGGTCGTCCAGCGGGTCCCCCTCGATCCTCTCCCTGATCACGGCAGCAGTTCCTCACAGTCCTCGACGACGAGGTCCGCCCCCGCCGCGCGCAAGGCATCGGCACCGGCGCCGCGATCGACCCCGACGACCAGCCCGAAGTCTCCCGCGTGCCCGGCTGCGACACCTGACAAGGCATCCTCCAGCACGACGGCCTGCGCCGGTTCGACGCCCAGTATGCGAGCCGCGTGCAGGAATGTGTCGGGCGCGGGCTTGCCCTTCAACCCCAGGTCGCGGCTCACGTTGCCGTCGACCACGGTGACGAACAGGTCGCGGATGCCGGCCGCGCCCAGCACCGCCTCCGCGTTGCGGGACGAGCTCACCACTGCCATCGGCAGCCCGAGGTCGCGGAGCGCGTGCAGGAGGTGCAACGATCCCGGGTAAGGCGCGATGCCGTCGCGTGCCAGCACCTGGTTGAAGTACTCGTTCTTCCGGTTGCCGAGCCCGGCGATCGTCTCGGCCGTGGGCGCGTCCGACGAGTCGCCCAGAGGCAGGTTGATGTGCCTGCTCGACAGGAAGCAGGCGACGCCCTCGTAGCGCGGCCTGCCGTCGACGTACGCGAAGTAGTCGTCGTCGGTGTACGGATCGTCCGTCCCCCGGGCATGCAGATAGTCGTTGAACATCTGCGCCCACGCCCGCATGTGTATGTCGGTGGTGGGGGTGAGGACGCCGTCGAGGTCGAACAGCGCCGCGCGATAGTTGGTCCAGGCCACCCCACAAGCGTAGGGACGAGGGGCCGGACCTTCCAACGGCAGCCGGATTCTGACGGCGCCGGATTCGCTACCGGCTTACACCGCTGCGCCGGACCACGGTGCCCGTTTCTGCTCCGGCGACCCGGCCACCGGGCGGAAACGGTTCTTCCGGCCGGCTGCGGGTGATTCCCGTCACCCGATTCATCTGCGGGACGAGGCACTCGGATGACACGTGTCGTCATTCCGCCATCAAAATGGCATTCATCGAACACTAATGCCGTATCAATGTCAGCCATTGAAATTCATGACGACTAGCAAAAACAGCGTTTTAATCATCAACCAGTGACACGTGTCGTCATAACGGATGACGATGCGAAAATATTTGCTTGTTCCCGAGTCTTCACAGACGAGATGACGACCCTTTAATCTTGTGGTGGGTCGACCTACGAAAGTGCAATGGAGCAATACGTGGAGCGCTACTCCACCAGGAAGAGGAACCATGCAGACACAAGCAGCACTGGTCGCCCGGAAGGGTGCCCCCTACGAGATCGAAGACGTCGACATCGCTCCCCTGCGTCCGGACGAGGTGCTCGTGGAGGTGGCAGCCTGTGGCGTCTGTCACACCGACGACGTGGTGAAACACCAGCTCATACCCGTTCCGTTGCCGGCTGTGCTCGGCCATGAGGGCAGCGGCACCGTGCTCGAGGTCGGAGCCGGGGTCGACGACCTGCGGCCCGGCGATCACGTCTGCTTCTCGTACGGCTCGTGCGGACGCTGCCCCGAGTGCCTGGCGGCGCGACCGTTCCAGTGCGAGCGGTTCAACGCCATCAACTTCGGGGGCACGATGCCCGACGGGACGACCCGCCTGTCCCACGGGGGCGGGCCGGTCTCCAGCTTCTTCGCACAGTCGGCCTTCGCCCGCCACGCGGTGGTGCACCGCAACGGTCTGGTCCGGCTGGATCCTGACGTCGACCTCCATCTCGCCGCGCCATTGGGCTGCGGCATCCAGACCGGAGCCGGAGCCGTGCTGAACCGGCTGCGCCCGACCGTGGGCTCGTCCATCGCCGTGTTCGGCTGTGGCACCGTGGGCATGAGCGCCATCATGGCCGCGAGACTGGCCGGCTGCGCCCAGATCGTGGCCGTCGGTGGGAACCCCGCCAGTCTGGAACTCGCCGAGGAACTGGGGGCGACCGCGACGGTCAACCGTCACGAGCACCCCGACACCGCCGCGCGGGTCAAGCAACTGACCGGTGGCGTCCACTACGCCATCGACACCAGCGGCGTGTCCTCCATGGTCAGGAGCGCCCTGGCAAGTTGTCGTCCGGGAGGCACCGCCGTGGTTCTGGGTGCCACGGGCGACCTCACCATCAATGTCCAGGCCGAGCTCATGGGCGACAACAAGAGCCTCATCGGCATCGTCGAAGGTGAGGCCGTGCCCGCATTGTTCATACCGATCCTGCTCGAATACCACCGTCAGGGCCGATTCCCCTTCGACCGGCTGATCAGGTTCTACTCCTTCGACCAGATCAACCAGGCCGTGGACGACTCGGCCTCGGGCAAGGTGATCAAGGCCGTACTCACGATGTGCTGACGAGCCGGGCTCACATCAACGGCGAGAACGTCCGCAACGCCAACCAGATCGCCCGGCGCCACCAGGGGGCCGCCCGTACCTCGGCCAGAGTGACGCGACGCGAGACGGCGATCGTCGCGTCGAAGTCTGCACTCATCGCCGCGATCGCCTCCGTACGATACATCCACACGGCGTTCTCCTGGTGCAGGTAGAAACTGCGGAAATCAAAGTTGATCGTCCCGATGATGGCGAGTTCGCCGTCCACCACCATCTGCTTGGCGTGCAGGAATCCGGGCGTGTACTCGTACACCTCGACGCCCGCCTCGACCAGCGGACGATAGTTCGACCTGGTGACGGCGTAGACGTACTTCTTGTCGGGGATGCCCGGGGTGATGATTCGTACCCTGACCCCCGACGAGGCCAGCGACGCCAGCACGTTGATCATCTCGTTGGTGGGGACGAGGTACGGGGTCATCAGGTCGACCCGCTGGTCGGCGCGGCCCAGCAGGTTGCGGTAGGCCGCCCAGCCGAGCGAGACGTCGTCGAACGGGGTGTCGTCGTAACTGACCACGATGCCCGAGCCCGACGCCAGCGCGGCGACCTCGTCCTCCGGCGGGCTCAGCGCCGCCAGGTCGGTGTGCTCGCCGGTCACGAGGTCCCAGACGGTGAAGAACAACGCGGCCAGCCCCCATGCGCCGGGGCCCGCGAGCCGGATCGTCGTGTCCTTCCAGTGCCCGAACCGCTCACGCTGATTGATGTACTCGTCGGCGATGTTGATGCCGCCGGTGAACCCCACCAAGCCGTCGACGACGAGGATCTTGCGGTGGTCACGATTGTTGTAGCGCAACGTGAGGCCCGGCCCGAACTTGTTGACCGGCTGGACACGGATGCCCGCCCTCGTGAGATCGCGGACGAACCCGGAGGGCAGGTTCCAGATCGAGCCGAGGTCATCGTACATGAACCGCACGTCGACGCCCTCGGCGGCCTTGCGCCTGAGCACGTCGAGGGTACGGCGCCACATGACCCCCTCGGAGACGATGAAATACTCACAGACGATCCACCGCTCGGCCCGCTCGAGCGCCTCCAAGATCGCCTCGAACGCCTCCTCACCCACGGGATAGTAGGTCGTCCGCGTACCCTCGTACGGCACGAAAGGCCCTACGTTGGACAGGAAGGCGATCTGCCTGGCCGCGTCGGGCTCCACGCTGACGACCGGTGCGAGCTCGTCGCCTCCGGGCATCTCGCGAGGTTCCTGGCCCTCGCGCCCCGGCAGCACCAGCAGCCTGCCGGGTGCGCTCACCTGGTCGATCTGGGCGAGATCCTGCAGCGCCCGGTAGCGGGCGAGCTGCCGGCGGGTGCCCGTGCGCGAGCCGAAGAGCAGGTAGAAGACCCCTCCCACCAGCGGCACCAGCATGATCGGGATGGCCCAGGCGAGCTTGTACTCGATCTGCATGCGGGAGTTGAGGATGAACACCAGCACACCGAGGCTGATAAGGAGAGACACCGTGCCCACCCAGGGCGCCGACTCGGCGCCGGTCAGGAGGACGAAGGCGAAGACGAAGATCTGTGCCGCGAGCGCCAGAGCCGTGATCGCCACCCTGGCCCAGACAGCGAGAAAACGCTGACCCGCGTGGTGGGGGCGGGGGCTCGCCAGCTCGGTCGACGGCATGTCGCCCAGTATCCCGCAGGCGGGCGGCCCCGCGCGGTTGGACGCGGCGGTGACCGGGGCTCGTCCGGGTTTTCGTGGTCGGCACCCGGGGCACGCAAGCGATTCCGTCCCTCACGCGGCCCGCCTGACCTCGCGCGGGCGTCGTCGCTTCCCGCGGGCCGTACACCACCCGCGGGAGCACACGGCACTCGCGTGAATGACACCGCACCCGCGGGAGCACACACCGCAGCGAGGCGGCACCCGGGGCACACGAAGCACCTGGCCGGGCGCCCCCGCTTCGGCTAACATGTCCACAGACACGGGAGCCCGGTGAACCGGGCTGAGAGGAGGGCTTCCAGCCCTCGACCGTCAAACCTGATCTGGGTCATGCCAGCGCAGGGAGACTCTCTTCGGGGTCGTTGGTCGACTCCAAACCCGTGCCCGGATCCTTGAGGAGGGCACACAATGACAACGAATACACCGGCGACGAACACGGACGAGAGCACACCGCTCACGTCGAACCGCTCCTGGCGAGTGGTCGACATCGTCGTCGCAGCCGTGCTCGGCGTAGCCACCGGCCTGATCTTCTTCGGCTGGAACACCGTCGGGTACGCCTGGTTCCAGGCCATGGACGCGATCACCCCGGGCCTCGGCGGGATCGCCGCGGGCATCTGGTTCCTCGGCGGGCCGCTCGGCATGCTCGTGATCCGCAAGCCGGGGGCCGCGATCTTCGTCGAACTGGTCGGCGCCGTCACATCAGCGCTCATCGGCAATGTGTGGGGCATCAGCACGCTCTACTCGGGCCTGGCACAGGGGATCGGCGCCGAGATCGTCTTCCTGGCCTTCGCCTACCGCAACTACCGCCTGCCCGTCGCCCTGCTGTCCGGTGCCCTTGCGGGCGTCGGAGCCTGGACCCTGGAGCTGTTCACCAGCCCCAACCTGCCCAAGGGCTTCACCTTCAACGCGATCTACCTCGTGTGCACCGCGGTCTCGGGTGTCGTCCTGGCAGGGCTCGTGGGCTGGCTGGTCGTCCGGGCGCTGGCTCGTACCGGCGTGCTGAGCCGTTTCGCGTCCGGGCGGGACGAGCAGGCCCGGGCCGAGACCGCCGCCTGATCGTCGTCGCATGATCACTGCGGACGACTGGGGCTGGCGCTATGCCGGGCGTTCCTCGTGGGCCGTCCGCGGAGCGAGCCTCCACATCGCCGACGGGGAGCGGGTGCTCCTGCTCGGGGCGAGCGGGTCGGGCAAGTCGACCCTGCTCGCCGCGCTCGCCGGCGTCCTCGGGGGCGCCGACGAGGGAACGGAGACGGGCAGGCTTCTCATCGACGGAAAGCATCCCTCCCGCCTGAGGGGCCGGGTCGGCCTGGTCATGCAGGACCCGGAGTCGCAGGTCGTGCTCGCCCGGGTCGGCGACGACGTCGCGTTCGGCTGCGAGAACCTCGGCATGTCACCCGAACAGATCTGGCCGCGGGTGCACCAGGCCCTCGACGCGGTGAACCTGCCGCTGTCGCTGGAACATCCCACGGGCGCGCTGTCGGGCGGCCAGAAGCAACGGCTCGCCATCGCCGCCGCGCTCGCGATGCAACCGGCGCCCGGCGATCCCGGGGGAAGCACGCCCATCCTCTGTCTGGACGAGCCCACGGCGAACCTCGACCCACAGGGCATCCGGGAGGTCCGGGACGCGATCGGGCGCGTCGTGGCCGACCGGCGGACGACCCTGGTCGTCGTCGAGCACCGTATCGATCTGTGGGCCGACCTGGTCGATCGGATCATCGTGCTCGGTCCGGGAGAGGTGATCGCCGATGGTCCCGCGGCCCAGGTGCTCCGCGATCAGACCGAGACGCTGCTGGCCGCCGGGGTATGGGTGCCGGGCGTCCCCACAGGCCTTGACCCGCGAACGACCCCGGCGTCCCCGGGACCGGTGCTGGTCACCGAGCACCTGCGAACCGGCTACGAGGCCTCCCACCCGGTGAGCGACGATCTGCGAGTCGCCGTCCCCGAGGGCCTGAGCACCGTGATCACCGGCCCCAACGGCGCCGGCAAGTCGACCCTGGCACTCACACTGGCGGGGCTGCTCCGGCCACTCGGTGGGAAGGTGATCGCGGGCCCCTCGCTGCGTCCCACCCATCGGGGACGACACCTGGTCCCCGCCGACCCCCACACCTGGACGAGCCGAGACCTCCTCACCCGCCTCGGCACGGTCTTCCAGCAGCCGGAGCACCAGTTCGTCGAGCGCAGCGTCCGGGCCGAACTGGCCGTCGGGCTGCGAGCGCTCGGCTGGGACACCGGGCGCGCCCAGGCCAGGGTGGACGAGCTGCTGAGCGTCCTGCACCTCGAAGCACATGCGGACGCCAACCCCTTCACCTTGTCGGGTGGCGAACAGCGCCGGCTCAGCGTCGGCACGGTGCTGGCCACGAGTCCGCAGGTGATCGTGCTGGACGAGCCGACGTTCGGCCAGGATCGCAACACCTGGAGCGATCTGGTCGGGCTCGTGCGGGGCATCCTCGACGAGGGCCGGACGATCGTGTCGGTCACCCACGACCGGGACTACCTGGACGTCCTCGGCGAGCACGAGATCTCCCTCACGGCCGAACGGATCGCGGCATGACCGTGGACCCGGCCCCGCACCTGCGGCAGCCCACCCGACTCGACCGGCTCAACCCCGTCACCCGGCTCGCGCTGGCGATTCTGGCGTCCGTGCCGATCCTAGCCACCCTTGACCTAGTCAGCGCCGGGACGATGCTCGTCTGTCAGCTGATCGCCTTCCTCGCCTGCGGGGTACCTGCCCGACGGCTGGCCCGCAGGCTCGCGCCGCTGCTGCTGATCGCCCCGATCGGCGCGATCAGCATGGCGCTGTACGGCAAGCCCGGCGGGCGTATCTGGGCCCATTGGTGGCTGCTGACCGTCAGCGACGACTCGCTGGTCATGGCCGGAGCGGTCTTCCTGCGCATCCTCGTGCTCGGCACCGCCGCGATCGTCCTGGTCGGTGGCGCCGACCCCACCCGGATGGCCGACGGCATGGCCCAGATCGTCCGCCTGCCGGAGCGTTTCGTGCTCGGGACGCTGGCCGGGGTGCGCATGATCGGCCTGTTCGCCGAGGACTGGCGGACGATGACGCTGGCCCGCAGGGCCCGCGGCCTGGGTGATGCCGGACGCGTCCGCAGATTCGCGACCATGGCGTTCGCGCTGCTGGTGTTCGCGATCCGGCGCGGCACGAAACTCGCCACCGCGATGGAAGCCCGCGGCTTCGGCGGCAAGCAGAAACGCACCTGGGCGCGCCCATCCTCGCTAGGCCTGCCCGACCTGGTGGGGCTGCTGGTCACGCTGGCGATATGCGCGCTGTCGATCGGGTTGGCAGTGCGCATGGGCACGTTCTGGTTCGTCGGGTGGTCGTGACATGCCCGAGACGACCGATGCGAGGACGATCGAGCTTCCCGGCGACTGGCCGCTGCTGGTGGACGATGTGCTCACCGCCGCGGCCGACCGCCGGCCGGTCGTCCTGCTCGACGGGGGCTCCGGCTCGGGCAAGACCACGCTCGCCCGGGCGCTGCGCCGCGAACTGGCCGCACGCCTGGGCCCCGTACAACTCGTCAGCCTGGACGACTGCTACCCCGGTTGGCACGGCTTGGCGCTGGCGTCCCAGTGGGTCTGGCAGACGATCCTGGCCCCCGACGAGCCCGGGCATCCCACATGGGACTGGCGCCACGACGAGGTGTCGGGCTGGGTGCCGCTCGATCCCGAGCGGCCGATCATCGTCGAAGGTTGCGGGGCGATCAGCATCCGCAGCGCACCGCTGGCCTCCTCCCGCCTGTGGTACGAGGTGTCGGCGGACGAGCGGAAGCGCCGCGCCCTCGGCCGCGGCGACGGCGACGGCTTCCGGCCCTGGTGGGACGACTGGGCTGAGCAGGAGGCGGCGCTGTGGTCGGTGAACCGACCCTGGCGGCTGGCCGACTGGGTGGTGCACGGCGACCTGGAGGCATCTCCCGATTAGGGAAACGCTGATCAACGATCCCTGAGCCTGTCGAAGGGTCGTGAAACTGCCGTCCGGCAACGGGCTTCGACAGGCTCAGCCAGCGTTGCCCGCATTGATCAGCGTTTCCCTGATTCGCAACGGAGTTATCCACAGGTTTGAGCTGCCCCTTTCGAGCGAGCGCTTCACCCGGAAGGCTTGGCCCATGCACCCCCGCAAGCGAATCCCGGCCGAGCTGCTGATGCTCGCCGACCAGCAGGCTCACTACCACCTGGTGCGAGGCCGGGTCACCCTGCGCTACGGCTGGATGGACTGCACGGAGCGGTCGTGCGAGGCGGCCCACCAAGTGGCGCTGGTGCTGCGGCGCTGCGGTTGGGACGAACCGTATCGCGGTTGCCCCGACTGCGCCCTCGCAATCAGTGTGGAAGATTGTGGTGCGTAGTCGCACCACAATCTTCCACACTGACGGGTTTCGTCTTCGCCGGTCACTCGCTAACCTGTCGGGCATGAGCGCGTCACGTCAGGGCCCCACCCTCACAGTGCGAGGCGTCGTCCTGGGGCAGGGACGCCCCAAGGTCATCGTCCCGTTGACCGACGCGCACGAGGCCGGCCTGATCGCGGCAGCGAGACGCATCGCCGCCAGCCCCGTCGACATGGTGGAGTGGCGTGTGGATCGCTTCGACGGCCGGGGCAACCGGGAACGCGTCCGCCGTGTCGCCGCCAGGCTCAGGGAGACGATCGGTGACCGGCCCCTGCTGTTCACTCCCCGCACTCAGGACGAGGGCGGCGAGTGGGCTCCGTCACCCGACGCCTATCGCGACGTGGTGGCCGACGCATGCGCCGGCGGCGACATCGACCTCGTCGACGTGCAGTACCTGCACCCAGCGGCCCGTCGCTGCATCGAGACGGCGCATGCCCATCACGTGCCCGTGATCGCGTCGAGCCACGACTTCCAGGCGACCCCGGCTCTACCTGCGATCATGGATCAGCTGGAAGCGATGCAGTCGGCCGGCGCCGACGTGTGCAAGATCGCTGTGATGCCGCACAAGCCCGAGGACGTCGCCACCTTGCTGGCTGCGACCGCACGCGCACACGAGACCGCCCGCGTGCCGCTGCTCACCATGTCCATGGGAGCTCTCGGGGGCATCAGCCGCCTGGCGGGGCAGGTGTTCGGCTCGTGCGCCACGTTCGCCACGCTCGGGGACGAGGGCTCGGCGCCCGGCCAGATGCCGCTGGACGAGGTGCTGGCGTCCCTCGATCTCATCGGGCGCGGGCTGGCCTGACGGACGAGGCAACCGCCAAGATCGTCGTCGCCCGACCAGGCTCAGCCTCGCGAGGGCTGGGCCGGTCCGTCGCCGGCCAGGTTGTCCGTTGCACACAGGGCCGACGCGATCACCCGCGAAGCCTGCTCGACGTCCAGCCTGCAGGTGTTCACCACCAGGTCGTAGTGCTCGAGCCCGCGCGGATCGTAGCCGTAGGCGAAGACGGCCAGCCGGGTGCGCACATCGTCCTCGAGTTGCATGCGCAGCGCCTCGCGTTCGGCGGCGTAGTCGGACGCCTCGGACGCCCGGTTGACCCGCTCGGCCCATGAGCCGTCGAGCATCACGTGGAAGGCGTTCGGCCAGTCCCGCAGGATGAAGGCGGCGTTGCGTCCCAGGATGACGCCACCCGCACGCGCCGCGTTGCGCACGGTTCGCGTGTTGTGGTCGATCCGGGTGGCTACGGCATCGAGGTCCGCGTTCGACAGAGCGGCGTCCACCACGGCGTCCGGCCCCAGGTTCTGCAGCAGCCGCTCGAAGGCGTCGTTGGTACCGGCCTCGGGATCGAGGGCCAGGGCGACGGCGTCCGGGGTCAGCGACGGCCCCACAACCGGCACTCCGAGCAACTCGCCCAGCCGGAGCCCGATCCGGTCCATGAGGGAACCGCTGGTTTCGAACAGTGTGACGACGGGGCCCACGCCTGCCGGGGCATCCGATCCGGTCATGATGTTCCTCCCCTAGGATACGACCACTCTAGGAGGGCGACCACCCGCCGTGACGAGTGCGGCGAGAAGATCGTGGAAGATTGTGGTGCGACTACGCGCCACAATCTTCCACACTGATCACCCGGCTACGACTCCCCCGGCGTCGACGAGGGGGATGCGTCCACGGGAACGAGGACGACCAGCCTCACGTGAGCCCCGTCTGGATAGCAGGTCTGCAGAAGCACCGTGGCGACCAGCCCGGCGGTGGCCTCGGCGGCATCCTGGCCGGGACGCGCGTCTCGGCTTCCCGCCACCACGTATCGACCGTCGAGCCCCTGCCCGGCCAGATCGACCCGGTCCCCGGTGAGCAGATCGAGCACCACGCTCCCGCCGCAGTAGTCGTGCGCGGCGACGATCGGCGCGACCGCGCCGAGGTCCATACGCACCCACTGACAACGATCGATCTCCGCCTGGTAACCGGTCGCGCCGACCTCGATCCGAAGTTCACGCGGTACCGCCGGGCCGGTGGCCATTCCGCTGCCCGCCTGTGACTGCGTCGGGTTCGGTGCCTCCGAGACCTCCAGCGACGGCAGGGGCTGCGACTCGTTCGCCGGGTCCACCGATCCAGCAGACCCGGTGGACGGCGGCAACTCGTCCGATTCGCCCGGCTGCGCCGACCCGGTCGGGCTGTCCCCGGCCTGGCCCGGCACGGCCGGGGCAGCCGATGGAGGTGCCGTGATCCCGCCGGGCGGCCCGGTCGGCGCGGGAACCGCACCCGAAGCCATACCGGGCAGCACCCCCGCGAACGCCGCCAGCGCGACGACACCGGCCAACATACCGAGGGTTCTGGCGGCCCGGCTACGCCGTTCGTGGGCATGCACGGCGCGGAACGCGTCAGCCTGCGAACCTCCGGGGGAGTCCGCCCACAGCACGGCGGAGTCGGACGACCGGCTCCGAGACGCCCGGGCCACCGGTCAGCCCGCCTGCCGCGCGTACTGGTTCGCGGTGGCCGCGACCTCGTTCGCGTACTCGTCCGACTGGTTGTACGACAGCACCGCGGCTCGCCATCCCTGTGACGTGGTCATGGGTCCCGACGCGCACAGGTACCGGGCGGCAGCCAGTGCCGCGTCGTCGATCTGGTTGGGATCGGCCACTCCGTCACCGTTGCCGTCGGCGCCCCACCTCGCCCAGGTGCTCGGAATGAACTGCATCGGGCCCACCGCACGGTCCCAGTCCGCATCGGCGTCCCACACACCGCCGTCGGTGTCGGGGATCGCCGCCACCCCTTCGCCGTTCAGCACCGGCCCCACGATCGCCCGGGTCGGGTAGCCGTCGTCGCGCAGCACGGCACCCCCGTGCCTGCCGTGATCCGACTCGATCGAGCCGATTCCCGCCAGCGTGTTCCACCCGAGGCCGCAGCCGGGATTCTCCCGGTCGACCAGCAGATCGGCCGCGGCGTACGCCTCCATGGCGCGCCAGGGTATTCCCGCCGCTCCGGCGACCCGGTCCACCCAGTCGGGGTCCGGGCGCACCGACCGCAGGGCCTGATCCGAGCCGGTCTCCTGCCCCGTGCCGGTCTCCTGCCCCGAGCCGGACGACTGGGCCGGGTCCACACCGGCTTGGGCGGTCGGCCACTGCGCTCCGACGACGGGCGGTGCCGCCTCCACGACCGCGGGCTCCGAGTCACCGATCTGCAGCCGCGCCGCGTTGATCCCGAACACCGTGGCGATCGCCACGGTGACCACGCCCACCACCACGGTCGCTCCGAAGGCGACCGATCCGCCCCGCGCGTACTCCCCCTCGGGGTAGCGGCCCTCGGGGTAGTAGCCCTCGTCCACAGGCTCGCTCATGCGTCCCCCAATCGCGGGCTCGGCGTGTTCGTGGGCGTGGTCGTCGGGGTGACGATCTGCGTGGCTATCGTCAGCGTCACCGTCACGCCCACCCGCAGCGCCTCCCCGCTAGCCGGACGCGTCCGTGTGACCAGCGAGGACGCCGACGCGTAGGCGGGATCGCGGGCCACCTGGAAACCTGCCGACTCCACCAGCGCCGACGCGGTCGCCGCGTCCAGTCCGACGACGTCGGGCACCGAGTTCGACCCCGAGGCGACCACCACGTCGATCACGCTCCCCGGCGCCACCGGCGTCCCCGCGGCCGGGCTCTGGGACAGCACCCGATCCGCCTGCTCGGGCGAGTCGATCCGTTCGACCGCACCGAGCGCCAGACCGGCCTGACCCAACGCCGCCTGAGCATCGGCCAGGGTGCCCCACAGCGGCGGGACGGCCACCTGCTCGACCGGCGTCTGGCTCGGGGTCTGGGTGGGGGTCGTCGGCGGAGGCTCGACTGGCGAATCGGCCGGTTCCGTGGGCACCGCCTCACTGGTCGGTCCCGACGGTTCCGCGGATGGGCTGTCCACGGTCGGCGGGACCACCTGCGTGTCCCAGGAGCCCGACGTCGTCGACCACACCAACCCCACTCCGAGGAACGCCACGACCAGGAAGACGATCACGGCCACGATTCCGCCGGACGACGACCCCCCGGACGAAGGATCGGCGACCGAGCCGAGGTCGGCGTCCACCGGGTCCAGATAGTCCAACGACGGGGTCTCCACCTGCTGGGGAATCACCCTCGTCACCGACGGCTCAGCCGGCGCCGCCGGTGCATGCGGGGCGACGACCGCCGTCACAGCCTCGCTCGGCGCCACCTCGGCCGACGCGGCGCCGTCCGGGGACGCCTCGCTCAGCGGGGTGTCGCCCGCCGCGGCCGGGCCCGCGAGGCCCTCGTTCAGCGCCGCCGGCCCGAGCATCCCCGCACCCGGGGCGAGGCCCGGCTCACCCGATGCAGGCCCTCGGGTGGCCGCGACGAGGGCTGCGCGGAACGCGTCCGCGTCACGGAACCTGCGCACAGGTGTCTTCGCCATCGCGAGCGTCACGACGCGGTCGAGCGGACGGGCGGCGGGTGCCAGCGCCGATGGAACCGGTGGCGGCGCGTTCACGTGGGCGGCCATGGCCTCCTGGCCGGTCGCGCGGGGGAACGGCGGACTCCCGGTCACCGCGAAATACAGACACCCGCCCGCCTGGTACAGGTCGGACGCGGCACGAACCGGGAAACCCTGTGCCAGCTCCGGCGACATGTAGAAGGGGTTGCCTGCGACGAGCCCGTCGCCCGATTGGATCGAGCCGGTGAACAGCATGCCCGCGCCGCGCGTGTCGTGGCCGCTCGCGTCGGCCAGACCGAAGTCCAGCAGCCGGGCCGTCGTCGGCGTGATGGCTTCGCCTGCGGCGACATCGGTCAGGACGATGTTGCGCGGCGACACGTCGCGATGCACGATCCCGGCGGCATGCGCGGCCCCGAGCCCCGCCAGCACGCCATCGAACAGCCGGATCGCATCGTCCACGCCCATCGGCCCACGCGTGGAGACCCACTCGGCCAGGCTCGGCCCTCGCACCAGGTCCATCGCGATCCACGGCTGCAGCACGCCCCCGGCGTCGTGCAGCCCCGATCCCCGCACGCGCACGATGTTCGGGTGGACGAGCCCATGGACGCGACCCGCCTCACGCAGGAAGGCCTCCCTCGCCGAGTCGTCGGCGCACAGATGCGCGTGCAGGATCTTGACCGCGGCCTCGGTGTCGTCACGCAGATCGCGGACCTCGTACACCGAAGCCGAACCGCCCACGCCGAGCAGTTCGCCCAGCAGGAACCGCCCGCCCAGCACAAGCCCCTGGGCGGATGGTCCCTCGTCCACGTCGCTCATCGCGGCAGCCGTCGCCGTCCGCTCGCTCGTGGCTCGGTCGTTCCCTGTGGCCTGGGCATCACGACAAACCAGCTTTATGGCCGGGGGCTGCGAAACGCCAGTCCCGGCGCGGCGAACTCTCGGTGAACTCTGAGGGGCTCTCCCGGGCACACAAACGGGTGGGACCCCTGAAGGGCCCCACCCGTTTGGAGGGTATCGATGCGGGACGATCAGCCCTGCTGCTCACCGACCTCCGCGAACGGAGGGACGTCGGGCAGGTCCGACTTGGGCGTCCCCGTGAAGGTGAACGCGTCGGACGATGTCTCGGTCGCGTCCTTGGCTGCGTCCACCAGCACGATGGAGCCGGGGAGCAGATTGCCGAACAGGATCTGCTCGGCCACCGGATCCTCGATGTCGCGCTGGATCGCGCGGCGCAACGGCCGGGCGCCGAGAACCGGGTCGTACCCGCGCTTGGCGATCAGGGCCTTGGCCGCGGGCGTGAGCTCGATGCCCATGTCACGATCGGCCAGACGGTGCTCGATCTCCGCAACCATCAGGTCGACGATGTGCTCGATGTCGGCCGGCGTCAGCTGGTGGAAGACGATCGTCTCGTCCACGCGGTTGAGGAACTCGGGGCGGAAGTGCTGCTTCAGTTCCTCGTTCACCTTCGACTTCATCGACTCGTAGCTGGTCTCGGCATCGCCCGCACGGGAGAACCCGAGCGAGACGCCCTTCGAGATGTCGCGGCTGCCGAGGTTGGTCGTCATGACGATGACCGTGTTCTTGAAGTCGACCACGCGGCCCTGGGCGTCGGTCAGACGGCCCTCGTCCAGGATCTGCAGCAACGAGTTGAAGATGTCGGGGTGCGCCTTCTCGATCTCGTCGAACAGGATGACGCTGAACGGCTTGCGGCGCACCTTCTCGGTGAGCTGGCCGCCCTCTTCGTATCCGACGTAGCCGGGCGGGCTGCCGAACATCCGCGACGCGGTGTGCTTCTCGGAGTACTCGGACATGTCGAGCGTGATGAGCGCGTCCTCGTCCCCGAACAGGAACTCGGCCAGTGCCTTGGTGAGCTCGGTCTTGCCGACGCCCGAGGGGCCGGCGAAGATGAACGAACCGGACGGGCGCTTCGGGTCCTTCAACCCGGCACGCGTGCGGCGGATCGACCGTGCGAGGGCCTTGACGGCCTCCTCCTGGCCGACGTAGCGCTTGTGCAGCTCGTCCTCCATGCGCAGCAGCCGCGTCGACTCCTCCTCGGTCAGCCGCGCGACGGGCACGCCGGTGGAACTGGCGAGCACCTCGGCGATCTGCTCCTCACCGACCACGGCCGGGGTGTCGGAGTCGCCCTCCTTCCAGGCCTTCTCGCGCTCGGCGCGGGCGGTCAGCAGGCGCTTCTCCTGGTCGCGGAGCCCCGCGGCACGCTCGAAGTCCTGCGAGTCGATCGCCGCCTCCTTCTCGATGCGGACGCCGGCGATCTTCTCGTCGAACTCGCGCAGGTCGGGCGGGGCGGTCATCCGCTGGATGCGCATGCGGGCGCCGGCCTCGTCGATCAGGTCGATCGCCTTGTCGGGCAGGAAACGATCCTGCACGTAGCGATCAGCCATGTTGGCCGCGGCGGTCAGTGCCTCGTCGGTGATGGTGACGCGGTGGTGAGCCTCGTAGCGGTCGCGCAGACCCTTGAGGATGTCGATCGTCATGGCGATCGACGGCTCGGCGACCTGGATCGGCTGGAACCGGCGCTCCAGAGCGGCGTCCTTCTCGATGTACTTGCGGTACTCCTCGAGGGTCGTCGCCCCGATGGTCTGCAGTTCGCCACGGGCCAGCATCGGCTTCAGGATGGACGCCGCGTCGATCGCGCCCTCGGCGGCACCCGCACCCACCAGGGTGTGGATCTCGTCGATGAACAGCATGATGTCGCCGCGGTTCTTGATCTCCTTCAGCACCTTCTTCAGGCGTTCCTCGAAGTCGCCGCGGTAGCGGGAGCCCGCCACCAGCGCACCGAGATCGAGGGTGTAGATCTGCTTGTCGCGCAGGGTCTCAGGCACGTCGCCACGGACGATGCGCTGAGCGAGGCCCTCGACGATGGCGGTCTTGCCGACGCCGGGCTCCCCGATCAGGACCGGGTTGTTCTTCGTCCGGCGGGAGAGCACCGTCATGACGCGCTCGATCTCGGTCTGCCGCCCGATCACCGGGTCGAGCCGGTTCTCGCGAGCGGCCTGGGTCAGATTGCGGCCGAACTGGTCGAGCACCGTGGCCGCACCGCGGGACGATTCCATCTCAGGGGCTCCTGACGTGATCGGCTGGCCCTCCTGGTTGCCCTGGTAGCCGCTCAGCAGCTGCAGGACGGTGTTGCGGACGCGATTGAGGTCGGCGCCCAGCTTGATGAGCACCTGCGCCGCGACGCCCTCACCCTCACGGATGAGACCGAGCAGGATGTGCTCCGTGCCGATGTAGCTGTGGTTCATCTGGAGCGCCTCGCGCAGCGAGAGCTCCAGGACCTTCTTGGCCCGCGGCGTGAAGGGGATGTGCCCCGTCGGCTGCGACTGGCCGTGACCGATGATCTCCTCGACCTGCTCGCGTACAGCCTCCAGTGATATCCCCATCTGCTCAAGGGCCTTTGCGGCGACACCCTCACCCTCGTGGATGAGGCCGAGCAGAATGTGTTCCGTGCCGATGTAGTTGTGGTTGAGCATCTTGGCCTCGTCCTGGGCCAAGACCACCACCCGGCGCGCCCGATCAGTGAAACGCTCGAACATTCGACTCCTCAAGTTGGCTCGGATGAGCCTCAGGGTGCCCCGCAGTTGGACTCTGCCGGACTTACGACAAGTCTAGTAACCCACCCCGAGGAGCGGTTGTTCCGGGCGTTCGCTGGTGGCTGATGGTCGGGGCCGGGCGCTCGCCCCGGAGGACGGCGCCCAGACCCTGATCTCAGGCGTGGGCGCGCTCGTAAGCCGCCCGGATATTGGCAGGGACGCGACCGCGTGCGCTGACGTCGAATCCGTTGTCTGCCGCCCAGGCCCTGATCTGCGTCGCCGTGGGCGCCTTGGTGGACGCTGCCGCGCGGGCCCGACGTCCGCCATTGCGGCGAGCCGAACCGATATAGCCCGCCAGTCCCTCACGCAGTCGGGCTGCATTCGCGCTTGAAAGATCGATCTCATAGTTGACACCGTCGAGTGAGAAACGAACCGTCTCGTCGGCGGCGGTCTGGTCGAGATCGTCTACAAGAATGTACTCGACACGCTGAGCCATGAATTTCCTCCCGTCTTTGCAATCAAGCCATTTCGTCGATTGCGAAACCATTGTGCCGCAAAGAAGGCTTTCCGCAAAGCCGAACAGTGCATGATTGCCAATGATTTTTTCGGGTCTCTCACGGTTTCATGATTCGTGCATCATCCAGTCGGCGAACACCAGAGGTGTCCATGGTGGCCACGAGATCGTCCACACGTCCCTGCGGAAGACTTGCCCGCGGATCGATGTCGAGCCACGGGACGAGGACGAAAGCGCGTTCGTGTGCACGCGGATGAGGCAACTTCAATGCCTCCGTGTCACTGGTGCGCTGCCCGACCACGATGAGGTCGATATCCAGTGTGCGGGGCCCGCCGGGATTTCCTGGATCGCGATAGCGGCCGTATGCCTGCTCGATGGCATTCGCACGTTCCAGCAGCGTCGTCGGTTCGAGAGTGGAGTCGGCGATCAGCACGGCGTTGTAGAAATCAGGCTGGTCGACATTGCCGACAGGCTTGGTCAGATAGACCGGCGATACGTCGACGACGATCAGGTTCGGGGTTTCTGCGAGCCGATCGACAGCGGCCTGCAGGATGTCCACGGAATCTCCCTGGTTGGAGCCCAGGCTGAACACAACCTGGTTCAGGGGCTTGAGATTGCCGAGGGTATCGACGTCGATGGGGAATGCGTCACTCATGATTGCTCCTCGAAATAGTCACCGACACGTCCCTGAAATCAGCTGCGATCGGGGCTGCGGGCTTGTGCACAGTCACCTCGACAGTCCTGATTCGTGAATCCTCGAGCACCCGATCGGCGATCATCGCCGCCAGGGTCTCGATCAGGTCGACGGGACGACCCTCGACGATGCCCACCACTTCGGTGGCCAACGCCGAATAGTCGACGGTCTGCCCGAGATCGTCGTCAACGGGCATCGGCACCTCCACCGACACGTCCACGACGAACGGCTGCCCCTGCTCGCGCTCACTGGGAAGCACACCGTGCCGCCCTATCGCCTCGAGCCCCAATAGTCTGATGGTGCCCATTGTCCCGTCGCCCATGTGGCGAGGCTACCCGCCCCGGGGACGACCACATCGGCGGCGGGGTCGATTCACAGCCCCCTGGCCCGTTTGAGGCGCTCCACAACGGCAATCGCGTCCCGCTGCGCCCGAACCTCATGGGTTCTGACCGCCCACACGCCGTTCTGTGCGCACACCACCGAGACGGCTGCGGTGGCTGCGTCGCGACCCAGGGGCTCGCGTCCGCCCAGCACTCCGCCCAGGAATCGCTTGCGGGACGCCCCCACCAGCACCCGGTGCCCCAGGGAGACGAACTCGTCCAGGTGCGCGAGGATGAGCCAGTCGTGCTCGGCGGCCTTCGCGAAGCCCAGCCCGGGATCGATGACGACCCGGCCCGGGTCGATCCCGGCGTCCGCACAGGCCCGGGCGCGCGCCGTGAGTTCAACCAGTACCTCGGCGACGACATCCTGATAGGTCGCCAAGCGGTTCATCACCGCCCCGTGCCCCCGCCAGTGTTGGCAGATGTAGTCGACCCCGCTGCTCGCGACCAACGAGAGCATCCCGGGATCGGCCAACCCGCCCGACACGTCGTTGACGATGGTCGCCCCGGCGTCGATGGCCTGCCTGGCCACCTCGGCCCGCATCGTGTCGATGCTGAGCGGCACGGTGCCCGCGAGGTCGCGGACCACGCTCAGCACCCGGCGGAGTTCTTCGTCCTGGGAGGGACGCGTGGCGCCCGGGCGCGTCGACTCGCCTCCGATGTCGAGCATGTCGGCGCCCTGGTTCAACAGCTCGTGGCCGTGCGCCACGGCGTCATGATGGCTGAACCAGCGTCCCCCGTCGGAGAACGAGTCGGGCGTGACGTTGACCACGCCCATCACGAGCATCCTGCCGGTGTTTTCGGCAGCGTCCGTCGTCATGGGCGTGAGGCGATCAGACTCATCGCCTCCGCGCGGGTGGCCGGATTGCGCAGTTGCCCACGGACCGCCGAGGTGACGGTCCTGCTGCCCGGCTTACGGACACCCCTCATCGTCATGCACAGATGCTCGCACTCGATCACGACCAGCACCCCACGGGCACCCAGGTACTCGACGAGCGCGTCTGCGACCTCGGTGGTCAGACGTTCCTGCACCTGGGGGCGCTTGGCGTAGACGTCCACCAACCTGGCTATCTTGCTCAGCCCGGTCACGCGTCCCGAGGGCGGCGGGATGTAGGCCACATGGGCCACCCCCTGGAAAGGAAGCAGATGGTGCTCGCAGAAGCTCTGCACGGAGATGTCGCGAATGATGACCATCTCGTCGTGCGACATGTCGAAGGTCGTCTCGAGCAGCGTCCGTCCGTCCTTGCCGAGGCCCGCGAACAACTCGCCGCAAGCCCGTGCCACGCGACGGGGCGTGTTGCGAAGCCCGTCACGATCCGGATCCTCACCGATACCGATGAGGAACTCGCGTACCGCGGCCTCGATGCGATCGGGGTCGTAGCCGGACGGCGGATCGAAGCCTGGCCTGTCGTCCGACTGCTCCTCTTCCGATCCGGCCGCTTCCAGGCCGGGCCGTTCCGATTCGAGCATGAGTTCCTTCCCCTCGCGACCGTTGAGCCTCCGTCCATCCTAGGGACGCACCGCGCATCGGCGCGGGAACGCGGTGCTCAGGCTCGCTGACCGCGTGTCACGACACCTCGACGACGCAGTAGACCCTGCCGGGGGCAGGCTCCGGCACGATGTAGTTGTAGTCGGCCTCCGGGTAGGGGCATGTCGACGAGTCGGTGCCGGCAAGGACGCCGCCGATCTTGAAGGCCGCGTTCGCGTCGGTGCATGCGACGTCCACGAAATACTCGGTGTCGTCATAGGCGTAGCAATGGGCGTCCTCGAACACAGGTCCCACGCACAGCGTCAGGACGCGGCCGTTGCCGAACAGGCTCGGCTGGTAGTACGTCGCGTAGTCGCCCGCCGAGCATGTCTCGGTGCCGTCGGTGATGAGACCCACCTGGAACTTGAACTGTCCCGACGAGCCGCAGTCGACGACGCGATGGTCGACATCGATGTCGCCGTTGGCATCCGTGGTCGCCCCGGGCACCTCGACGAATTGGATGCACTGACCGACCTCGAGTTCGTCGATGGCCGTGCCGCCTGAGGTGGGCTCGGTGGTGGTCTGGGTGTCGGTGGCCGAAGTCGTCTCCGTGCCGGTGGTCGAGGAGGAGTCGGCGGTGGGGGAATCACCGGCGCGCGTGAATCCCCAGATGACACCGGCGATCACGGCAACGGCGACGATCAGGATCGCGATCAGCGGCCCTTTCCCCTTCTTGCTGGGGGGAGGCGTCTGCCCGTTGTACGGGGTGCTGAACTGCGCGGCGGCCGGGTTGTATCCGGCCGCGGGCTGGGCGCCATAGGGCCCTGGCTGCTGCCCGTACTGGCCCGACTGCCCATATTGACCGGATTGACCGTACTGACCTGCTTGAGCTCCGTACTGACCCGGTTGACCGGCCTGCTGCCCGTACTGCCCCGTCTGCCCGCCGTAGGGCCCCGGCTGCTGCCCGTAGGGACCGGACTGACCCTGTTGCCCGGGTTGCTGCCCGTACTGCCCCGGCTGAGCACCATAGCCCGGCTGAGCACCGTACTGCCCCGGCTGCTGGCCGTACTGGCCCGGCTGCTGGCCCTGGCCGTCTTGGCCCGGCGAATAGGGGTCGTGATTCTGGTTCGACATGGCTCCCTTTCTCCTACTGTTTCGGCCCTACGGCCAGTCGTCACCGATGCCTGACACTCAGGCTAGCCTCGGCTTTCCTCATCTTCGCCGTCCGACGACACGATTCCCGGCGCGCATGACCGGACGTCTGCCGTCCCGACCGACCTGGCGCACGTGCGGACGCCACCGGCCGAGGGCAATGCGGCGTCGACGCCCCGGCCGCGTCAGCTCGCGGCAATCGTGGTCTCCCAGCCATCGTCCCCCGGATCATTGGGACTCGCCCGAACAATCAGCATGCGACCGTCCGAACTGAAGAAATGCAGACCCGACATGTCCTCGGTCGCAAACCCGGCCTCATTCATCGCCGACCACACACCAGCCAGCCCAGCCGGATCGAACGACGCCAGATCAAACACCGTGAGCGACGAATCCGGCGGATAATCCGCCACCCCACACGAAGAGATGACCGGCACGGCCACCTCACCGGTATCGGTGTACGAACTGGTCACCGACAGAGTCGGCGTGCACTCCATGTCATCGATCGGCATACCAGTCACCAGAGTCGACACGTTGTTGTTCCCTGCCTCCAGCACAGGTGTGCCCTGCACCACATCGAGCACCGATGTCGTCCCATACACACGCCGGACCACATCCACCAGACTCGCGACACCCTCAGCGCTGGTCGGGTCATAGACGTCCGGCACCGTCTCACCGTCCAACGTGGCCGTCCCGGGAACGTACTGGTCCAACCCGTTCTTGCGGCACCGGGCCCAGCGTGCTGTCGCGCCGGAGGGAACCGTGGACACGTAGACCGTCGCGTCATCGCACTCGCTCTCGGTCTCGTGCAACTCGCGCGCGGAGGCAACCATGCCCTCGACATCAAGCTCGTCGACCGGAACCCCGGGACCAGCGAACGAGAAGGCCGAGTCCGGCTCACTCGACACCCCGTCGCTGCCCACGCGCCAGTTCACGGTCTCGCCACCGATCTGCGTATAGACCACGGCAGACTCCCACAGCGCATCCGCCCCACTGGGATCGGGCGATACGTTCACCCAGACCTGACCGACCGTCGAGGCCCCTGTCGCCGCCACGATCGCCTGCACCTGTGCCACCGCACCGTCCGGAGACGTCGTCTCCGGCGAATCCGCCGAATCAGGCACCACATCACAACCGGCCAGCAGCAGCACCGGCATCAGGCACAACGACACGACAGCAACCGCCCGACGACAACCCATAGCATCACCTCGTCCTCACGAAACCCAACTACGCGATCTCACGCACGCAGGCGCGAGCAGTTCGCATCGTCCCCATAGTTGCCATTCGACGCCGCCGACCCTCATGGCCCCGACGGCGTCAACTCGCGGCAATCGTGGTCTCCCAGCCCTCGTCCCCCGGATCATTGGGACTCGTCCGAACAATCAGCATGCGACCGTCCGAACTGAAGAAATGCAAACCCGACATGTCCTCGGTCGCAAACCCGGCCTCATTCATCGCCGACCACACACCAGCCAGCCCAGCCGGATCGAACGACCCCAGATCAAACGCCACCAAGCCCTTATCCGGCGGATAGTCCGCCACCCCACACGAAGGGCTCACCGGCACCACCACCTCACCGGTATCCGAATACGAACTGGTCACCGAAAACACCGGCGTGCACTCCATGTCATCGATCGGCATACCAGTCACCAGAATCGACACATTGTTCTCCCCGGCCCCCAACACAGGTGTGCCCTGCACCATGTCGAGCACCGACGTCGTCCCATACACACGCCGGACCACATCCACCAGACTCGCGACACCCTCAGCGCTCGCAGGATCGAAAACATCGGGCACGACCTCACCGTCCAACGTGGCCGTCCCAGGCACATACTGCGACAGCCCCCCATCACTGCACGAAGCCCAACGCGCCACCGCACCAGAAGGAACCGACGACAACTCCACCGTCGCCTCATCACACCCATCAACGGTCTCCCGCAGTTCCCGCGCGGAGGCAACCATGCCCTCGACATCGAGCGCATCGACCGGAACCCCGGGACCCGCGAACGTTCGCACCGACTCCGGCTCACTCGACACGCCATCACTGTCCGCCGACCACACCGCGATCTCGTTGCCAGTGCCTGTGTAAACCTGCAAGAACTCGTACAGGCCGTTCTCGTACATCGGATCGGCCGACACCGAGAGCAACACCCCGGCTACCACCGAAACCCCCGCTTCGGCCACGATCGCCTCAACATCAGCCACCGCATCATCCGCAGGCAACAAAGGCTCCTGCGAATTCCCTCCATCGGGCACAAGCAGCCCGCACCCAGCCAACAGCACCGAAATCATCAGGCCCGACAACACGATCGAGACCGGCTGACCACGTTTCATGACACATCCTGTTCTCAGGGAACCAGCCTCGCGAGCATGCCCGCGTCCCGCGGTCACGCGCACAGCCGCGTCTTTCCCGACCGCTATCCGAGATCCACAGAATCGCCGGCTTCCATCGCCACACCGGTGCGCAGGCTGAAGTCGCGCTCCTGCACCTCGGTGAGCACGGGCTGCTCCTCGGCCTGTTGCCCGCCATCCCCGATTCCGGGCCATTGCCCGCCGATCGCGGCCGACACGTCGCTGACGGTCGCCGCCAGGTCGATCGACAGGAAGACCGAGGGCCACACCCAGGTCTGCCGTGCGCCGTTGTCGAGCCATGTCTTGAGCGTCGTGAGTGTCTCCCGCGCGGTCAGCGTCCCGTGGTACAACTGCCCGCTGCTGCTCTGTGCGACACTGATCGCCCCGTGGATCGCGATGAACTGTTCGCTGCCCATCAGCGTGGCCTTCGCCGACGCGTAGATGGCCCCTTGAAGCGTCGCCACCCCGGCGGTCACCGTCTTGTTGTTCGCGGCCAGACCCTGGAGCCCTTCGAGGGCACGCAGCTGCGGTTCGACAGCGGCCGCATAGCTGGCGCTGCTCACAGCAGCCTGCCATGACGGCGACGTCCCGTAGGTGTTGATCTCCTCACGGAGCGCAGCCGTGTCCTGGCTGATCGTGTTCCACCGGTCGGACAATCGATCGAACGTGGTCGGCGTGTCGCGGCCGATCCTGTAATCGCTGCTCAGGATTCCATCGATCTCCACGAGCAGCCCCGCGACAGACGCGTCCGCGGTGTGGCCTGCGGTAGCGGCTTCACCTGTCTCCTCCGAGAACTCACGCTGCGCAGCCTTCCTGCGCGCCAGGACGATCCCCGACACGATCACTGCCCCGGACGCCAGCGGGTTCGGGACCCCCGCCGCGACCCGGGCCACGTCGTAGATCCTCTGAGCCGTGGACACGCCCGCTGCGAGCTTGGCGGCCTGCTCGCGCATGTAGGCCTGCGCAGCGTCCTCATCTCGTTTCCGCACCGCGTCGACGGTGTCCCGCAGGGCTTCCCATGCGGCCCAGACGCCGGGCCAGGTCGCTGTGGTGCTCATCGGTTCTCCTCCGCCATCACGGCCGCCACTTCCTCAGGGCTGGCCTGCCGCACGCCGGCGATCCCACGTGCTGCGGCCTGCTCTATCCGTCTGCTTATCGAGAACAGCTCATCGGTTATGTGTGCCCGCTCACCCGCGCGGATCACCGGAGGGACGAATCCGCCCCGTGCGTCCCGGTGGGCCTCGATGACCGCCCGGCACACGACGGCGGTGGACGCGTCCTTCAGCCACTTCGGGTCGAACGCGACAGAGTCGAGGGTGCCGGCCACGGTGAGGCGCAGGCGCACCCTGCCGTCTTCGGCGCTTCCCTCGCATCCCTGGCCCTCGACGACCGGATAGCCCTCGCCGGTCTCGTCGAGTTGCTTGAGGCGTTCGGCCAGTTCGGCCATCCGGGAGTTGCATTCGGCAACCAGTTCGCGGGACAGCAGCTCGTCGGACGGGGGAAGCCGGGGGTCGGGAGGGCTCGCGGCATCCGATCCGAGCAGGATGTTGATCTGCATGAAGACGTCGGCGAACATCGCCTCGAGCGGGACGCGCTGAACCTGGTCACGCCAGTAGCGGGCCAACTGCACACGCTCCGGATTGCCGTCGACATCGGTCCAGACGCGGACCGTTCCGGTCTCGTCGTGGAAACCCGTCTCGAGACTCCACGCGATGTCGTCGTCCGGCTCCTGACCGTCGACGACGTCGACCACCTCGACCTCCGCGAACACGGGCGGGGCGGTCGGGTCGAGCTCGTCGTGGGGCGACGGATCCGGCATGGCGACTCCTCGGCAATCTGTGGGCCCACTTTCTCATGGGCCAGGGTCATGCGAGTGAGTACCCGGACCGACCGGCGACGACGCGCGGAGCGCCGTGATCGTCCCTATTTGTAGACGTGCGGTGCCAGCGTCGCGACATCGCGGAGGTTGCGGTACCGGCCCGCGAAGTCGAGCCCGTAACCGACGACGAACTCGTTGGGAATGTCGAAACCGACGTAGCGGACGTCGACGCTGGTCGTCAGCGCGTCGGGCTTGCGGAACATGGTGAGGATCTCGAGGCTGGCGGGCTCGCGCGACTTGAGGTTCTGCACGAGGTAGCTGAGGGTGAGGCCGGTGTCGACGATGTCCTCCACGATGAGGACGTCGCGCTGGGAGATGTCTGTGGTGAGGTCCTTGAGGATACGGACGACGCCGGAACTCCTCGTCCCCGACCCGTAGGACGAGATGGCCATCCAGTCGACCGTGCAGTGCGACTTCATCGCACGCATGAGATCGGACATCACCATCATGGCGCCGTTGAGGACGCCCACCATGAGCAGATCGCGTCCCGCGTAGTCCGTGTCGACCTGCTGCGCGAGCTCACCCACCCGGGTCGCGACCTCGTCCGAGGTCTTCAGCACGTGTTCGAGGTCCTGCGAGATATCCGCTGCATCCACAGGCACACCTTACCCATCATCCCGAGGTCCCTGCCGCAGCACCCCACGCTCCCGGACGATCCGGATCCCGCCCGGCAGATCGACCCCCGCCTGTCCGTGCCAGTCGGTGACCAGTGCCCGCACCGCGCGGACATGGCCGAAGGACGGCTCGGGAACGCCCAGACCGATGAGCCAGCGGCGCAGCACACGGCCGCCGATGGCCTCGGGCAGCCCGCTCAGGGACGGCACCGGCAACTCCTGCGGCGTACCGTCGCGCGAGCCGACGACACGCGCCGCCACGGCGTCGAGCTCGTCGGCGTCCGCCCTGGCCAGTTCGGCGGTCCGGGCGAGCGCCTCGGCGACACCCGGCCCCAGCTCCGCCTCCAGCACGGGCATCACCCGTTCCCGCACGCGGACGCGGGCGAAGCGGCATTCCAGGTTCTGCGGATCATGCCAGGCGGGCAGACCCCACTCCGCGCAGGCATCCGCGGTGGTGGCGCGCCGCAGCCCGAGCAGGGGCCGGACGAGCAGGGCGCCGGACGCCAGGGCGACGCCGGGGGCCATACCCGCCAAGGACCGCGTCCCCGATCCCCTCGCCAGCCCCAGGAGCACGGTCTCGGCCTGATCGTCCAGCGTATGACCCAGCAGGACGACGTCCCCGTCCACCAGACCGGTGGACAGCGCCGCGTACCGGGCGGTGCGCGCGGCGGCCTCGAGGCCCGCCGGGTCGGCACGATCGACGGTGACGGCGGCGACGCGCGTGGGCAGCCCGAGATCGTCCAGGCGCCGGGCGACATCGTCGGCCACCCGGGCCGAGCCGGCCTGCAAGCCATGGTCGACGGTCAGTGCCTCGGCCCGCAAGGCCAACGAGGCATCCCTGCCCGCGAGGTGCGCGACCGCCGCGGCGAGCGCCAGCGAATCCGGGCCGCCCGAGCAGGCCACCCGTACGCGGCCGGAGCGCGTCCACGGCTCGACCGCCTGGACGACGGCCAGGCCGGCCGGGCCGAGCTCACGCCTGGCCATCGCCGGCCGCCGTGGACGCCCTCGGGTGGACGCGCGCCAGCCATTGCTCGGGGTGCAACAGTTCGGGAAGGGACGGCAGACGCGACGCCGAGGAGAACGCACTGTTCAGCCCCTCCACCCCGACCGCGTCGATGACCCGCCGGCAGAACTCGGCACCGTCGGAGTACTGGGCCAGTTTGGCGTCGAGCCCCAGCAGCCGGTTGATCAGGCCCGTGATGCCGCCCTGGGAACGCCGCTGGTCGAAACGAGCACGAATGGTGCGCACCGTGGGGATCACCGAGGGACCCGCACGGTCCATCATGACGTCGGCGTGCCCTTCCACGAGCGACATCACCGCGGTCATGTCGTCCATCGCCGCGACGGTCTGCGAGGACGACACCGCGTCCATCACGCGCAGGCTGAAGGGGCGGCCTTCCTCACGATCGCGGCGGATGCCCGCGAGGCGGGAGGCCAGCTCGTTCCAGAACGGCTCCGACTCGGCCTCGGCCAGGACGACCCGCCGGACGAGCCCCACCACGTGGTCACGCAGCCAGGGTGCGTTGGCGAACTGCACCCGATGGGTCTGCTCGTGCAGGACGACCCACATGCGGAAATCACGCGGCACGACGCCGAGATGGCGTTCGACGGCCAGGATCGTCGGCGCCGACAACATGAGCACGGGCCGGGGGGCGAACGGGTCGTACTGGCCCAGCACCCGCGAGCCGAGCACCGCCAGAGCCGCGCCCACGGTCGCCCCGCGCCCCCGGCCGGCTATCCGTTCGAGGGTTCCCGGTCTGTCCCCCTGGTCGAGTTCGGCGAGCATGGCCCGCCCGGTGCGGACGTTGGCGCGCACGAGGGTGCGCCTGTCGACGACCAGCTCCGAAGCATCGCTCGTCTCCGGCAGTCCCGAGACCCGCGCGATGACGCGGGTCGCACGGGACGCGTCCCTCCTGAGCTCGGCCACCACCGCGTCCATCTCGCCGCGTTCGGCCTTCGGCCCCGGCGGCACCAGGGCGGCACCCACTCGTTCGGCGGCGTCCCAGTCGATCCACGGCAGCGCTCCCATGCCCACAGCCTACGCAGCGCCCATGGCGCGGGGCCTTCCCGGTCGGGCCGCGGAGCCGGCGAGCGGGAAGGCGTCCGGGACGGGGAACGGTCACGTCCGGCCGGGGCTCAGGCGGCGCAGTCGCAGTCGGCCAGGGCGGAGGCCACGTGATCGAGCCAGGGACGAGCGTCCTGATCACTCGGTATGCCGTTTCCTATGAACGCGAAGGCCACGAGCCCGCCGTCGCTCGTCGGGGTGTATCCGGCCAGCGACGCCACCTGATCGAGGGTGCCGGTCTTCGCGCGCACGATGCCCCGCCCGGCGGTGCTCTGGTCGTCGGTGAACCGGTTGACGAGCGTGCCGGTGGCGCACCCGACGGGCAGGGCGGCCAGGATGTCGGCGAGATCGTCGCGGGACGCCGCGAGCTGCAGCGCACTCACCAGCGCCTGCGTGGTGAGCCGGTCGTTCGCCGACAGCCCCGAACCGTCGACGATCACCTGGCCCTCGCGCCACAGGCCGAGTTCCTCCAACGAGGCCACGAGTGCGCTCGCTCCGCCGTCGAAGCTCCCCGCTTCACCTGCGGCGAGCGCGACCTGGCGCAGCAGCACCTCGGCGATGTAGTTGTCCGAGTGCGTCAGCATCTCCTGGACGAGGAGCGACAGCGGCGCCGAGGCCACCTGCGCCAGTTGTTCCCCGCCGGCCGCCGATGCGGGCACCGGATCACCGTCGACCTCGATCCCCGCGGCGCGCAACTGGTCCGCGAACACCTCGGCGGCCGCCGACGACGGGGAGTCGAGGCCGGGCGAGGACGCGCCCTCGTCCACCACGAGCGCCGTCACGGGTGCGATGAACTCCCGGTCGTCCTCGGGCCAGTCGGTGTGCCAGGTGTCGCCGGTGAACAGCGAGTCGTCGTAGCCGAGGGTCACCTGCGCCACGCCCTGGGCCTTCAGGGCGTCGGCGGTCGCCTGTGCGAGCTGCTGGGTCGAAGGAAGATCGATCGTCGAGGAACTGGCGTAGCTGGTGGGCGTCGACGACAGCAGCGGGTCGCCACCGCCCTCGAGCACGATCATGCCGGTCTGTGTGCTCACCACGGTGGTCGCGAACGTGTGCTGGGGCCCCAACGCGTCCAGCACCGCGACCGCGGTCATGATCTTGAGCGTGGACGCGGGGATGAGCGGCTGGGTGGCCGACAGGTCGTAGTCGAGGTCGCCGCCGGCGAGGTCGGCTACGGCGCCCGAGTAGTCCCCGGACAGTTCGGGGGGATTCGCGGCCATCGCCTGCTGGACGTCGCTCGCGCTCGCGGACGTGTATGCGGGCTCGGCAGCCGTACCCGCGACCCCGGCGCCGAGACGTTCGGGCTCGGGCTGCAGGCGCTCGACGATCTCGGGAGCGATCGTGGACGACCCCCCGTCCACCAGCCACCCCTGCTGCCGGGCCAGCGGCCCCGACGCGGCGAGGACTCCGGCGGCGAGCAGGGCAACCGCACACCCCCAGGCGGCCCATCCCGCCCGCAGGCGCCACCGTCCGATAGGGCGCCTCGGCGCACGAGATTCCACTCGTCCCCTCCCAAGCGGATAGCCTGTTGTGTCAGTAGTTCACATCCTAAGGACGGTTCCTGTGATCGACGACTTCCGCAAGGTCGAGGACGCCCCGAATGCGGGCATCACATTCGACATGACAGTGGAGATCCCCCGCGGCACGAAGAACAAGTACGAGATGGATCACAACACCGGTCGCATCCGCCTGGACCGCACGCTGTTCACCTCCACTCAATACCCGTACGACTACGGGTTCATCGAGGGCACCCTCGGTGAGGACGGTGACCCGCTCGATGCGATGGTGATCGTGGCCGAGCCCACCTTCCCCGGCTGTCTCATCGAGTGCCGCGCGGTGGCCATGTTCCAGATGCAGGACGAGATGGGCGGCGACGACAAGGTGCTGTGCATCCCGACCGCCGACACGCGTCGCAACCATCTGGACGACCTCGACAAGATCCCGCAGTACATGCTGCTGGAGATCGAGCACTTCTTCACGGTCTACAAGGACCTGGAGCCCGGCAAGAGCGTCGAGGGCGCCTCCTGGGTCGGGCGCGAGGCGGCCGAGCAGGAGATCCGCGCGTCCGTCGAGCGCGCCAAGGGCACCCCGTACGAGCACCACAAGGTCGACCTGCAGTAGGCGGCGGCGTCCCTTCGACAAGCTCAGGGACCGGGTGGGGGCGCCCGCAGAGCCCGTCCGAAGCGCCCGTTGAGCCTGTCGAAACGCCCGTTGAGCCCGTCGAAACGCCCGTTGAGCCTGTCGAAACGACTCTCTGCCCTGTCGAAACGCCCGTTGAGCCTGTCGAAACGCCCGTTGAGCCCGTCGAAACGCCCGTTGAGCCCGCCGAAACGCCCGTTGAGCCTGTCGAAACGAGCCCCTGCCCTGTCGAAACGCCCGTTGAGCTTGTCGAAACGACTCAGCGGCGCAGGAGCCGCGGCCACCGGACGACGCGACCGGCGAGCCCGCCGTCCAGCCCGGTGGCATTGACCGTGACGGGATGCCCCATACGCTGCCCGATCACCGTCTGGATGCGACCGTGGATCGTCAGGCCGGCCGCGGGGCAGTGGACGCAGGTCCCTTCCAGCTTCACGTTCACGACGTCGCGTGCCGCGTCCGTCAGTGTGATGTGCCCGCCGTGCGAGGCGATCCAGGGGCCGAGCGCACGTTCGACGACATCCCGGGAGACCAGGGTGAGCACCTCGTCGTCCGCGGGTTCGATGCGCCACTGGGCAGGCACCCGCGCGGCGTCCGCGATCGCGTCGCGGACGATGGGCCCGCGCTCGGGCCAGCGTGGTTCGCCCAGCCACGTCCACAGGACGCCGGGCTCGACCACGGCGCGGACGATCACCCGCCTGCGCAGCAGCCCGCCCAGCACGCCTGGTGCGTCCAGGAGGCGACCGGAGGCGAGCCGACCGTCCGCCATCACCCAGCGCATCGCGAACTCGTCGCCCGGTACCGACTCGGCGTGCAACGCGACCACGGTGCCCGCGCCCTGCTCGGCGTCCAGCGCTGTCATCAGCCGACCGCCGCCTCCACGACCAGTTTGACGACCAACGCGCTCACCCAGGCCAGTGCCGTCAGGTAGACGAAGGCGATCACCGGCCACTTCCAGCCGCCGGACTCCTGCTTCAGCACCGCGATCGTCGAGGTGCACTGCAACGCGAAGGCGAAGTAGACCAGCAGTGCGGCCGCCACCCCCGGCGTGAACAGTTTCTGCCCCGCGTGGGGGCCGGAGATCCAGGTCATCTCCTGGAGGGCCGAACCCGGGTCGTCCGGGTTGTCGGCCGAGACCATCTGACCCATCGTCGCCACGAACGTCTCGCGCGCACCCATGGCACTCAGGAGGCCGACGGTGATACGCCAGTCGAAGCCCAGCGGTTCGAAGACCGGCTGGATGGTCTTACCGACG
Organism: Brooklawnia cerclae; assembly: GCF_011758645.1. Lineage (NCBI taxonomy): Bacteria > Bacillati > Actinomycetota > Actinomycetes > Propionibacteriales > Propionibacteriaceae > Brooklawnia > Brooklawnia cerclae. Next base: position 209,288 of record NZ_JAAMOZ010000001.1, on the reverse strand, counting down.
GCCGCCGCCGCGGAGTTGTCGATCTGGTACTCGGCCACCGCGACCTCGTCGGTGGGATCGACACCGGCGGTCGCGAGATCCTGGTCGGAGGCGACCGGAAGGCTCAGCAACGCCCAGATGGCGATGGTCAGGACGAGGATGATGCGCCCGACCCGCATCACGAAGTGCGCGCAGGCGTCCCAGACGGCGTGCCCGATGTCGGACAGCCGGGGCGCCTGGTAGGAGGGCATCTCCATGTAGAACGGCAGCGCCGGGCCCTTGCCGCGCAGCACGTACTTGAACACCCACGCCGCCCCCATGGCGCTCACCGCGCCGAGCAGGTACATCGCGAACATCACGAGGCCCTGGAGGCCCAGGGGACCCAGGCGCGCATCGGAGGGGACGAGCATCGCGATCAGCATGGTGTAGACCGGCAGCCGGGCCGAACAGGTCATGAGCGGGGCGGTCATCATCGTCGCGATCCGGTCACGCGCCGAGGGCAGCGACCGGGTGGCCATGATGCCGGGCACCGCACAGGCCACGGACGACAGCATCGCGACGAAGGCACGGCCCTCCAGGCCGGCCCGTCCCATGACGCGGTCCATGAGGAACGCCACCCGCGACATGTAGCCGCTGCTCTCGAGCACCGCGATCATCGCGAACAGCAACGCGATCTGCGGGAGGAAGACGAGCACGCTGCCCACGCCCCCGATGATCCCGTCGGCGAGCAGACCGGAGAGCCAGCCGACGGTGACGTACTCGTCGACGAGTGTCGCGAGCCATCCGAAGAGGGTCTCTATCCAACCCTGGATGGGCGCGGCCACGGTGAAGATCACCTGGAAGAAGACGACCATCGCGACGAGGAAGATGACGGTGCCCCACACGGGGTGCAGGAGCACGGAGTCGATGCGGCGGGTGCGGGCGTCCACCTGCGGGATGCGGAAACCGGCCGCGGTGAGCACGGAGTCGACCCAGCCGGTGACCTGCGCCGGGTCGGTGGGAGCGGGGACGGCGGGGACACGCCAGCAGCAGGGATCGTCCAACTGCGCGATCAGATCGTGCAACTGGTTGCGGTTGCCCGCCGTGACCGGCACCACCTGGTTGCCGACCGCGTCCGACAGCGCGGCGAGGTCGATGCCTCCGCCACGGCGAGCCAACTCGTCGGTGAAGGTCAGCACGACGAGCGTCGGCAGACCGGTCTGCTGCACCTGGGCGAGCAGGCCGAGCGAACGGCGCAGCGAGGTGGCGTCGAGGACGACGACCACGCCGTCGGGCGACTCGCCCTCGTGGCCCTCGATCACCCTCGCGACGATCTGCTCGTCCGGGCTGATGGGATCGAGGGAATAGGTGCCCGGCAGGTCCTCGACGACGACGCGCTGGTCGCCGACTGCCACGGAGCCCACGGACCGGGAGACCGTGACGCCGGGATAGTTGGCCACCTTCGCGGACAGGCCTGTCAGAGCGTTGAACAGGGTCGACTTGCCGGCGTTGGGGTTGCCCACCAGCGCGATCCTGCGGGCACCCACCTCGACGACGGCGGTTCCACCGCCGTGATGGTGGGCGCTCATGCCACCCGTACCACGACGAGATCGGCCTCCGACCGGCGCAGCAGCATGTCGCTGTTGCCGACACGGAACATGAGGGGGTCGCCGAGGGGTGCCCGGCGGATGAGTTCCACCTCGACGCCCTTGGCGAACCCCAGGTCGAACAGTCGTCGACTCACGGTCATGTCGTCGACGCCCTGGAAGCCGGCCACCGTGCCGCACTGGCCGCGCCCGAGCTGACCCATCGCCACACAATCGCCCTGCGCGTCGCAGGACTCGACCACGTCAAGGCAGCGGTCGCACAAGCGGTCAACAACAGTGCTCATGTCGTTGAGGGTAGCAATGCCTAATCTGCCATGGACGGGGGGTACCCCATTTGGTCAGTGCGCGTCCTCCCGCGGGGCGCGAGGGGCCAGGACCAGCACGGCTATCGCGGCTCCGTAGCAGACCAGGGCAACCTTGAGGAGGGTCTTGTTTCCCACGTCCACAGGGTAACCGACGGTGCGTGCCAGGATGGACGCGTGCCCGCCTACCTGACGCTGCTCGCCTCGTCCGCCAACCGCGTCTACCAGCACAGCGCTCCGGCGCTCGCCGCCGCGGAGCTGGCCGTCACCGCCCCCTGGGCCTCCGGGATCCGCGCGAGCGACCTGTGCGGGGCCGGCGCCGTGCGCTTCGACGCCGACGATCTGGACGAGCTCGCCCTGGCCGCCCAGTCGTCCGGCCTGGTCACCTTCGAGCTCGTGGGCGACCTCCTGCGCCCGGTCGGGCTCCCGAGCATCGAGGCGATGGACGACGACCTGCTGACGATTCCCAAGTACCAGGGCAAGACCAACGAGTCGTTCACCCGCCTGCTGCTGCACGTCACCTTGTCGCAGGTGTCACGGCCTGGCCCGCTGGACGTCCTGGACCCACTGGCCGGACGCGGTACCACGCTGCTGGCGGCCTGGGTGGCCGGCCACAACGGGTACGGCGTCGAGGCCGACGACAAGGCCGTGGACGCCCTGGCCGCGTTCATCAAGACGTACCTGCGCACCAAGCGCCTCAAGCACTCGGCCGGTGTGACGCCGGTCCGACGGGAGGGGCGGACGGTGGGACGCCGCCTCGACGCCGAGGTACGCCTCGCCGAGCCGACCCACGACCGGCCGGCGCACCCCGGCCTGCCCACGCTGCGGCTCACGGTCTTCACGGGCGACACCCGCACCTCGGCGGAGCTCTACGGCAAGAGGCAGTTCGACGCGATCGTGACCGATGCCCCCTACGGCGTCGTCCACGGCGCGCGGCGCGGCTCGGAGTCGTCGCGCTCGGCCGCCGCACTGCTGGCGGAGGCCGTACCCGTGTGGGCACGCCAACTCCGGCCGGGCGGAGCCATGGGCATCTCGTGGAACACACTCTCGCTCGGGCGTGCCGATCTCGTCGGGATGCTGGCGGACGCGGGACTCGAGGTGCGCGACGAGGAGCCCTGGCGCGCCTTCGGGCATCGCGTCGACCAGGCGATCGTCCGCGATCTGGTGGTGGCCGTTCGGCCGCTGCAGGTACCGTCGGGGGTATGAACAGGACGCTGGTGCTCATGCGCCACGCCAAGGCACTCGCGCACAGTGCGCTGGGTGATCGGGGCCGCGAGCTCGCCCCCCGCGGCTGGCAGGAGGCCCAGCAGGCCGGGCGGGAGCTGGCCGGTCACGGGATCCAATCCGTGCTGTGCTCGGCATCGGCCCGGACGCGCCAGACGGTCGAGGCACTCGGGCTGCGGGTTCCCGGAGACGGCCCCGTTCCCGTCGAGTACCTGGACGATCTGTACCTGGGCACGGCCGACGCCATCCGCCGACGGATCGGGGAGGTCGACGACGACATCACAGGCCTGCTGGTGGTCGGGCACTCCCCCGGCATCCCGACGGTCGCGGCCGACCTCGCCTGGGCGTCGAAACCCCAGGACGCCGACACCATCCAGCGATGGTTCCCGACGGCGTCCTACTCACAGTTCCGGATCGACGGCCCCTGGGCCGGGCTACGGGACTCGGACGAGGGGGTCCGCCTGACCGCGATCGGACGTCCGGGTCAGACCACGATCCAGACGTAGACGCCGTCCACGCCGTCGAGCCCGGTGCAGGTGATGCCCCGGTCGGCCACGCATTCGAGCTTGTAGGTGCGGTTGGACGAGGTGCTGAACGCCTCGACCTCGGCCGAGCCGGTCATGGTCGTGTCGACCTCGGCGGCGACCGCGCCGGCCAGCACGCACGACGTCTGCGGCCCGGCCCACACACCCGGGTCGCACTCCTTGGCCCCGGCGAGCATCGAGGGGGTGCCTCGCACCGGTGAGGCGGTGGTCGTCGTCCCGGCCGTGGACGAGTCGTCGGAGGTCGTCGCCGACCCGGACGATTCCTCGACCGCGACGGTCGCGGTGTCCGACGGCGTGGGCGTGTCCTCCACGATCACGAACGCGTCCATGGTGAGCAGGCGCCCCATCAGGGTCACGAGCAGCACCACCGTGGCCACCAGGACCACGGTGAACCCCAGAACCTTGGCGGTCGGCCTGGCGGTGATGCCGAACAGCTGCCTGGCCTGCTCACGCGGGCTGGCCGTGCGGTCCACCCGCGGCCCACGCCCCAGCTCACTGACGCCGTAGTCGTCCCACAGGCTCAGGTCGTCCCCGGCGTCCCCGCGCCCGGTGCGGGGCAGTTCGGAGGTGAGCACGGTGCCTATGGCCGCCTCGTCCTCGCCGGTGGTCGATCCGGCCCCGGGGCCGGGCACCATGCCCGGACGACGCACCGCGCCGAGGTCGTCGGCCGACGGTCCGTCCGCGCTCACGGCCGCCACGGCGGCGGCGCGTCGTCGTGCGAGTTCCCGGCGCGCGTCGCCCGCGCGGCGGCCGAGGTCGAGCGCACGGGCCTTGGCGCCCGTCCACCAGCCGGGTCCTGTGACCGCCGGCCCCGTTTCCCCGGCGCTACCGGCCACAGCCGTCACCGGCGGGGCGTCGAAGGCAGGAGGCGAGTCCACCACCGCCGGGGAAGGAGCCGATGGCACGGTCGGGGGTACCTCGTCCTCGGACTCGGTGGACGTGTCGTCCGAAGCCGCCGCTTCCGGCGTGGGCAGACCGGGGGCAGGGAGGTCCGGTGTGGGAACAGTTGGTTCGGTGACCTCCGGTGACGAGGTCTCGTCCGGGGCGAGGACGGCGTCCGCCACGGCATCGCCACCGGTGGCCTGCACGGCCATGGACCCTCCCAGGAGGTCGACGGGCCTGCCGTCCACCCCTCGCGGGATGCTGCGCGGATCAGTGAGGCGCACCGAGCCGGGGGCGGTCAGATCGGCCCCGCAGTCCCGGCAGGTGCGATCGTGAGTCCCCACCGGCGCCCAGCAGTGTGCGCAGAACATGTCGTCAGCCCCCTTACCCCGCTGCACCAGTTTTACTGTTCACGGCCATACTTGGAGGAAGGCGCGTGATGCTCCCGCCATTTTGTCCGGGTCGGTATGCCGGTGGGTGCGCACGCTCCCGCCGATATCCGTCAGGGCCGAGCAGGAGGTCACGTTGAGCATCCCCCCCTCCCCGGCCGACGGCCCCAAGGCTAGCGCGCGGAGTCGCGCGGCCCGCGTCCGGTCGAGGCTGAGATGGTGGTGGCACGCGCCCATCGGCCTGCTCGTGATCGGCATCGTCATCATCCTGATAACCACGATCGCGTTCGGGGCCACCCGTCCCGATACGGGTAACCCGCCGGCTCCCACCAGCCAGAGCCCGCGAGCCGAGGTTCCCACCCTGCACAGCCCGCTCGCCTCGCCGCCCGCGCTCTCGGCGGCCCCCGCCCTGCCCGAACTCGACGAGGAGATCGCCCGCATCGAGGAGAAGTACGACGTGCTGCTGGGCATCACCCTCAACCAGGCGACGAACCCGTACACGCGCCAGCAGGAGACCTGGTACGGCGGCACCCTGCGTGGTGGCGAGGCGTTCGAGACCATCGACGTGCCCATCGCCCTGGCGGTGCTCAACGAGCCGAACCAGCCCCAGCAACTCGACTACATGTTCACCCGGGCGCTCGCCGACAACTCGCAAGCGGGCGACGAGGCCCTGTGGGCCTACCTCGGCACCGCCGACGAGGCGGCCTCGAAGACGACCCAGGCGCTCCGCGCGTACGGCGACTTCCACACCACAGTGGACGCCTCGTCGGAGCAGGAGCAGACCCCGCCCTACGACACCACCTGGTCACTCGAGGACCAGTCGCTCCTCATGGGCGTGCTCACCTGCAAGTACGCCGACACCTACAAGGCGCTCAGCAAGCTCAACGACCAGTCGGACGACCCCTGGGGGCTCCAGACCCTCCCGCTGACCTACTCCCGGGGCGCATGGGGCCAGACGGCCAACGGCGACCTGCTCGTCCGCCAGTTCGGCCTGATCCGGTTGTCGGACGGCACCCAGGTGGGAATCGCCATGGCGGCTTCCAGCACCTCGGACGATTCATCCGCCGGTCAGGCCGCGATCACCGAACTTGCCAACTCCGTTCGTCGTCTGGCAACGGGTTTCGACAGCCCGCAGTGCTGATCGATCAGGTCTGGTGATCCGACAGTTTCCAATCTGTAACACAGCTGTAATATTCGGTAGAAATCGCTTACATTCCCGTAACACACGCACAACCTTGTTGCAATCCCGTACCGGCACGCTCGTCACATGACAATCCTTGAAATCAGTGCAGGCGATACTGCCTGGGTACTGATCAGCGCCGCGCTCGTGCTGTTCATGACCCCCGCGCTGGCCTTCTTCTACGGCGGCATGGTCCGCAGCAAGAGCGTGCTGAACATGATGATGATGTCGGTGATCACCACGGGGATTGTCGGCGTCCTGTGGGTGCTGTACGGATTCTCGATGGCCTTCGGCAACTCGATCGGCGGCGTCGTCGGGAACCCGGGCGAGTACCTCGGACTCAAGGGGCTGCTGGATGCCGAGTTCGGAACCATCCCCGGCTACGCCTTCGTCGGGTTCCAGGCGGCGTTCGCGATCATCGCCGTCGCCCTGATCGCAGGCGCGGTGGCCGACCGTATGAAGTTCGGGGCCTGGTGCGCCTTCGTGGTCCTGTGGTCCACGCTCGTCTACTTCCCCGCCGCCCACTGGGTGTTCTCCTTCGACGGATTCACCGCTGAGAAGGGTGGCTTCATCGCCAACACGATCCAGGCCTTCGACTTCGCCGGTGGCACGGCCATCCACATCAACGCAGGTGCCGGAGCCCTGGCCCTGGTGCTCGTGCTCGGCAAGCGCATCGGATTCGGCCGCGTGCCCATGCGCCCGCACAACCTGACGCTGGTCATGCTCGGCGCCATCATGCTGTGGTTCGGCTGGTTCGGCTTCAACGCGGGCTCCGCGCTGGGCGCCAACGGCACCGCCGCGCTGGCATGGGTCAACACCATGGTCGCCGCCGGTGTCGCGATGCTCGCCTGGGTGCTCACCGAGCGCCTGCGCGACGGACACCCGACCTCGCTCGGCGCTGCCTCCGGCATCGTCGCGGGCCTGGTCGCCATCACCCCCGCCTGCGCGACGGTCAACCCGATCGGCGCGATCTTCATCGGCATCCTCGCCGGCGTCGGCTGCTGCTACGCGGTCACCATCAAGTTCAAGTGGGGTTACGACGACTCGCTCGACGTCGTCGGCGTCCACCTGGTCGGCGGCCTCATCGGCACGCTCGCGATCGGCCTGTTCGGCGACCCGGCGCTCACCGGTGGCACCGACACCGCCGGCCTGTTCTACGGCGGCGGCCTGTCACAGCTCGGCCGTCAGGCGCTCGGCGCCCTGTCCGTGCTCGTCTACTCCTTCGTGGTCTCGTACCTGATCGCCCTGCTCCTCAAGCACACCATGGGGATTCGCGTCTCCTCGGCTGTCGAGACCAGCGGCATCGACCTCGCGGAGCACGCTGAGATCGGCTACGACCTGTCGAAGGTGCAGTACTCGTCCTACAACATCAAGCGCATGCTCATCGTCCCCAAGGACGAGGGAACCGCCACGGACGGCAACAACACGAACGAGGGAGTCAAGGCATGAAGCTCATCACCGCAGTCCTCCGTGAGGAGGCCGTGGACGACGTGCAGATCGCGCTCGCACGGTTGGGCATCAGCGGCATGACCGTGACCGAGGTCAGCGGGTACGCCCGCCAGCGCGGCCACACGGAGGTCTACCGAGGCGAAGAGTTCGAGATCGACTTCGTCACCAAGATCCGGATCGACATGGTCGTGACGGACGAGGACGCCGACAGCATCGTCGACACCATCTGCCAGGCCGCACGCTCGGGAAACATCGGCGACGGCAAGGTCTGGGTCGTGCCGGTCGAGGAGGTCGTCCGCGTCCGCACCGGTGAGAGGGGTGAGGCCGCTATCTGAGTCTGCATACTCCCGGTGGAGCGGGGTGGTGACATCGGTCACCGCCCCGCTTCCGCGTTCCGGCGCAGGTTTGCGTCCCGGTGTTAGGGTGCCTGCAAGATGGAAGCCGGTATCGATGTGCCGCTGGACGACCGGTCCGGCGAACAGGGCGTCGCGGTGGACCGCCGCGACCTGTCGATGCTGCCCAAGGCCCATCTCCACCTGCACTTCACCGGCTCGATGAGTCACCGCACCCTCCTGCAGGTTGCCGAGGCCTGTGGTGAGCCGGTCGACGCGGTCGCCGGTGCCCCCGCCTTCGCGACAGACGCGACCACGGCGCGCGGCTGGGCCCGCTTCCAGCGCCGCTACGACCTCGCGCGGCGTGTCGTGCGGAGCGAGGCCGCCATGCGCACGATCGTCCGGTGCGCGGCCGTCGACGAGGCGGCCGAGGGGTCGCGGCGGCTGGAGATCCAGGTCGATCCCACCTCGTACGCGCCGTGGGTCGGCGGGCTCCAGGCAGCCCTCGAGATCGTCCTGGACGAGGCCCGCGCCGCCAGCCGGGACACCGGGGTCCAGATCGGGGTGATCGTTGCGGCCTCGCGCATGCGCCATCCGCTCGACGCCCGGACGCTGGCACGCCTCGCGTCGCGCTACGCCGGACAGGGCCCGGGTGAGGTCGTCGCCTTCGGCCTCAACGCGGACGAGCACCACGGCGACACGACACGGTTCGAGGGCGCGTTCCGCATCGCCGACAGGGCCGGCCTCCCGTCGGTTCCCCACGGCGGGGAACTGCGCGGCCCCGAGCACATCCGCACCGTGCTCGACTACCTGCACCCCACGCGACTCGGGCACGGGGTCCGGGCCGCCGAGGATCCCGTCCTGCTCGACCTGCTCGTCGAACGGAGCGTCGCCCTGGAGGTCTGCCCGGTGTCCAACGTCCAGCTCGGCGTCTACTGCACCACCGGCGACGTGCCGCTGCGCACACTGGTGGACGCGGGTGCCCAGGTCGCGCTCGGCGCCGACGACCCCTTGCTGTTCGGCGCGCGGCTCGTCGACCAGTACCGTGTCGCGCGGGACGTGCTCGGATTCACCGACGCGGAGCTCGCCGGCCTGGCCCGGGCGAGCCTGCGGGCCAGCACGGCCCCGGAAGCCGACAAGCAACGCTGGCTGGCGGAGGTGGACGATTGGCTCGCCGCCCCGGCGTCCCGGGAGTTGCTGGCCAGCTGACGTCGTAGGATCACCGACGAACGACCCGCTTCACTGCCCCGTGGGCAGACGCGTGCGGTGCGCGATCGCCGTTGACCACGCACCGCCCGTTCAGGCTACTTCCCGAACGGGCCGGGCGCACCCCCGCCGGCCGATCACTTTCGCCCGTCGGCGCGACGGCGTCGGACGAGCGATCCGGCCGCACACGGGCGCGGCGGTGGTCACGCTCACCGATAATTCCCCACCCGCTTGCCGATCCGGCGTCGATAAGCACCATGATGCGTCCCGACAATTCCCCATCGCTTGAGCGATTCGTCGCGGAAAGTCACCATGAGCGTATGGACTCCATACCAGCGATCAGCGTTGACCACCTGCGGGTGGTGCGGGGCGACCGGATCGTCCTGCCCGAACTGACGTGTTCGGTGCCACCCGGACGCGTCACCGGGCTGCTCGGCCCGTCCGGGTCGGGGAAGACCACCCTCATGCGGGCCGTCGTCGGCGTGCAGCGGACCTCCGGGGGACGCATCACCGTGCTGGGAGAACCGGCCGGGTCGGCGTCCCTGCGGCATCGTGTCGCCTACATGACCCAGGCCGCGTCGGTGTACAAGGACATCTCGGTGCGCGAGAACGTCACCTACTTCGCACGCCTGGTCGGCGCCCCCCGCTCTCGCACCGACGAGGTGATCGACCAGGTCGGGCTCGCCGCCCACGCCCGGCAGCTGACCGGCACCCTGTCGGGTGGGCAGTTGTCGCGGGTCTCGCTCGCGTGCGCGCTGGTCGGGGATCCCGAGATGCTCGTCCTGGACGAGCCCACCGTGGGACAGGACCCGGTGCTGCGCCGGGAACTGTGGACGGATTTCCGGGCCAGGGCCGCCGCCGGGACGACGATCCTGGTGTCGTCCCACGTGATGGACGAGGCTGCCCGCTGTGACGAACTGCTGCTGCTCCGCGAGGGCCGTCTCGTCGCCCAGGACACCCCTGCCGGTATCCTCGCCGCCACCGGGTGCGAGGACTTCGACGCCGCTTTCCTCGCCCTCATCGAGGCCGACCAGACGGCGGGGGCCGGGGCATGAACCCGCGCACCCTGTTCGCCACCGTGGGGCGGATCCTCGGCCAGATGCGGCACGATCCCCGGACGATGGCCATCGTGACCGTGATCCCGCTCGTGGTCGTCACCCTCCTGCACTACCTGTTCGACGAGCGCGAGCCGGTGGTCTCGTTCATCGAGGCCGTGATGCTGGTGGTCTTCCCCATCGTGGTCATGTTCCTGCTCACCGCGGTGGCGACCGTCCGCGAGCGCACCTCCGGCACCCTGGAGCGGCTGATGACCACCCCGATCCGCAAGGCCGACATCCTGTTCGGGTACGCGATCGCCTTCGGCCTGCTCGCGACCGTCCTCGCCGCGGTGGCGGCGGTCTTCGTCTACCAGGTGCTCGACATGCAGGTCGCCGGACCGGTCTGGGCGGTGCTCCTGACCGCGGTGGTCTCCGCCCAGTTGGGTGTCGCCTTCGGCCTGCTGGCCTCCGCCGTGTCGCGCAGCGAGTTCCAGGCGGTCCAGCTCTTCCCGGTGCTGGCGGTGCCGCAGCTGCTGCTGTGCGGCTTGTTCGTGTCACGCGACCAGATGGCCGACTGGCTACGGGTCCTGTCCGACCTGATGCCGATGACCTACGGCGTCGAGGCCATGACGGAGGTGCTGGGCTCGGCCGAGCCCACCACCCGTTACTGGCGCGACCTCGGGATCGTCGCCGGGTGCGTCGTGGCGCTGCTCGCCATCGCGTCCGCCACCCTGCGCAGGCGAACGCCATGAGCCCGCGCGGACGCCGGCCCGGCGGTCCGGACACCCGGTCGGCCATCCTCGACGTGGCGCAGCGCCACTTCGCCGAGCACGGCTTCGACGGCGCGTCCGTGCGCGCGATCGCGCGCGAGGCGGGAGTCGATCCGGCGCTCGTCCGGCACTACTTCGGCGACAAGACCTCGCTGTTCCTGCAGACCACGCGCATCGCACTCGACCCGCGGGCACTGGTGGCCCGCATCGTCTCCGCCGGCCGTCGAGACCTGGGAGAGCGCATCCTGCGGGTCGCGCTGCCGATATGGGAGTCGGTCGCGGGGGCTAGCCTGGTCGCGGCGGCACAGCGCAATCCGCGTGTGTTCCAGGCATTCGCGGCCGTCATCAGCACCTCGGTCTCGCAAGCCTCCGACCGCGTGCTCGGCGATCTGCCCGCTCCGGAGCGCCAGGTGCGGGTGGCCATGGTGGAGACGACGATGAGCGGCCTGTTCGTGACCCGCTACCTCTTCCGCATGGAACCCATCGCCTCGCTGCCACGAGAGACCGTCATCCGCAGGTGGGCGCCGCTGCTGCAGCGGGTGATCGACGGGAACCTCTGAGGCCGTCGGAGCAACGGCGCGGCTCCGAGACGCGGCCCGGGGTCACCGCTCCGGGCTGAGCCTCAGGCGAGCTCGCGCAGGATGGCCCTGGCCTCGTCGCGGCCCGACCGCACCGCGCCCTCGAGGTAGCCGTTGAACCGTGCCGCGTACTCGGCACCGGCGAAATGGACGAGTCCCTGCGGCTCGGCCAGCAGCTGCCCGTTGACGCTCCAGACCCCCGGGGAGAAGTGCGCCCCGTGGCAGCCGCGGCTGAACTCCTCCGCGGCCCAATCACGGTCGATGTACACGTGGGGACGATGGGCATCGTCCCCGAACACGGCCGCGAGATCGTCGACGAACGCACGCTCCCGCAGGGTCGACGTGCGTTTGCTGAGGGTGACGGCCTCGATGCCCTCGAAGAAGCCGGTGAGAACGCCGGGGCCGTCCGGGTCGGAGACGTCGAAGGTGACGCGGACATGCCCCTCGTCCGCGCTCATCTGGCCGCTGAGCCCGGAGGCCCGCCACCAGGGCTCCGAGTAGATGACCATCGCCTTGATCACGTTGCCCGGGGAGGTGCGGCGGACGACGTCCTCGCGCCACGACGGGAGGGGCGGGTCGTATTCCAGGCGCTGCCCGAGCCACGGCGGCAGCGCCACCAGCACGGCGCGAGCCGGGAACGCGTCCCCACCCGCGGTGTGGACGACGACGCTGTGCTCGTCGTGCTCGATACGCGTGACGACGGTCCCGAGCCTGAGGGACTCACCCAACTGGGCCGCCATGTACGCGCCGACCTGTGCGAGGCCTCCCACGACGCGGCGCTGTTGCAGACCGCCGCTGACCGCGAAGAGGGACTCCAGATCGGTGCCGTTCGTGTTCATGGCCAGTGCCTGCGAGAGCGTGGGATGCTCGATGCCGTCGCCCTGCGCGGCGCGCAGCACCGAGCCGAACGCCTCCTGGGCCGCGGGCGTCCGCAGATTGGCCTTGACCCACCGGATGAGCGGCTGCGCCAGCCAGACGCCGTTGGCCAGCGCCCAGGCGCCGTCGTTGACCACGCGATCGGCGAGCCGCCGAAACCGCAACACACCCTGACCGAGGTCGGCCATCTCGAACGGGGACAACGACGGCCCCCTGTCGGGGGCCTGTTCGCTACGGTAGACGGTTCCTTGCGACCGGATCAGCAGGACGCCGTCGGCAGGGCCGGTGAGCTCGAGCCCCGCCTGCTGGACGAGATCGAGCATCGCGTCGTTCCCCGGGCTGAGCCATTGGCCGCCCAACTCGATCACCTGGTCGTCGTGCAGAACGCTCTCGACGCGCCCGCCGACCCTCTCCCGGGCTTCGAGGACGACGACCTGCTTGCCGCGCCCCACAAGCTCGAGCGCCGCCGACAGGCCGGCGAGGCCCGCTCCCACAACGACACAATCCAACACGTCGAACAATCTACCGATCCCCTCTGCCTGCCGGCAGGCGGGGTGGGTCGGCGGGTGCGGAGCTACCGGTCGCCCGGCTCGCCGAGGCCGAGGGTCTGCTCGACCGCGTCGAGCACACGCTCGTAGTCCAGTTCAGGGTTGAAGACGAGCCAGTTCAACCCGGCGACCAGAGTGGCACCGATCATGGCGGCGGCCCTCAGCGAGGTGGACGCCCGATCGGCCTCGGGGTCGGCGTCCAGCATCGCGTCCAGCATCGTTCGCAGACCGACCTGCCGCCATCGCTCGATGCCGGCCAGCCAGGTGCGATCGGTGCGGAACATCTCCGACAGGAGCACACGAGCGGCGTCGGTGTGCTCCTCGAGGCTGCGCAGCAGCGTGGCGACGACCGCGCGGAGCGCCGCGGACCCGGTCAAGCCGACCGTGGCCTCGTTCAGGGCGTTCTCCAGACGGTTCGCGTAGTCGTCGATGAGCTCGCTCACCAGCCCGTGCTTGGAACCGAAGTTGTAGAAGATGCTCCCCTTGGCGATGCCCGCTGCTGCGGCGACGTCGTCGAGAGAGGTCGCGCTGATGCCGTTCGCGGCGAACAGTCTCGTCGCGGCCGCCAGGATCGCGGCCCGCGTGTCGACGCGGCGCGCGGACCTGCCGTCGACCGGCGAGGGCTGCTGGGCGATCATGGCGTTCACCCTACAGCGACAGGGCCGGATGCAGACGGCTCATCGTCCACGTGCGCTTATACGCGGCCACGAGGGACGACCCGAGCAGGGACAACGCGAAGACGCTGGCCAGCACGACGACTCCGGTGAACGCCCGGCCGTCCACCCCGCCGGTGATGGTCTCGCGCAGCCCCTCCACCGCGTAGGTCATCGGCATGTAGGGGCTGATGGCCTGCAGGAACCCGGGTTCCACCTCGATCGGATAGGTGCCTCCGGACGAGGCCAACTGCAGCATCAGGACGGTGATGATGACCACCTTGCCCGCGGCGGTGCCGAGCGTCACCTGAAGGAACTGCTGCAGTGCCATGAACGCGAAGACGGTCAACAGGGCGAGCCCCACCGTCGCGGGGACGTCCTTCGGGTCCAGGCCGACGGCGAAATGCATCACCGACAGCATGATGAGCACCTGGCCGACACCCAGCGCGAGCGCGGCGTTCAACTGACCCCAGGCCATGCGGAACCCGTTGACCGAGGTCATCAGCGCGCGCGACGACAGCGGTCGCAGCAGCAGCCAGGTGATCAGCGACCCGACCCACAGCGCGAGCGAGATGAAGAACGGCGCGAATCCCTCGCCCCACGACTCGGCCTGCCAGATGTGGGTCTCGCTCAGGCCTACGGGCTCGGCCACGGCCGAGCTCCGCTCGTCGGTGGACTGCGTCACCGTCTCCGGGATCTGTTCCTGTCCGCTCTGGAGCTCTCCGGCGAGCGTGGACGCGCCGTCGGCGGCCTGATCGAGCCCGGACGACAGGTCGGGGAGGCTTCCGGCCAGTGTCCCGGAGCCGTCGGCGAGTTCGCCCGCCCCCTGGTCCACCTGCTGGGCGCCGGAGTCGACCTGCTGGATGCCCGACACGAGGTCGGGGACCTGCTCGTCCAACTGGCTGGTGCCGTCGGCGAGCTGACCGGCACCGTCGTCGAGCTGCTGGACACCGGCCGCGAGACCGGAGCTGCCCGATTCGAGCTGTGCGGCACCGTCGCGAAGCGCGTCCGCACCGTCGTCGACGGCGTGCACCCCCGCCTGGACGGCCTGCGCCCCGGCCACGATCCCCGAGTTCGGGTCGGGGTCGGTGAACGCGGTCGCCAGTTGGGCGGCACCGCTCTGCAGGGCGGGTATGCCCGTCTCGGGGTCGGATGCCTTCGTACTCATCTCGGTGATGCCGGACGACAGCCGCGTGGCGCCCTGGGCCACCTGGGCGGCGCCGGCGGCCAGGGCACCGTCGCCCGATGTGGCAGCCGATGCCCCGTCGACCCAGCTGCTGGCGCCGGACGCGAAGCCGGTGGCCCCCGTGGCGTACGCGGTCGCCCCGCTGCTGAGTGCCCCGTACTGTGCCTGGAGCGTCGCCGCTCCGGTCGCGAGCTCACCGGCCTGCGCCTGGGCCTCGGAGCCGGTGTCCGCCTGCACCTGGCTCAGCAGGGCCGCAGCGGTGGCCGTGTCACCGGCCTGCAGGGCGGCCTGCGCGGCGGTCGTGGCCGCGTTGATCTGCTGCAGGCTGGTCGGCACGCTCGCCGTCCCCGCCGCGAGCTGGTCGATCTGGGGCTGCGCCGCGGCCAGTTGCTGCGCACCGCTCGTCAGCGCCTGGCTGGACGCGACCAGCCCGGTTCCGCCGTGGACGCCGCTGTAGAGGGCGCCGCCGGAGGCGACCGCCTGGTTGAGCTGCCCGATGCCGGCCTGCACCTGCGCAGCCCCGGAGGCCAGCGCCGGGGCCCCGGTGGAGGCATCCGCCGCCTGGGCGAGGCCCTGCTGCAGGGCGGTCAGGTTCTGCGTCCCGTCCGAGAGCTGCTGGGCTCCCTGGGCGGCGGTCGAGACGCCCGTGACGTAGGCGTCCTGGCCGTCGGCAAGGGTTCCCGTGCCGTCGGCGAGCGTCTGGGCGCCCGCCGACAGGTCCGAGACGCCACTGGTGAGGCTGGGTGTGGTGCCCAGGAGCTCGTCCAGACCCGCGTTGAGCTGCTGGGCGCCGATCGCGAGCTGGTCGGCGGCGTCCGGCAACGCAGCGGTCCGGGACGCGAGCTCCCCGGTTCCGGACGCGAGGTCTCCGGTGCCGGATGCCAGGGCCTGCGCCCCGGCGGCGAGTTCGTCCGCGCCGACCTGGAGCTGGTCGGTGCCGTCCTGGGCGTCCGCCAGGCCGTCGGCGAGCAGGAATGCCCCGTCGGAGGCCTGACCCAAGCCGTCGCGCGCGTCGCCGAGGCCGATGAGCAGCTTGCTGACCGCCTCCGGGCCGCTCACCTCGTCGACGGCGAGCTGCACCTGCACCATGGCCGAATGGCCGAGGGTGGAGGCCAGGAACGAGTTCGCGTCGTTGTAGGTGACGTCGATCTGCGCGGGGTGGGGGTCGTCGCCCTCCAGGGAGGCGATACCGGCCGAGTAGTCCTCCGGGATGACCACCGCGAAGTAGTACGTGCCGTCGCGGACGCCGTCCAGCGCGGTCTGCTCGTCCACCTCGTCCCAGCCGAGCGGCCGCTGGTCGAGGAGTTGCTCGGCGGTCTGGTCCCCGGCGTCGAGCCGGGTGCCGTCGTCGAGTGTCGCGGGGACGTCCTTGTTGACGAGGGCCACCGGAAGCTCGTCCAGCTTGTCGGTCGGATCCCAGAAGGCCCAGACGTACATCGCGCCGTACAGCAGGGGGATCAGCAGCATCACCGCGACGGCGGCTCGGGTGATGGGCTGGCGGAAGAAGCGCTTGAGCTCGGTTCCGTGCGAGGTCCAGGCGAACATTCGGTTGCTCGATTCAGAAAGCGGGGGCTGGTTCGGGAAGTTGGATGCGCGCGGGGAGCTCGTCCCACCCCATGTGGCGCAGGTCGGAGAACCCGCTGGTCGCGGCGACGACCGTGACCCCGCCGGCCGTGAGCGCCCGCAGGCGTTCCCAGACCAGGGCCCGCGAATCCAGGTCGTGCAGCTGATCGACGTCGTCGACCGCGATCAGCTCGGGGCCCGACAGCATCGCGAGCGCGATACGCCACAACAGGTCACTGGCCTCGTCGAGATCGTGGACGACCGTACGCGCGGTGGGCACCGGGAGATCGCCGAAGACGGGCGCGCATGCCCGCGCCACGGCGGCGTCGTCCGATCGCGGGACGATGCGGTACCAGGGGGCGAGCCAGGCCTGGCGTTCCCGCAGGCTGGCGCCCACGGTGGTCTCGCCGTCCAGATCGTCGAGCCCGGCGACACCGACGATCGAGCTGCGGTGCTGCACTCCCAGGGCGCGACGCGGCAGGTCGCGGCCCAGCACGGTGAGCCGGCTCCCCCGGTCCGGGCGCATGCGCCCGACCAGTGTGAGCAGCAGCGAGGTCTTGCCGCTGCCGGCCCGGCCGGTGACGACGGTGAGGCTGCCCGCGTCCATGTCGAGGTTCACGGGTCCGTAGACCCTGCCTCGCTGGCCCGTCTTCGACAGCTCCTGGGCGACGACTGCTGGGGTCCGCTCTGCCATGGACGGCATGCCTCCTGCTCCGGATCGGGTGTTGACCGCGCTCCAGGGTAGTCATACTGACCGGTCAGTACAAGTTTTTTTCGGAGAGGATTTCCACGGATGCCGAGAGGCCGGGCACGCGGTTCACGCCGTTCACGCGGACGCCCCGTATCTCACGCGGGCGCCCGGTTTTCCCGCGGGCCGTATGACACCCGCGGGAGATCACGGCGCCCGCGCCAAGGTCACGCGGGCCGCGTGAACGACCAAGAAACCCGTGTGCGGCGCGCGATGCGGCCCACCCGAGGACAGGAAGGACGCGCACGCGGGCCGCATGCGCGAGCGCGGCGCGTGCGAGAACGACCGGAGGACGAGTCGGCGCCGGCGGTCAGGACCCGGCTGGGCCGGCTGGGGTCGCCCAGTCGGCCCAGCCGGCCAGCCCGCGGCTGACCTGCTCGATCAGGGTTGCCACGCAGCCCGGGGAATCGTTGCCCCACGGGACGTAGTGGAACTCCGATCCACCCGCCTCCAGGAACGTGGCCCGGTTGAGGATGTCGATCTCCTCCAGTGTCTCGAGACAGTCGGCCATGAAGCCCGGGCAGATCACGTCCACCCGGCGGGTGCCGGAGCGCGCGAGCTCGTCCATCGTGTCGATCGTCTTCGGCCCCAGCCATTCGGCGCGTCCGAACACCGACTGGAACCGCAGGCAGACGTCATCGGCGCCGAGCCCCAGCCGTTCGCGCAGCAGCGCCACGGTGGTCTCGCACTCGGCGCGGTAGGGATCACCGGCCTCGTGCATGGCGACAGGGATGGAATGGAAGCTGGTGACCAGCTTGTCGCCGGAGGCGAAGTCGGGACGCCCCGTGGTCTCCCACGAGCGCTCGAGCGCGGTGGCGAGGGCCTCTATGTAGGCGGGCGAGCGGGGAAAGGCCCGCGACACGCGCACCTCGTGCTGGTCGCGCGAACCGAGCATCCAGCGGGCCACCTCGTCGAACACCGTGCCGGCGCAACTCGCCGAGTACTGCGGATACATCGGGACGACCAGCACCCGCCGCACACCGGAACCGTGGAGCCTCGTGAGGACGTCGCCGACCGACGGGCTGCCGTAGCGCATCGCGACATGCACCTCGGCCCGGCCGTCGAGCGCCGCCGCCAGCTTGTCGCGCTGCCGCTGCGACCAGTACATCAGGGGCGAACCCTCCGGGCGCCAGATGGACGCGTACTTGCGAGCGGAGCGCTGCGGCCGCACCCGCAGGATGATGCCCTCCAGAATCGGGTACCACACCAGCCGCGGGGTCTCGACCACACGGTGGTCGGACAGGAACTCGCGAAGGAACGTGCGCACCGCCCCCGGCGTCGGCTCATCGGGGGTGCCCAGGTTCACAAGGACGACCGCGTTTGCCGGGTTGTGCTGTTCCGTCACTCGTTCGACACTATCCGGCGCTGTCGCGGGTGTCGACGGATCGCCCGAACGCTGGACCCGGTCCCAGGCACGAAGCAGCGTCCGTCCTCGTCACGGATCCTGGGTCCCGGCGCCGTACCCCCGCCGGAGGGCCAGGCGGCGGACGAGTTCGCCCGTCGCCACCGCCCCGGCGACCGCGATCAGTGTCGGGACGAGCACGGTGCCACCCTGGTGGGTGAGCTCGACGACCAGCATCACCGACGTGGCCGGAGCGCGCTGGGTGGTGGCGAGGAACGCGGCCGCACCCACGAAGGCGAAGGCGGCCGCACCCGACCCCGGCCACAGGCTCGACCACGCCAGGCCGAGGCCTGCACCGATGCCGGCCCCGATGGCGATGCTCGGGTTGAGGGTGCCACCCCAGGTACCGGCGCGGATCGTGGCGAGCGTGGTCACGGCCTTCAACCCCGCCAGCACCAGGATCGGCGCGACCGCGCGTCCGTCGAACGCGGCCTGGGCCACGGACTGACCGTTGCCGAGCACCTCCGGCCACGCGACCGACACCGCCCCGACCCCGGCGAAGACGAGGGGCATGGCGACGAACAGGCGCCAGTCGCGGGGACGCGACGACTCGAAGCGCGCGGCGAGCACGGCGAACACGCCCGCCACGAGCCCGATGACCAGCCCGGCGGGCAGCGACCACACGACGAGCGAGGCCGAGCCGTCGAGGGGCGACACGTCGTAGAACGGGGCTCCCCCGCGCGGGCCCTGGGCGATGAGCACCGCGATCCCCGTGACCGCAGTGGCGCAGACCGCCGAGCGGATGGTGATCTCGACCAGCAGGATCTCCAGCGCGAACAGGACGCCGGAGACCGGCACGGAGTAGATGGCCGCGAGCCCCGCACCGGCACCGCAGCCGAGGAGCAGGCGAACGTCGGTGGCAGGCAGCCGGAGCTGCCGCCCGATCCACGAGGCGAGAGCGCCGGACAGCTCCCGCGGGGCCGCCTCCCGTCCGATGGATGCGCCGAGCCCGACGAGCACGACCTGCACACCGGCATGGATCGTGGTGGTGAGCACGGACA
Source organism: Brooklawnia cerclae (assembly GCF_011758645.1). Classification (NCBI taxonomy): domain Bacteria; kingdom Bacillati; phylum Actinomycetota; class Actinomycetes; order Propionibacteriales; family Propionibacteriaceae; genus Brooklawnia; species Brooklawnia cerclae. The sequence continues at coordinate 189,852 of NZ_JAAMOZ010000001.1, read as the reverse complement.
TCCGCTCACCCGCGACGGCGCGCGCGAGCGGGACGATGGGCCGGGCCCACCGGTAGAGGGCGAACCACGCGGCAGCGCCGATCACCCCGGCACCGAGCAGGACGAGCACCCGCATTCCGGGGGACGCGGTCTCGACCCCCGCCAACAGGGACACCGTGGCGGCAGAGCCCCAGGCCACACGTTCCACGAGACGCAGCAGGTGTGACAGCGCGAGGCTCACCAGCCCGGCCGACGCCCCGGCCGCGACCACCCCGATCGCGAACCGCAGCGCCCGGTGCTCACCCGACCCACCAGCAGCAACCACAATGCGTTCCTCGTCAGGTCGGTCGTACGGGCCGATGTGCGAACAAGAAGATTCGAGACCGCTGCGAGTCTATCGGCATCCCCCCACGGAGCCACCTGCGAGAATCGAACTCGCGACCTACGCTTTACGAGAGCGTCGCTCTACCGACTGAGCTAAGGTGGCGCGTCGCCCCTCGTCCCGGGGCAACCACGCAAACTATACCGATCACACCCCGCTCAGGAAAACCGGTGATCCCTCACTGGTTCAAGGACGCGTAGACGTACGCCGACAGGTCGGCGATCTCGCTCTCCAGGGCATCGTCCGAGCCGAGCACTGTCAGCACGTACACCGTGCCGGTGCCCCAGACGATGGCGGCGTCGCTCTCCGTCCAGCCGGTCTCGGTCTCCAACCATCCCGGCTTGTCCGCGACCTCCGCCTCGTCCGGCAGACCCGCCGGGATCCGCTCGCGCCAGACCTGGTCGCGCATGTGGTCGAGGAGCAGCTCGGTCGAGTCGGCCGACAGCGCGGTCCCGGCCTCCAGCCGCTCCAGGAGCAGCGCCTGATCGTCGGTCGTGGTCACCTTGCCCACGTACTCGTCGTCCGCGTCCAGCAGCACCTCGGTTCCCGTGTACCCGGCGGCCTGCCACATGGCGTTGATGCGTTCGTCACCGACGAGCTCGCGCAGGTACACCGAGCAGTCGTTGTCGGACTGCTCGATCATGTCGGCCATGCAGCTCGACACGGTCTGGCCGTAGCCGACCGACTCGTTCAGGGAGACCTCGCCCTCGTCGTACAGTTGCAGCACGGCCCAGGCGATGAACAGCTTGATGGTGCTCGCGGGCTCCTTCTGTTCGTCCCCGTCGATGGAGACGTCGACCCCCCACTCCGTGAGCTCACGGACGGTGACCGAGTAGGTGCCCTGGTAGCCGGCCAGCAGATCGAGGATCCCGGCCTCCAACTCGTCGGAGGCCTGATCGGCCGCCATCGAGGCGGCGTTCACCGTGGGGGTGACCGACGGTTTGGAGGATCCGAGTCCCGCGGACAGGCGTGATCCCACCTGCTCCTCCGCCTGGTTGAGCACCAGCCATGCGGGAATGAGGCTCAGCAGGACCAGCACCGTCGCCACCAGGAGACGGCGCTTGCGATAGATTCCTCGTCTGCCCACGAGTCCGGGACGCTACGCGTCCCAGCTGTGCCGAAACTGTGCGTATCGTTCGGTGATGCTGTGCCCTGGTCGTCAGGGAACCGCTGATCAATGTGGGCAACGCCGGTTGAGCCTGTCGAAGCCCGGCGCCGGACGGCAGTTCCACGACCCTTCGACAGGCCCACGACCCTTCGACAAGCTCAGGGACCTTCGACAGGCTCAGGGATCGTTGCTCAAGTTCCACGGCCCTTCGACAGGCTCACGACCCTTCGACAAGCTCAGGGACCCTTCGACGGGCTACCCGTCGGTGCAGCGCGTTCCCTCGTCGGGGACGGTTCCGTCGGTGAAGTAGTCGACCACGATCGAGTCCATGCACGCGCTGCCCGATCCGTAGGCGCCGTGCCCGGCGGCCTCACGGACGACGAGCGTCGCCGATTCGAGCTCGTCGGCCATGATCTCGGCCTGGTGGAACGGCGTCGCCGAATCGCCGGTGTTCTGGATGACCAGCAACGGCGGCGCACCGGCGCCGCTGAAATCGATCTGCGCGGCGGGCTCGGCCGTCCACAGCGGGCACACCAGATCAGGCCCGAAGCGCTCGCCGAAGATGGGCGCCACCTGCGAGTCGTGGCCGGTCCACTGGTCGAAGGCGTCCTGCACCCCCTTGTCGGCCTCGTCCGCGCACCGGATCGCCGGGAACGAATAGGTGAGGTCGCCGTAGCTGCCGTCCGACGAGCGGTCGTTCAGCAGGTCCGCGGCCTCCAGCAGGTACTGGCCGTCGCCGCTGCTGATCGTGTACGCGATCAGATCATCCAGGGCGCTGTACGCCTCGGAGCCGTAATAGAAGTAGAGGACGATGCCGGTCACCGCGAGGCTCTGGGTGAGTTGCCGCTCGCCGTCCCCGGGCAGCGGAGACGCGTCCAGCCCGTCGATGAAGCCGGTGATCGTGTCGACGACCTCCTGCTCGGTGGTGCCGAGGCTGCCGTCGTTCGCGGCCGACCACGCCGCGAACGCGCGCAGGCTGAGGTCGAACCCTTCCGCCTGGATGACGTCGTCGTCGGGAGTGAGGTTCACCGCCGAGTCGAGCACCATGCGTCCCACGTTGTGCGGGAACAACTCCGCGTAGACGGCCCCGAGGAACGTCCCGTAGCTCACGCCGTAGAAGTTCAGCTTCTCCTCGCCCATGAGGTACCTGGCCAGGTCGTAGTCGTAGATCGTCTCGATCGTGCTGATGTGGTCGAGCAGCGTCCCCGAGTTCTGCCTGCACTGGTCGTTGAACGCCTCCTGTGCGGCCACCAGAGCATCGCGCTCCGCCTGGTCGTCGGGTGTGGCGTCCACGCCGTAGTAGGCGTCGGTCTGCTCGGGCGTCCCACACACCACCGGGGTCGACTCGCCCGAACCGCGCGAGTCGAGGCCGATGATGTCATAACCCTCCAGCCCCGTGGCGGTGAAGCTGCCGACGTAGTCCTGGGCCGAGGCTCCCGGCCCGCCGGGGTTGATCAGCAGAACGCCGAGCCGCTCGGAGGCCGTCGCCGGCGCCTTCTTCATCGCGATCGTGATGGCCTGCCCGTCGGGATCCGTCCAGTCGAGGGGGGCCGAGAACGTGGTGCACAGGTAGTCGCCGCACGGCTTCCAGACGAGTTCCTGCGAGTAGTACCGGGCGAGGCCCTCCCCCTCGGGTGGGTCGACGAAACCCGGGGGTGTCGCGTCCGACTCCTCTATCTGACGATCCGGCGAGTCGAGCCCCGAGTACACGTTCTCGGGAACCGGCAACTCGGTGGGCACCTGGTCACCGATCGTCGTCGCGGAGGTGGGCGACGCGGTCGAGGAGTCGTCCCCACCGAAGGGCCACGTCCCGATCGGCGGAGCAAGACACGACGACAGCAGGGCGCAGGAAAGGACCGCCACGACGAGCACGCGGCCCGCCCGAGTCACAGGGCTCACCCCATCGACGGTATCGCGGCCGACCGACCGGCCGGGGAGGTCACTCCTCCTCCCGGCCCGCCTCGCGGCTGTGCCGGATGCGGGCGTCCAGGCTCCAGCCGCCGGCCCCGACGAGGACGAAGAGCAGGGCGATGATCGCGATGAACAGTTCCCGATCACCGTAGAAACCGAACTGACCCTCGATGAACGGGCTGAACGGCCCGAAGCGGAAGAACGCGAGGAACACGGCCGTGGCGATCAGGACGAGGCCCGCGACGATGCGCGTCCCCAACCCGACGAGCAGGAACACGGCCACGACGATGAGCCCCACCCCGACCACCGGGCCGAGCCGGTCGACGACGGACTCCGGCAGACCGACCGTGACCAGGGCATCGGACACCGCGGGACGATCGACCATCGTCTGCCATCCGACGATCCCGATGAAGGCGGCCAGCAGCAGACGCAGCAGGAAGAGGCCGAAGGCCCCGGCGAACTTGTCGGTGCTGCGCCGCACGACCGTGACCACCTCGGGTTCCACCTCGGTGGCGACGGTGTGGACGGTGCCCAGGCGCTGGTCGCGGACGGCACGGGCCTGCGCCCGGACCGCCTCGGCCTCGCTGAGCTGCTGCTCCTGTTCCATGCGGACCTGGAGCGCCGCGGCGCGGGCCTTCGCCCGGGCCTCCTCACGGGCGGCCTCCAACTCGGCCTTCGACTTGTCGGCGGCGGCCTTCGCGGCGGCAGCGCGTGCCACGGCGTCGTCCGCGGCGGCCTTGGCGGCCGCAGCCTCGTCCGCAGCCGCACGTGCCTCGTATTCGGCCTTCTCGGCCGCCAGCAGACGCGGATCTCGCGGCACCGCGGGACTCGCACCGGAGTAGCCCCGGGCGGGTCCCGGCGTCGTCGGCGTCACGCTGGAGGGCGCGCCCGGTTCGTCCGTTGTCCCGCCCCTCACATCCCTGATGACGCTGCTCACAACCGTCCCTCGCTGTCCTCGTACGGGCCTGATACGTCGTATCAATCTTGAGGCAGACAGGTGGTCATTCGCCGCACTGACACGCGGGGACGTCCCGACCGCGCCGGGATCGTGTCCGATCAGAACAGGGCGGCGACCCCCAGCACCAGGGTGGTCATCGGCCAGATGGCGCTGGCCGGAGGATCGATGTGGGTGTCGCCCCGGATCAGCCAGAGACGGGAGAACGCCTCGCCCACGAGCGCGGACAGGGTGCCGAACCCGATGCCGATCAGCACCGCTGCGACATCGTTGCCCGTGACGGCCTGGAAGTGGAACGCAGCGATCGCCGCGATCAGCGTGATGTGGTGGGTGACCGGGATCGCGGCCCCGAGGGTGAGGAACGCCAGCGACGTGGCCGAGACCGCGAAACCGAGCAGAACCACGGTGGAGGCGGCATCGGGGTAGGCGGCCGACAACGCGATCGCCGCCCAAGCCGAGATGGCGCTGCACCCGACGCCGAGCACGGCGGCGTTCGGCCACGATTCCTGGTAGCGCACCCAGTTGTGCTCCTGCGTGGGCCGGAACCGGGCCACACCGGTCAGCCCCTCGCTGTGCTTGCCGATGATCCCGCTCTTGCCGAAGATCAGGCGCGCGGCCACCCCGGAGATCACGACCGTGATGCCGGGTAGGTCGGTGTTGGCGCCGAGCCAGGGGATCAGCGTGACGAGTTGGCTGATGACGAGCCCCGCGACGCCGAAGAGACCACCGACCACGAGCACGATCGGCTTGGCCAGGCTGACCAGCGGGGTCGCGATGTCGCGTCCGTTCTGCAACCAGCCCCGGCTGCCGGCGAACGCCGAGGCCCCCACTCCCCCGGCGAACGAGATGTGCGGGCCGAAGAACGGCCCGAAGGCCACGTCGGTGACAAAGGCGGCGTTACCGGTGGCGATGACGGCCACGATGCCCGCCAGCAGCACGATCCCTGTGAACGCGAACGCGAAGAGCGCCCCGAAGGTGGCTCCCAGGAAGCCGCCCCCGAAAGCGGCCACATACAGTAGAAAATCGCTCGACACGACAACTCCTTAGCGAACAAGACCGAAAAAGGCACTGAGCAAAGGACAAGGTCCTGCGTTCGGGGTCGCAAATAGGAATACGCATTTCCACGGGAATGCCGCCACCATGCGACAGCGATCAAAGGAAGCCGGGCCCGAGTCGTCCAACGCATTCCGCCGAATGCGCGTCCCTGTCGTTACGGTCGATCCGACATCCTCGTCGCTCGCACACCTCGCCCAAATCGGGATCATGGTTCACGAACATGCTCGTCAAACCGACATTACCTGCTAAAGGGACACGACGAACCCCTGGTATATCCCTCCCAAACCGAATTCTTTCCGATCGCTTCCTCGCGAAACGCAATCTGCACGGGACCACGTCCCCCCGGAATAGCGCCGCCGTGATGAGGCACTGATCCGATGAAGCACCGCTGTCCTGCGCAGGACAGTAGCAATACGCATATATCGGGCGCCATCGCACATCGCGCATTCGCCGGATTTGTGAACCTGTCGATCACATTCATGCCCGCACGGGGACCCCGCGAGCACACGAGGGGGACGATTCGGTCGAACCGGCACGATTCCTACCCCTCGGCAGCACTTTTCTGTCCCGGGTCACGCCCGCGGAGACGAGCCCGCGGGCTGTGAGGGCCCCGCTCCCGGCGCCGCTCAGTCGGGGTCGGCCAGGCTGAGCAGCAGTGCTTCCATCGCCAGCAGCGGCGCGACACTGTGCTCGAGGGCCTGGCGGGCAGCGAGGATGGCGTCCACGCGCCGGATCGTGCGTTGCGGGGTGCTCGCATGCGCAGCCGCGGTCACCCGGTCGCGCAACTCGGCATTGATGAGCCCGGCACCGGACGCCGAGTCTGCGGGATCGGCCGCGTCGACGGCGCCGAGCTGCACCGCCAGCACGTCGCGGTACCAGGTGGTGAGCTCGGTCAGGACGCGGTCGAGTTCGTCACGCTGCAGGCGCTTGGCCCGCATCTTCTGCTGGTCCTCCAGCTCCCTGATCGCGGCCTGCGCCTGCCTGGGCCGGGCTCCCCGGGAACCGAATCCCAGCGCCTCCTTGAGCTCGGCGAGCTCCCGGGAGTCCAACTCGCCGGTACGGCGCTTCGCCTCCTGGGACGCCGCCCCGACGAGCGCCTCCGCGGCCTGCAGACACGCGGCCACGCTCGTCAGCTGTCCAGGAACCGTCAGCACGGCGTGCCGGGCGTCGCGCACCCGCTCATCCCGCGCCAGGGCCCGTGCACGTCCCACGTGCCCCTGGGCCGCCCTCGCGGCGAGCATCGCCATCCCCGGGTCGACGCCGTCGCGCTCGATGAGCAGCCGGGTCACGTCCTCGTCCGTCGGGGTGCGGAGGTTGACCTGCCGGGTGCGCGACCGGATCGTGACGATCACATCGTCGGCTGTGGGCGCGCACAGCACCCACACCGTGCGGGCCGGGGGTTCCTCCAGCGACTTCAGCAGCGCGTCCGCGCCCCGGTCGGTGATGCGATCGGAGTCCTCCACGACGATCACCTGGAAATCGCCCACGGTGGGGCTCATGGCGGCACGCAGGACCAGACCGCGCACCTCCTCCACGCCGATGGACAGCAGCTCGGTGCGGACGATCGTCACGTCGGGATGCGCGCCCGACAGCACCGTCCTGCAGGTCGGGCACTCACCGCAGCCGCCGCGCTCGCACAGGAGGGCGGCGGCGAAGGCCCGGGCGGCATTGCTGCGGCCGGATCCGGGGGGGCCGGTCACCAGCCACGCATGGGTCATCGCGTGGCGCCGTGCCGCATCACCCGACCTGGCCGCCCTGGCGGCTGCGCCGAGGACGGCGACGGCCCGCTGCTGCCCGACGAGGTCGGCCCACACGCCCGCGAGGGCCGTCCCGGTGGCGTTCATGCGCCACCCTCCCGATCGTCCTGGTCGCCCCAGTCGGCACCGTCCGGCTCGGGAAGCTCAGGGACGGCCAGCTCGCGACCCAGCAGGTGGCCGACCGCGCCGCGCACCGTCGCCGCGATCCCGTTCAGGGAGGTGAGGGCCTCGCAGACGAGGTAACGCTCGGGGTGCGCGGCCGCGAGCCGCAGGAAGCCCTCCCGTACGCGCGCATGGAACTCGTCCCCCGCCCCCTCGAGGCGGTCCTTGTCGACGATGCGGGCCACGGCCTTCGAGGGATCCGCGTCGAGCAGCACGGTCAGGTCGGGACGCAGCCCCCGCGTCGCCCAGGCGGCGATCGCCTCAAGGTCGTCTGCGGCGAGGTCGCGTCCCGCGCCTTGGTAGGCCAGCATCGAGTCGATGTACCGGTCGCACACGACCACTCCGCCTGCCGCGAGCGCCGGGGCCACCACCTCATGGATGTGCTGCGCCTTGTCGGCGGCGTAGAGCAGGGCCTCACAGCGATCGTCCAGCCGACTCGCGGGATCGAGCAGCATGGCACGGATCCGTCGTCCCACCTCGGTGTCGCCCGGCTCGTGCGTGACCACATGGTCGACGCCCGAGACGGCCAGCGCGGCCGCGAGCGCCGCCACCTGGGTGGACTTGCCCACCCGGTCACCGCCCTCGAAGACGACGAACAGCCCACGCGGCTCAGGCATCCTCGCCCACCTGCGCGTCCGTGGTCCCGGGGCCGACTGCGAGGATCCGCTCCTGCGCCTCCGGCCAGGTCTCCAGGAACGCGCTCCGCGAGCCCGCCCACACCTGGATCAGCCGGGCACGTTCGCCGATCACCTCGTCGAGGCCCCGTTGATAAGTGCGCCCCGCCTCGTACGCCTCCTGCGGCGTCCAGGACGCGAGATCCTGGTCGTCGGGCTGCGCGACCTGGTTGAGGCTCGCCTCCAGCGAGCGCACCAGCCGGCCGGTCTTGCGAGCACGGCGGTTCATCTTGCCGAGCACGGCCTCTCCCGCGCTCAGGACGCAGACCAACTGGTCGGCGAGCCCCTTGGCCGCGATCCACTCCGCCTCCGGCGACGACTCCGTCAGCGCGTCGAGGGCCCGTGCCAGCCGTGTCACCTGGACGACCGCATCGGCGCGCAGGACATCCCTGGCCGACGGGGCGGAGCCGTCCCTGCCCTCGTCGTCGGGGGTCGTGGTGCGCAGCCTCGGCGCCCGCGCCCCGGTCGCCAGGGCGTCCAGCACGTCGTAGTACAGGTCGCCCAACGCATCCGGCCGGGGTTCGGCGCTCAACCGTGCGAGCCGGTCGAGCCGCCAGCCGATCTCACGTGCCCAGGTGACGTCGACGTGCGGCTCGACACCACGGATCACGTCGGCCAGCTCCCCCAGCTCCGCGAGGACGATCGTGGTGTCGGCCACCTGCCCGGCGCGGACCCGCAGATCGGCACGGATGACGCGCCGCAACCTGGTCGCGAACAACCACGCCAGGAAGTCCTCCAGGCTGATCGAACCCGGCTCGGGCAGCTCGTCGGGCACATCCTGCGGGCGCATGAGCCCGGCCAGCCGGTCCGCGGGCTCGGGGAAGGCGGGCACCCTTGCGCCCCCCGCCTCGGTGAGCCGCTGCACCACCAGGGTGCGCTGCGCCGCCGTCATGACGGGCCCGGGCTCGAAGGTCACCTCCCGGTTCCGCGCGATGGCCAAGCCGCCACGCCGCGCGGTGATGCGATCGTCGATCACCTGGCCGAGTTCCTCGCCATCGGCGTCCAGGAGGCCGTACGCCGCCTGTTCGACCGTGATGCCGGCCACGGGGCCCAGCGCGGCCCTCCGACGGAAGGGACGCAGCAACTCGGCGATGTCGTCCGGCACCTCGTCGTCCTCGTCGAGGGGTTCGATGCGCTCGGCCGGCAGCCAGGGCTCCCACGACGGGGCCCTGAGCAGCCAGTGCCCCGTCTCCCCCGCCACCTGGTGGGCGAGCAGGACGCCAGCCCAGCCGAGCCGCTCGTCCGGCGTGTCGAGCAGGGTCTGTGTCGCCGTCCTGCAGTCGTGCTGCCCCCGCAGCAGCACCCGGTCGATGCCAACGGTCTCGTCGGTGAGAACCGGGGCATCCACCTGATAGGGCATCTCGAAGCGGTAGCTCCTGGCGCGTTTGGCCATGTCGCACTCCTATGTCTTGCGGGTCGTCGCCTTCTTGGTGCTCGCCTTCCTGGCCGTCGACGTGCCCGTCGTCTTCCGGGGCCGCTTGGCGGGGGCCGGGCCCTTGGCCCGCTTGGCGGCCATCAGTTCCGCGGCATCGGTGAGCGTGAGCGACTCGACCTGCTGCGACCGCGGGACGGTGGCGTTGTACTCGCCGTCGGTGACGTACGGGCCGAATCGCCCGTCCTTGACGACGAGCGGTTTGCCGGTCGCGGGATCGGCGCCGAGTTCGCGCAGCGGCGCGGCAGCGGCCCGGCGGCCCCGGGTGCGGGGCTCGGCGAGCAGCTTGAGAGCCTCGTCGAGCGTGACCGTGAACAGCGACTCCTCGTCCGGCAGCGTCCGCGAGTCGTCACCGCGCTTGATGTAGGGGCCGTAGCGACCGTTGTGCGCCGAGATCTCCTCACCGTCCGCGTCGGCGCCCACGACACGGGGCAGGTCGAGCAGCCGCAGGGCGTCGTCCAGCGTGATCGTCTCCAACGTCATCGTCTTGAACAACGACGCCGTGCGCGGCTTGGGCCGCTTCGACTTGGGAACCGACTCGTCGACGGCGAGCACCTCGGTGACGTACGGGCCGTAGCGCCCCGTGCGGGCCACGATCTCGTGCCCGGTGGCGGGATCGGTGCCGAGCTCGCGTTCCTCGCCGTTGGGCGTGGCGAGGAGCTCGCGGGCCTTCTCCAGGGTCAGCTCGTCGGGCGGGAGGTCCTCGGGCACGTTGGCACGGTTCTGCTGTGCGTCCTCCACGTAGGTGCCGTAGCGGCCCACGCGCACGTTGATGCCGGCCTCCGGATCGCCGATCGGGAATGTCGACAACCCCTTGGCGTCGATGTCACCCAGGTTGGTCACCATGTCCTGCAGACCGGCGTGCGGATTGTCCTGCGGACCGAAGAAGAAGGTGCCCAGCACCTCCAGGCGCTTGGCATCGCCGTTGGCGATCTCGTCGAGCCGATCCTCCAGCTCCGCGGTGAACGTGTAGTCGACCAACCGCGGGAAATGCTCGACGAGCAGCCGGGTGACCGCGAACGCGAGCCACGTCGGCACCAGCGCGGTGCCCTTCTTGTACACGTAGTCGCGGGCGGTGATCGTCCGGATGATCGAGGCGTAGGTGGACGGTCGCCCGATCTGCATCTCCTCGAGCTTGGCGATCAGCGAAGGCTCGGTGTAGCGGGCCGGCGGCTTCGTCCGATGGTCCTCCGGCCGGGTGTCGGCCAGGTCGAGCGCCTGCTCCGGCTCCAGCTTCGGCAGCTTCGCCTGGTTCTCGTCCTGGTCGTCGGAGACCTCCTCGGCGTAGGCCTTCATGAAACCCGGGAACGTGATCGTGCGCCCCGAGGCGGTGAACGTCGCGGTGCGCACCGGCGTCGAGGTGACGTCGTCCGACAGTGTGAGTCGCTGCGCCAGCTCGGCGGACACGCGCACCGTCATGGTCTGCCCGTGGGCGTCCGCCATCTGCGAGGCGAGCGTGCGCTGCCACACCAGCTCGTACAACCGGTAGCCGTCGCCCGACAGACCGGTCTGCTTCGGCGTGCGGAACGTGTCGCCCGCGGGGCGGATCGCCTCGTGCGCCTCCTGCGCGCTCTTCACCTTGGACGCGTACTGGCGCGGTGCGGCGGGCACGTACTCGTCCCCGTAGAGCGAACGCGCCTGGGTGCGTGCCGCGGCGACGGCCTGATCGGACAGCGCCACCGAGTCGGTACGCATATAGGTGATGAAGCCCGACTCGTAGAGTTCCTGGGCCACCCGCATCGTGCGGTCGGTGGTGAACCCGAGCTTGCGACCTGCCTCCTGCTGGAGGGTGGTGGTGCGGAACGGCGCGGACGGCCGGCGGGTGTAGGGCTTGGCCTCGACCGATCCGACCGCGAACGCGGCCGCGGGCAGAGCGGCGGCCAGCGCACGAGCGCCCGATTCGTTCAGCACGAAGGCGTCGTTGACCAACTGCCCCGACGCATCGAAGTCCTGACCGCGGGCGACGCGCCATTCGTCCAGGCCGGTGAGACGCGCGTCGAACAGGCGTGGGCTGGCACCGGAACCGGCGTCCAACGTGGCGATCAGGTCCCAGTAGACGGCCGACCGGAAGGCAATCCGTTCTCGTTCCCGATCGACCACCAGCCGGGTGGCCACCGACTGCACACGCCCCGCGGACAGCCGCGGCATGACCTTCTTCCACAGCACCGGCGAGACCTCGTAGCCGTAGAGACGGTCGAGGATGCGCCGGGTCTCCTGCGCGTCGACCAGGTCGAGGTCGAGATCGCGGGGGCTCTCGACGGCCTTGCGGATCGCGTCGCGGGTGATCTCGTGGAAGACCATGCGCTTGACCGGAACCTTGGGCTTGAGTTCCTGCAGCAGATGCCAGGCGATCGCCTCGCCCTCGCGGTCCTCGTCAGTTGCCAGATAGAGCTCGTCCGAGTCGGCCAGCAGTTCTTTCAGCCTGCGGATCGTCGCCTTCTTGTCGGGGCTGACGACGTACAGCGGCGCGAAGTCGTCGTCGACGTTCACGCCCGTGCGGGCCCACGACTGCCCCTTGTACTTCGCGGGGACCTCGGCGGCATTGGTCGGCAGGTCTCGCACGTGTCCCCTGCTCGACTCCACGACATAGCCGTCGCCGAGGTATCCGGCGATGCTGTTCGCCTTGGTCGGCGATTCGACGATCACCAGTCGGCGGGTGGTAGTGGGCACGATGTCGTCCTTCAGGTGGGAGGTGGCGAACACGTCCGGTGCGGACAGTGGGAATGGTAGCGCCCTGTCAAGCCTGATCGGGCGCTGGCGCTCACCGCCGCTGCCCGACCAGGTTCCTCGCGACGCGCTTCCCGGGGAAAGTACGAGAGAATCTGACGCTCGTTGACGACATAGCCGTTTTCCCGGCCCGAAATCGAATCCGCCGTCAGATTCTCCGGCTCTCAACCGGGTCAGGAACGGTCGAGGTAGCCCTCCTCGATCGCCACGCGGATGCGCGGGAGCACCCGTCCGGTCAGCGAGGCCGCATCCTCGTCCAGCAGCTGGGCCACCGCCCCGATGATCGCGCCGAGCGGAAGCGTGCCGTCGCAGGCGCCCATCACCCCGCCGAAGGCGGTGTCGACCCGCATGGCGCGCTTGAGCCCGGCGCCCTGGCGCAGGATGACGTACTCGGGATCGGCCGCACCGGGTCGGCCGAACGTCTCCTGGACGACGTCGTCGCGCAGCACCCACCGCGCGGCCAGCAGATCGCGGTCCGGGGCCGCCGCTTGCCCGGTCGCCCGGCGGTGAGCCGACAGCGCCGGTCCCACCGGCTGGGCGACCTCGTGCGGCCACGACTCGATGACCACACGCGGGTCGGTCCTTTCCGCGTTCACCACGGTGATCCAGCCCATCCCGATCCCGCGCACGCCGAGTTCGCCGAAGTAGTCGAGCCACTCGCGATAGCGGTCGTCCCAGCTCGGGTGGCCGGCGAGCCCGGCGTCGGCGAGCCACATCTCGATGTAGGCGAACGGATCGAGCCGCTCACGCTCGATCACCCACAGGTCGCAGCCGGGCGGGGCCCACCCCGCCAGCCGCTCCTCCCACGGCTCGTCGGTGACGATCCAGTTGGCCAGCACCTGCAGGGTGCCACCGGGGTTCAGGCGGGCCGGGGCACCTTCGACCACCGCCCGCACGAGGTCGTCGCCCCGGAACCCGCCCTCGCGGTACATCAGACGGCCCGCATCGGTCGAGGGCGGGCTGACCACATACGGAGGGTTCGTGACGATGAGGTCGAACCGGTCCGCGGCCACGGGCTCGTACAAGCTTCCCTTCCGCAGGTCGACATCGAGCCCGTTGAGGCCGGTGGTGAGCCGCGCGAGGTCGAGCGCGCGCTGGTTGACGTCGGTGGCTGTCACCCGTGAGGCGTGTGTCGCCAGGTGCACGCTCTGGACTCCACAGCCCGTACCGAGATCGAGCGCCGAGGCGACCTCGTCCGGGATGGACAGCTGCGCCAGGGTCGTGGACGCGGGGCTCGCACCCAGCACGTAGTCGGGGCGCATGGGCGTGCGATCGTGATCGAGGCCCGGGGTGTGGTCGGAGACGAGCCATCGGCTGACCGGCCCGCCGGAGGTCTCGAAGCCGTAGGGGCGGATGTCGACCGTCGCGTGTGCCCGGCCGTCCCCCTCGACCGCGAGCAGCCCCAGGGCGACCGACTCGTCCACCGGGAGGGCGGCCCTGACATCAGCCATCGGGACGCCGCGGTGCAGCGGGAAGAGCCGGATCAACGTGGCCAGCGGGTCACGATCATCTCCGAGGGCCACCAGCGCGGGCGTGGTCGAGTTCCTCAGCAAACCCTCTTGTCCGGCGTCCGTGATGCGCTCCAGGACGGCGTCCACGGTGTACCCGGCGGAGTCGAGCCGCTCACGCAGTAGATCGATCATCGTCATCCCTCCACTGTGGCAGGACCCGAGTCGCCGGGGTCCACCGGCGGTCGCTTTGGTAGACTCCTGCGGTGTCGCTGTTCGCCGCTGGCGTAAGCCATCATCATGTTCCGTCCGACTCGATCTCCGCTCTCGCCTGCCGCGCGGATGAGATCGTGTCGCAGTTGCGGCAGCCCGATTCGGGGATCAGTGGGGTGGTCGCACTCGCCACCTGCAACCGCTTCGAGCTGTACGTCGACGCCGACGGGTTCCACTCGACGGTCGATCGCATCATGGCGGCGATCCGCCAGACGGTGCCGGGGCTCGATCCGGCCGCCACGGACGCGTTCGTCGTCTACGCCGGCCAGACCGTGGTGGAGCACCTTTTCGAGGTGACCGGCGGCCTGGACTCCATGGTCGTCGGAGAGGTGGAGATCATCGGCCAGGTGCGCGACGCCCTCGCCGGGTCGACCACCGTGAGTCCCCCGCTGCGCCGCCTCTTCCAGCACGCGCTCACCACCTCGAAGGCGATCGCCTCGCACACCGACCTCGGCTCCGCGGGACGTTCCCTGGCGTCCGTGGGTCTCGACCTGGCGTGCACCCGGCTCGGCACCTGGGACCAGGTGAACGCGTTGGTGCTCGGCACCGGAAGCTATGCGCGCGTCGTGGTGGCCGATCTGGTTCGGCGTGGCGCCGGCAGTATCTCCGTGCATTCCCGGACGGGGCAGGCGGGACGATTCGCCGAGAGCCATCCCGTCCATCCTGTCGAGCCCGCCGGGCTGGCCGCCGCCGTCGCTGCCGCAGACCTCGTGGTGGCCTGCAGCGGTCAGGCGGGCGAGATCCTCACGGCCGACCTGGTGGCGGCCACGCGAGCCCCGGAGGCGACGATCCTCCCGGTCGTCGACCTCAGCGGAGGCATCGACGTCGCCTCCGATCTGGGACGCGTCCCGCAGGTCGACCTCGTCACCCTCGACCGGATCGGCGCCTCGATGCCCGCCGAGCAGACGAACGCCGTCGCCGACGCCCACGACATCGTCACGAGGGCTGTGGCCACCTATCTTCATGTCGAGGAGGGACGCGTCGCCAGCCCCGCGGTGACGGCGATCCGGTCCCACGTCTCGCAGATCATCGAGCAGGAGATCGAGAACGCCTCGAAGCAGTACTCCCCCGAGACCGCCGAGGCGATCGCCCGCTCGTTGCGCAGGGTCTCCAACGCGCTGCTGCACACGCCGTCGGTACGGGCGGCAGAGCTGGCCCGTACGGGCGAGCTGGACGACTTCCGCCACGCCCTGCACACCCTCTTCGGAATCACGGTCGAGGCCCCGTGACCATTCCCGGTGACCCGGTGATCCTGCCCGCGGACCATCCCCTGGTCAGCGGCGTGACCGCCGATGCCCCGCTGCTGCAGGCCTACCGCGGCAGGCGTGTACGGCATCGTCCGGTCTGGTTCATGCGTCAGGCGGGGCGCTCGCTGCCGGAGTACCGGGCGCTCCGGGTCGGCACGTCGATGCTGGACGCCTGCCTCGATCCGGGCCTGGCGGCCGAGATCACCTGTCAGCCCGTCCGGCGCCACGGGGTCGACGCCGCCATCTTCTTCTCCGACATCATGGTCCCGGTGAGGCTGGCCGGTCTGGGCGTCCGCATCGTCCCCGGCGTCGGCCCGGTGCTGGACGCGCCGGTGCGCACGGCCGCCGACGTCGACGCACTGCCCGAGCTGGAGCCCGAGGCGCTCGATCCGATCACCTCCGGCGTGCACCTGGCAGCGGCCGAGCTGGGCGACACCCCGCTGATCGGCTTCTGCGGGGCGCCGTTCACCGTGGCCTCCTACCTCGTCGAAGGAGGGCCCAGCCGCGACCACGCCCGCACCCTGGCCCTGCTCGACGCCGACCCGGGGCTCTGGCACGCCCTGCTCGGCTGGGTGGCCCGCACGACCGCGGCTTTCCTGCGGGCCCAGGTGCTGGCCGGGGCCTCGGCCGTGCAGCTCTTCGACTCGTGGGTCGGTGCGCTCACCCCCGAGCAGTACCGCGCCGCCGCGCAACCGCACTCGGCCGCCGTGCTCGCCTCGGTCGCCGGGCTGGGCGTCCCCCGGGTGCATTTCGGCACCCGCAGCCGCGTCCACCTGGTGGCCATGCGCGATGCCGGAGCCGACGTGATGGGCGTCGACGCGTCCACCTCGCTGGCGGACGCCAACCACCTGCTGGGCGGAGCGACGCCGCTGCAGGGCAACCTCGATCCCGCGTTGCTCGCGGGCGGCTGGGAAGAACTCGCCGCCGCGCTGCGCCGCGTGCTGGACGACGGCCGGGCAGCCCCCGGCCACGTGGTCAACCTCGGCCACGGCGTCCCGCCGCAAGCCGATCCCGGGACACTGACCCGGCTGGTCGACCTCGTCCATTCCCTTCCCGACGACCAGGAGTCCCACCATGACTGAACAACCGAAGCACGCACACGGGATCGGCGCCGTACGTCCCGTCGGGTGGGTGTACGCCCGCTCGCCGATGATCGTGTACTGGGAGCTCACCAACGCCTGCGGGCTGGCCTGCCGCCACTGCCGGGCGACCGCGATGCCCGATCCCGCTCCCGGAGAGCTCTCCACCGACCAGGCTCTGGCCCTGCTGGACGACATCGCGGGCTTCGGCGACCCGCTGCCGCACATCGTGTTCACGGGCGGCGACCCGCTGCGGCGCCACGACCTCGACCTGCTGCTCGCCGAGGCGGGCGCCCGGGGCATCGGGGTCTCGCTGGCGCCCGCGGTCACCCCGCTGCTGACCCGTGAGCGCCTCGTCGAGGTGAAGCAGGCAGGCGTCCAGGCGATCTCGCTGAGCCTCGACGGCTCCTGTCCGGCCCTGCACGACGGCGTCCGTGGCGTCGCGGGCACGTTCGACGCCACGCTGGAGGCCCTCGGCTGGGCGGAGGAACTGGGGATCCCCGTCCAGATCAACACGCTGGTCACCGACACCACCGCCGCCGACCTCCCCGCGGTCTACGACCTGCTGTCGACCCGGAAGCTGATGCGCTGGAGCCTGTTCTTCCTGATCAGCATCGGACGCGGCACCCAGCTCACCGAGCTCGCGCCGGAGAAGGCCGAGCAGCTCATGACGTGGCTGGGGAACCTGAACCGCACCGCACCCTTCCAGGTGAAGACGACCGAGGCGATGCAGTACCGCCGGATCGCCGCCCGCGCGGCACGTCGCCGCGGGCTCACCGACGAGCAGATCGAGGCCTCCCCGATGGCGCGCGGCTTCGGCATCCGCGACGGGAACGGGATCATCTTCGTCTCGCACCTCGGCGACGTCACCCCGTCGGGCTTCCTGCCGCTGGCGCTGGGCAACGTCAAGGAGTCGTCACTGGTCGAGCTCTATCGTGACGATCCGACCCTGCGGGCGCTGCGCGATCCGAAGGGGTTCAAGGGACGGTGCGGGCGCTGCGAGTTCAACCTGTGGTGCGGGGGCTCGCGGGCGCGGGCCTACGCCTGGACGGGCGACGTCCTCGAATCCGACCCGCTGTGCCCCTACGTACCTTCCGGGACGCCGGTGAACGCGTGAGGTGCCTGGTCGTCGGCGGCGGCGTCACCGGGCTGGCCGCCGCCTGGGAGGCCTGCCGGGCGGGCGCCGAGGTCACCGTCCTCGAGGCCTCCGACCGCTTCGGCGGGAAGGTGTTCACCGAGCGTGCCGACGGCTTCACCATCGAGCACGGCCCCGACTCCTTCGTCGCCTATCGGCCCGCCGCGCTGCAGCTGATCGGTGAGCTCGGGCTGGACGACCAGGTGCAGGCGAGCGCAGGGAGGCGAACCGTGTTCCTCCGCGCGGGGGGACGGCTGCGCCCGATGCCCCAGGGAATGGGCATGGTGCTCCCGACCAGGCTCGGACCGTTCCTGTCCACACGCATCCTGTCGTGGCCTGACAAGCTGAGGGCCGCGCTCGACCTGGTGACGCCCAGGCTGCTGGACGACTCTGACGTCGCCATCGGCGCCTTCCTGCGCCGCAGGTTGGGTGGGGGAATCGTGACCAAGCTCGCCGATCCCCTGGTCGGGGGCATCTACGGCGCCAGCGTGGACGAGCTCAGCCTGGACGCCGTGCTGCCGAGCCTGCGTGTCAACGAGGCGGAGCACCGCAGCCTCATCCTCGCCGGCCTCGCCCAGGGACGTGCGACCGCTGGTTCCGGCGGCTCGTCGCGGGGGCCGTCGTCCCCCTTCCGCACGCTGTCGGGCGGGCTCGGAACGCTGGTGGACGCGCTGGTGGCGTCCTTGCGCGAGGCGGGCGCGACTCTGCTCACCGATCAGCCCGTCGAGTCGCTGGACGACCACGACGCGGACGCGGTCGTGCTCGCGGGCGGGGCGGCGAGTTCCGCCCGGCTCCTGGCCCGCCGGGCGCCCGCTGCCGCACAGGCACTGGCCGGCGTCCCGATGTCGAGTTCGACCGTCGTGACGCTCGCGTACCCTGCCGAGGCATTCGGCACCGCCCCCACCCACCACGGGTGGCTGGAGTCCGAGCCGGCCCCCGTGAGCGGGATCACCGTGTCGTCGGCGAAGTGGACGGACAGGGCTCCCGCGGGAGTCGTGCTGCTGCGGGCGTTCGTCCCCGCCCGGTTGGGACTGATCGCCGAGGCACCTGACGACGAGTTGGTGGACGCCGTGACGGCCCATGTCGGTGCCGTGATGGGGGTGGACGGTGACCCGGTCCTCACCCGGATCAGCCGGTGGAGCCGGGTCATGCCCTCGTACACGGTGGGGCATCCGGGCAGGGTGGCCGCGGTCGAGGAGGCCCTGGCCGACCAGCCCCGCCTCCGGGTCGCGGGCTCGGCCCTGCACGGGGTCGGTGTCCCCGACTGCATCGCCGACGGCCGCAGGCAGGCCGCCGCGGCCCTGGCGCATCCGGCGGTCGCCCAGCGTCCGACCGTCGTCTAGGGTGTCAGGTATGCCTAACCTCACCGAGGAGATCAACGCGTCGATCCACTACACGTGCTGGGCCGTGTACGCCCGCACCGGCTCGGGCGAGGCGACCCTGGACGGGTTCGCCGAGCAGGTCGCCGACGACGGGATCGTCGTCCGCGGATACTACGACCTGTCCGCGATGCGCGCGGACGCCGACCTGATGGTGTGGTTCCACGGGCCCGACCCGGTCGCCTTGCAGGCAGCGGCCCGGGTGCTGCGCCGGCGGCTGGAACCGGCCGGACGCCCCGTGTGGTCGGGCGTCGGCATCCACCGCCCCGCGGAGTTCAACCGGCGCCACGTGCCCGCCTTCCTCACCGGCAGGAAGCCCGAAGCCTGGCTGACCGTCTACCCGTTCGTGAGGTCGCTGGACTGGTATCTGCTGCCCGAGGACGAACGCGGCGCCATGCTGCGCGAGCACGGTGAGATGGGACGTGCCTACCCGCAGGTGATCGCCAACACAGTCTCGGCGTTCGCGCTGGGTGACTACGAGTGGATCATCGCCCTGGAGTCCGCCGAACTGCACGACCTGGTCGACCTCATGCGTCACCTGCGGTACGCCGAGGCCCGCCGCCACGTGCGGCTCGAGGTGCCCTTCTACACCGGGCGGCGGATCGGGGCGAGCGAAGCCGGGGAACTCCTTCGATGACCGACGACGCGGCGCTCTACGACGCGGTGGTGATGCTCGGATTCGGCGGGCCGGAGCATCCCGACGACGTCCTCGGGTTCCTCGAACGGGTGACCGCGGGACGCGGGATCCCTCCCGAACGGCTGGCCGAGGTCGGGCGGCACTACTTCATCCGGGGCGGGACCAGCCCGATCAACGCCCAGAACCGGGCGATGCGCGACGCGCTGGCCGAGCGCCTGGCCGCCCGCGGCGTCGGCATCGACCTGGTGCTGGCCAACCGGAACTCGCCCCCGTTCGTCGCCGACGTGCTCGCCGACCTCGCCCGCCAGGGCCGGACGCGCCTGCTCGCCTGGGCCACCGCCGCCTATTCGTCCTATTCGAGTTGCCGCCAGTACCGCGAGGATCTCGGCATGGCGGTCGAGCAGTTGGACGGCACCCACGTGGACGTGGTCAAGATGCCGCCGTTCCCCGACCTGCCCGGGCTCGTGGAGGCCAACATCGATCTGCTGGCCGAGGTGCTGCGGCAGACCTCCGGAAGCCGCGAGCTCCTGGTTCTGGCCACGACGCACTCGCTGCCGACCGCCCTGGCCGCGACCGCCGGACCTGAAGCGGGACGTTCGGGCGGCGACTTGTACACCGCTCAGCAGCGAGCGCTCGTCGAACGCGTCGTCCCGGAGGCGGCGGCGCGGGCCGGGCTGGCCGTCGTCCCGGAATGGAGGCTGGTGTACCAGTCGCGCAGCGGCGCCCCGCACGTGCCCTGGCTGGAGCCGGACGTCAACGACGCCATCGGCGAGGCGGCCGGCGCCGGGGTCACCGACGTGGTGATCCTGCCGGTCGGTTTCCTCACCGACCACGTCGAGGTCTCGTGGGACCTCGACACCCAGGCACGTCAGACCGCCGAGGGCCTCGGAGTCACCACCCACCGCGTCCCGACCGTGGGCGCCCACCCCGCGTTCCTGGACTCACTGGCAGACCTGCTCGCCGCGTACGCGACGAACGCGGGACGCGCACCCGGCCCAGGGGAACTGTGCCGCGGTGACTGCTGCCTGAACCCGCGCATCCAACGTCCCGTCGCCGATGCGGTGCACCTGCCCTGAGGCCGAGGCCGCGTCCCGGCGGCGAGTGACCCGGACGGATCGCTACGGCCGGGGCGGCGCCGTCGACGCACGCACGACGAGGCGCGTCGGGAGCACCAGGGCCTCGCTCGGCGCCTCGCCCTCGATCGCCGTCATCAGGGTGCGGATGACGTAGGCGCCCAGCTTGGAGAAGTCCTGGCGCACGGTGGTGAGGGGCGGACGATAGAACGCCGCCGAGAGTTCGTCGTCGAATCCGACGACGGAGACATCGTCGGGAACCCTCAGCCCCGACCGGTCGAATGCCTGGACGACACCCAGCGCCAGCTGGTCGTTGGCCGCGAAGACCGCGGTCGGCACGGGGCCGCCGGCGAGGGCCAGGCCGGCCTGGAAACCCTGTTCGGCTCCCCATCCGTCGGCCGCGATCTCCCTCAGGGGCAAGTGTGCGGCTTCCATCTCCGCTCGCCACGCCGATCGGCGGGCGGCGGCCTCGTACCAGCCCTTGGGGCCCGACACATGGACGATGTCACGGTGCCCGAGATCGATCAGGTGGCGCACGGCCTGACGAGCTCCCCCGAAGTGGTCCTCGCTGACCGCGAGTACTCCCGAGGCCCGCCCGATCTCCGCCGAGGTGACGGCGACCACCGGCACCGGGATATGGACCGAGGCCAGCGCGTCACTGGCCTCGGCCAGCGGGGCGATGATGACGACACCCTCGACAGCCAGACCCAAGAAGTGATCGAGGGCGTTGGTGATCGCGTCCGGTGTGAACTGCTCCAGGGGCGCCACGCTGGTGAAATATCCCGCGTTGCGCCGCGCCGCCAGTTCGACGGCGAGCAGGATCGAACTCGGGCCGTAGAGCGCCGACGTCGTGGTGATCACGCCGACGATGCCCGACTTGCGGGTCACCAGCGCCCGTGCCACGGAATTGCGCCGGTAGCCGAGTTCGGCGATCGCCCGCAGGACGCGTTCCCGTGTCTCCGGGGCGACGCGATCGGTCTCGTTGATCACCCGGGACACCGTCTGGTGCGACACGCCGGCGGCCGCCGCGACGTCCATCATCCCGGGCGGGCGACCACTCGCCGATCTGCGTGCCAACTCCGACTCCTGTTCCGGGCTCCCGCTACGGCACCGGCTCACAGACCCCCGGCACGCCGCTTGTTGTAGATGTCGAAGGCCACCGCCAGCAGTACCACCAGACCTTTGACGATCTGCTGGGTCGATGTGGAGGCACCCATCAACTGCATGCCGTTCGACATGACAGCCATGATGAGGCCGCCGATCAAAGCCCCGGAGATCCGCCCTATGCCGCCGGACACGGACGCACCGCCGATGAAGCACGCCGCGATGGCGTCCAACTCGAACATGTTGCCTGCACTCGGCTGCGCCCCGTTCATACGGGCCGAATATGCGACGCCGGCAATCGAGGCCAAGAACCCCATATGAACGTACACCCAGAACGAGACTCGACGGACGTTCACACCCGAAAGGCGCGCCGCGGAGATATTGCCACCGATCGCATAGACATTGCGTCCGAACTCCGTACGCTGCGACAGAATGCCGTAGACGAACACGAGGACGCCCAGCAGGATCAGCACCACCGGCAGGCCCCGACTGACCGACAACTGGTAGGCGAACCACATCACGATCGCACTGATGACCACGATCCTCGCCACGAACGCCCACATCGCCTCGACCGTCTGGCTGTACTGGATGCGAGCCTGGCGGTTGCGCCACTGCACTACGGCGAATCCGGCGACACCGATCCCGAAGATCAGCAGGGTGAGCAGGTCGAACCCCTGGCCGCCAAGAAGCCCGTTGAGGAAGCCATTCGCGATGTTGTAGTAGGGGCGTGGGAACGGCGAGAGCGAGACATTCGCCAGCACGTTGTAGGTCAGGCCCCTGAAGAGCAACATGCCGGCCAAGGTGACGATGAAGCCCGGGATGCCGACGAAGGCGACCCAGAATCCTTGCCAGGCACCGATCAGCAGTCCGGTGACGAGTGCCGCCAGAACGCCTGCCCACCACGGCATCCCTTGGCGGATCACGAGGACGGCGGAGACCGCGCCCGTGAGCGCCACCACGGATCCCACGGACAGATCGATCTGGCCGAGCACGATGACGAACAGCATGCCGATCGCCAGGATCAGGATGTAGGAGTACTGGAGGACGATGTTCGTGATGTTCCCCGGACTCAGGAAATTGGGATTCAGCAGCGCGAAAAGAATCACGATCGCGACGAAAGCGACCATGATGCCGCTCTGCCGCAGGTTTCCGCTCAACAGTTCCTTGAGATTGACCCGCTCGCTCACTTTGATGGCTCCCTTGCCGGTTCGATGGTCATGAGTTCCATGAGGTGCTCCTGGGTGGCCCCGGCCACCGGCACCTCGCCGGTGATCCGGCCGTAGGCCAGTGTGTAGATGCGGTCGCATATCCCGAGCAGTTCACCCAGTTCCGAGGAGATGGCGACCACGGCCTTGCCCGACTCGACCATCTGGTTGATCAGGGTGTAGATCTCGAACTTCGCGCCGACGTCGATACCGCGCGTGGGCTCGTCCAGGATGAGGATGTCCGCGTCGGTGTACAGCCACTTCGACAGGACGACCTTCTGCTGGTTCCCGCCGGACAGCGAGCCGGTCAACTGCAGCACCGACTGCGCCCGGATGTTCATGACGTCGCGATAGCGCACGGCTACCGCCAGTTCCTCGTTCGCGTTGACGAATCCGTGCTTGACCAGCTTGAAGAGGCCCGCCGAGGCGGTGTTGTGGCGGATGTCGTCGATGAGGTTGAGGCCGTAGGTCTTGCGGTCCTCGGTCGCGTACGCGATCCCGTGCGAGATCGCCTCGGTGACCGAGCCGACCGTTATCTCCCGGCCGTCCTTGTAGACGCGTCCCGAGATCTGGGAGCCGTAGCTGTGCCCGAACAGGCTCATCGCGAGTTCGGTTCGGCCCGCCCCCATGAGGCCGGCGATGCCGACAACCTCCCCGTGCCGCACGTTGAAGGACGCACCGGAGACGACCACCCGATCGCGCTGCGTCGGGTGGTGGACGGTCCAGTCCTCGACGCGCAGCGCCTCCTCGCCGATGCGGTGCTCGCGTTCCGGGTAGAGCTGCGAGAGCTCGCGGCCGACCATGAGCTTGATCAGCCGGTCCTGCGTCGAGGACGGATCGCGCATGTCGAGGGTCTCGACCGCATGCCCGTCCCGCAGGACCGTCGTCCGGTCGGCCACGAGAGCGATCTCGTTCAGCTTGTGCGAGATGAGGATGATCGTCATCCCCGAGTCGCGCAGTTGCCGCACCAGTTCCAGCAGGCGTTCGGAGTCGGCATCGTTCAGTGCCGCCGTCGGCTCGTCCAGGATGAGCAGGCTCACATTCTTGTTCAGTGCCTTGGCGATCTCGACCAGTTGCTGCTTGCCGACGCCGAGTTGGCCCACCGGTGTCGTGACGTTCTCCTTCAGGCCGACCCGGGCCAGAAGTTGGCTGGCGGCCTGGTTGACCTCATGCCAGTTGATGAGGGGGCCCGAGCCCCGAGCGAGCGAGCCGATGAAGAGGTTCTCGGCCACCGAGAGGTAGGGGACGAGGGCCAACTCCTGATGGATGATGCCGATCCCGTGTGTCTCGGAATCCGTGATCGACGTGAACTCCACTTCCTCCCCGTCGAGGACGATCGACCCGGCGTACTGCCCGTGCGGGTAGACCCCCGACAGGATCTTCATGAGCGTCGACTTCCCCGCACCGTTCTCACCGCAGAGGGCATGGATCTCGCCCCTGCGCACGGTCAGGTTGACGTCGTGCAGCACCGTGACACCCGAGAAGTCCTTGTGGATGCCGTGCATTTCCAGAATGTTCGTAGTCTTGTCAGCCATGTTCGCCTCGTTCATGCGATGTGGGAACGGGGGCGACGGTGCCGGGCCCGGGCATCCGGTCGGCACCGTCGCCGCGCGGGACCGCTACTTGACGACGCCTTCCTCGACCTCTGTCTGTGTGTAGTAACCGGAGTCGATCAGCTTCGACTTGATGTCGTCCTTGTAGATCGTCTCCACAGGCAGCAGGTAGGAAGGCACCACCTTCACGCCGTTGTCGTAGGTCGTGGTGTCGTTGGCCTCGGGCTCCTCGCCCGCAGCGATCGACTCGACGACCTTGACCGCCTGGGCAGCCAGGGTGCGGGTGTCCTTGAAGATGGTCGATTGCTGGACGCCCTCGTTGATGAGCTTGACGGACGCGACCTCGGCGTCCTGACCGGTCACGACCGGCAGCCCGTCGGCGATGGTCGACCCGTAGCCCGCGTTCTGGAGCGCCGTGATGATCCCGCGTGACAGGCCGTCGAAGGGTGACAGCACACCGGCGAGGGGCACGGTGCCGCCGCCGTAGGTGGAGGTCACCAGATCCTCCATGCGCTTCTGGGCACCCTCCTGCGACCACCGCAGGATGGCGACCTGGTCGAAATCGGTCTGGGTCGACTTCACGACCAGGGTGCCGTCGTCCAGGTACGGCTTCAGGGTGTCCATGGCGCCGTCGAAGAAGAAGCCGGCGTTGTTGTCGTCCGGAGAGCCCGCGAACAATTCGATGTTGAGCGGGCCCGTGGGACGACCGGACAGTTCGTCGCCGTCGGCGTCGGTGATGCCGAGGCCGGACAACAGTGCGGTGGCCTGTGCGACGCCGACCTTGTAGTTGTCGAAAGAGACGTAGAAGTCGACGTTCTCGTTGTCACGGATCAGCCGGTCGTACGAGATGACGGGGATGCCTGCTGCCCCGGCCGCGTCGAGCTGACTGGACAACGCCGTGCCATCGATGGCGGCGACGACGAGCACCTGGGCACCGTTGGTGATCATCTGGTCGATCTGCTGCGTCTGGGTGGGGATGTCGTCGTTGGCGAACTGGAGATCGACGGTGTGACCCGCCGCTTCGAGTTCCTCCTTGACGGCGTCTCCGTCGGCGATCCAGCGTTCGGAGGTCTGGGTCGGCATCGACACACCGACCTTGACGACCCCCTCGCTGTCACCGCCGGCGGCGCCGGACTGATTCCCACCACCTGCACCCCCACCCGAGCACCCGGTGAGCAGGAGCGTGCCGGCTACCAGTGCCACTCCCGATACGCGTATTCCGCGAGCAAGAAAGCTGCGTGATTTCATGATGTCTCCTCATTGAGCCGTCTTCGCGACCATGCGAAGCGAGACGGGAAGAAGGACCCCTCGTCTTGATGTGAACGTTAACACAGGTGCCTATTGGCTGCCAATCCCGAGATTGTCTCGTTTGGATAACAAACGCGGGGACGATCCGTCCGCCGGCGCACAGGCCTGTCATGCAAGCATCCACACCAACGGGCGAAGCCCGCGTGATCGGTTCTGCGCGTACGCGGGTGAGGCAAACGCTGCATCAGAAGTGCAGGGGACGCACGCCACCCGCGGTCAGATTCGGCAAGCCCGTGGGCGACTCGGGAGCTCTGGACACCCACACCCGCGAAACGGGCAGCGGCTCGTCCGCAGCTCTTCCCCGTGACAGTGGCATGGTGGGAGTCGTGACGATTCCCCGGTGGCTGGCCGACGACCCGCGCACGGTCGTCGTCCGGCATCGCGATCGCCTGGACGGCCGGGTCGGCGAATGGCCTGAATGGCTGCCCGAGCCCGTGTCACGCTCCCTCGTGGGCTCCGGCATCGAACGCCCCTGGTGTCATCAGCGGGAGGCGGCCGACCTCGCCTGGTCGGGGCACCATGTGGCGATCTCGACGCCCACCGCCTCGGGCAAGTCGCTGGCCTATCTACTTCCGGTGATGGCCGCCACCGCCGTTCCCGCGAGCCTGGCGAGCCTGGGAGTGCCCACGGACGACCTGCGCTCCAGGCTCGGCGTCGCCCGGCACACCGCGCTGTACCTGGCCCCCACCAAGGCCCTCGCCCACGACCAGCGGCAGGCCGCCCGTGCGCTGGGGCCGCACGGCTGGCAGGTGGCGACCCTCGACGGCGACTCTGGCCCTGCCGAGCGTCAGTTCGCACGCGACCACGCCGGATTCGTCCTGTCGAACCCCGACATGCTGCATCGGTCGGTGCTGCCCGACCATGCGCGATGGGCGGGCTTCCTGGGTTCGTTGCGCTACGTCGTCGTGGACGAGGCACACCGCTACCGCGGCGTCTTCGGCGCACAGGTGTCCGGGGTGCTGCGGCGGCTGAGGAGACTGTGCGCCGCGTACGGGGCGCATCCGGTCTTCGTCCTCGCCTCGGCCACTGCCACCGCGGCCGGGGTCTCGGGGGCGAAGCTGATCGGGGAGGACGCGCCGCTGGCCGAAGTCTGTGACGATGCCTCACCCCACGCCGCCCGCGACGTGGTGCTGTGGAAGCCCGACGAGGACGCACCCCACGACGCCACCGAGCTGCTCGCCCGCCTGGTGGACGACGGTGAGCAGGTGATCGCCTTCATCCCGAGCCGCTCGCAGGCCGAGCTCGTCGCATTGCGTGCGTCCGACCGCATCGGCTCGGGACGCCGGGTGGCAAGCTACCGATCGGGATATCTCGCCGACGACCGGCGCAGGCTGGAAGCGGCGCTGCGCTGCGGCGATCTGGCCGGGGTGGCGTCCACCAATGCGCTCGAACTCGGGATCGACATCGCCGGGCTGGACGCGGTGGTGGTGACCGGCTTCCCGGGGACGCTCGGATCGTTCTGGCAGCAGGCAGGGCGCGCGGGCCGCGGTGAGCGGGATGCCCTGGTCGTCCTCATCGCCAGGGACGACCCGCTGGACGCCCACCTGTTCGCCCACCCGGAGCTGATCTTCGACCGGCCGGTCGAGGCCACCGTGCTGCACCCGCAAAACCCGTACGTGCTGGGCCCACACCTGGCCGCGGCCGCGCAAGAAGCCCCTTTGACGGCCGCGGACGCCCGTTGGTTCGGTGCGGGTCTCGGCGCGCTGGCCGACGGGCTCACCGCCCAGGGCCTGCTGCGCAGGCGATCGTCCGGATGGTACTGGACGCGTCCCGAGCGCGCGGTGGACGCGATCGACCTGCGCGGGGCGGGTGGCCGTCCTGTCGAGATCATCGAGGCGTCGTCGGGACGCGTCATCGGCAGCGTCGACCGTGCGGCGGCCGACCGCACGGTGCACGAGGGCGCCGTGTACCTGCACCAGGGCGAACAATGGCGAGTGGACGCGTACCTCCCCGCCGACGGGATCGCCATGGTGGCCTCGGTGGAGCTGCCCTACTACACCCAGCCCCGATCGGTGTCCGATGTGCGCATCATCACCGAGCAGGAGCGGCGTCGTTGTGGTCGCGGCTGGGTGTGCCGGGGCGAGGTGGAGTTGGCCGGCCAGGTGCAGGCGTACCTGCGGCGGGACGCGGTCACCGGCGACGTATGGGACGAGACGCCCCTCGACCTGCCGGTGCGGCGCATGCGCACCCAGTCGATGTGGTGGCTGGTGCCGGACGACGTGGTCGCCGGGCTCGCATACTCAGCCGTGCGACTGGGCTCGGCTGCCCACGCCGCGGAACACACGGCAATCGGGCTGCTGCCCGCGTTCGCTCCCTGCGACCGCTGGGACATCGGCGGCCTTTCGACCGTGATGCACCCCGACACCGGGATGTGCACGATCTTCGTCCACGACGGAGCTCCCGGCGGTGCCGGCTTCGCCGACCGTGGCTTCGAACTGGCCGACGAGTGGCTCGCTGCCACACTCGACCGTCTTGAGCACTGTGGGTGCGAGTCCGGCTGCCCCATGTGCGTCGTCTCACCCAAATGCGGAAACGGGAACCAGATGCTCGACAAGTCGTCGGCCGCCGAACTGGTCGGTGCCCTCATCGGGTGAAGACCTCGACCCGGTCAGGCCCCGACCGTCACCGCACCCCGCCAGTTCACGGGGTCCAGCGCATCCCGGGCCAGGGCAGAGGCCGGGATCGTCCCCTGCGAAACCGTGATCACCGCTTCCATCACGAGAGCTGACACGTCCCTGGTGAAGTCCTCGGTCCACGAGAGCGCGTGCGGCGTGCAGATCACGTTTTCCATGGCCAGCAACGGATCATCGGCCGCCGGGGGTTCCGGATCGAAGACGTCGAGGCCCGCACCAGCGATGCCTCCCCGCGCGAGCGCGTCCCGCAGCGCCTCGTAGTCGGCCAGGCCGCCCCGCGAGATATTGATGAAATACGCGTGGGGCTGCATCGCGGCGAAGAACGCGGCATCGATCATCCCCCGGTTCTGGTCTGTCAGGGACGCCGTCACGACGACGAAATCCGAGCGCTCGGCGAGCGTCAGCGGGTCGACCACTTCCACACCCGCCGATCGCGCGCGGCTGTTCCCGGCAGACCTGCTGGCAGCGATGATCGTGGCACCAAGCGGGCCGAGCATCTCGGCGAGCCGTGACCCGATCGACCCGAAGCCCAGGATTCCGACTGTGCGGCCCTGGATGCCGATGCCTCGACGCTTGCCCCGCAACTCGTTCCACTGACCGCGAGTGGTGATCAGGTGGTTCTCGAGCAGTCGGTTGGCGCAGGCGAGAATCATCGTCAGCCCGGTGAGAGCCACCGGGCTGCGAAGCCCCGTGGGCGTCGTGGTGAGCACAACGCCCTCGTTCGCCAGGGCCACCGGATCAATCCCGTCGTATCCCGCGCCGAACCGGGCGATGTGGCGAAGCCGTGGGACTTGCCGCACCAGCGAGGCGTTGAACGGGATGTGGCCGAGAGAGATGACCGCGTCCACGCCATCGAGCGCTGACGGCGGGATCGGCCCGTGTGGGGGGATCGCCGGCAGTAGACGCCACGTGAGGCCCGCAGCCGTCAACCTTTCGAGCCCGATGTCGCCGAAGTCCGTCGACCCGTCTGGCTCCGCGGCGTCCGAGGTCAAGCCCACGACGTAGTCACGATTCATCAGAGCGCCTGATTCCCGGTCTCGGCGACGATCGGCTTGCGGACGAGGACGGCGTAGAAGAGCGCGCCGAGCGCCGCGATCCCCCCGGCCACGATGAAGGTCGGCGTGTACGAGCCCGTGCGGTCATAGATCAGGCCGGTGACAACGGGCGCGAGAGCGCCTCCGAAGTAGCCACCGAAATTCATGATTCCGCCGAACTGGGCAACGTGCGTGTCCGGGACGATATCGCTGGTCAACGCCCACGATTGGGATTGAATCGCCGCCACCAGGCCGAGCGCCAGACACAAGATGACGACCGCCACGACGAGGTTGTGAGCGAACGGAACAACGACCAGGAGAACACCCAATCCGATGCATGCGGTGATCAGCACACTCTTCTTGGAACGAATCGAGGTCATTCCCCGGTCGCGAGCGAGTTTCAGCGTGATGCGTCCCGAGTAGATCCCCGAGATCGCGGCGACAAAGTACGGGACTGCTGCGACCCAACCGGTCGACGCGACCGAGACTCCGAGGGTGTCCTGGAGGAAAAGGGGCAGGAAGGTGATGAAGATATTCCAGATCCAGATGGAGGTGAAGAACCCGAGCATCATGCCCCAGGTCTGACGGTACGTGAAGAATCTCGCCCACGGGAGGTGCTGCTTGGGCTTCGTGACGTCGTCACGACCGGCGAGAATGTGACGGTACTCCTCGTCGGACAGACGCTTCGATTCTTCCGGCGACCGGTAGAACGCCCAGAAACCGACGGCCAGGCACAAGCCGAGAACACCGATGATGAGGAACATCGCACGCCAGCCGAGCGCCAGAGACAAGACCGTCAGCAGTGGCGGAGCGACGGCCGACCCCCACTTGGAGCCCGAATCCCAGATGCCCGAGGCCTGTCCACGTTCCTCGCGCGGAAACCACTCGGTGGTGATCTTGCTGCTGTTGGGCGAGTTGGGAGATTCCCCGACGCCCAGCAGGAACCGGAAACTGAGGAACTGACCCATGTTGTGACCCACCGACATGAGTGCGGTCGCGATGGACCACACCCCGACGGCGAAGAAGTACATCCGCTTGGCACCGATCTTGTCGATGATGTAACCCGCCGGCAGCTGGCAGATCGCGTACGTCCACGAGAAGACTGTCCCCATGAGACCGATATCGGTGCGGGTGATACCCAACTCTTCGATCATGTGCGGAGCAGCGATGGATACCGACGAGCGATCCATATAATTCAGGAGGCCCGCGAGGAGCAGCCAAGAAAGCATCCAATAGCGCAGGTTCTTGACTTTCTTGGCATCCGATTTACGGCGGATCTCATCTGGCGTGTGCGCCTCAATTACCATGACACTCCTTCGTGTGATCGATGAAGCCATCGTCATTCATCAACAGATCGTTGCAATTACGGGGGTCGTCCGAATCGGACTCGATTACCTCACAACTCTTCGGCCAGCGACATCCGGGTGGTGATCATGAACAGGCCCAGCCACTTCCCTGCCGGGCTCACAAAATTACTCATTCTCACTCGATGGCTGCCGTAGCCGCTCCTCATTCCTGGCATCACGAATGCCGACGCCGACCTCGCGATGATCTTCGAGCCGATCCGGGAATACAGCACGCGCGGACCGTGAATCCAAACGGTGTTTCGGCAACAGTGCCCATGTACGTCGTTGCACTCTCCTCATCCGTGAGGATTCATCTATCATGTACGTAACAGCCAAGATGCTATAGGAAGTCGCTCAGCTGAGTCAACTGCCGCAGCGTGCGTCTTGCGCTGAGCAACCGGATGCGAGGTCCGAGGGCCCGGCGCGCGAGATCCGGAACGATGAGTGGGCCCTGCCGACAGCGGTGGGCGCGGCCGCGTCGACGGCCACGGCTCTTCGGAGCGAGTGATCACCCCGGTGTCGCCGTGCGGACGGCGTAGCGATTCACCGAAGCATCCCACCCGGAATCGGAACCGGACATATCCGAGCTCGTGGGTTATCCGAGCCCTCGGCACTGCACTCGCTAGTATCACCTTGTGAAGAAATCCGCTGGCGGCGCCGCGCATTCATTGGGCCCAATCCGCGCGAAAGCGCTACCCGATGATGTCTACGATCTACTGCTCGACATGCTCACCTGGGGAACGCTGGAGCCGGATGCGCCGCTGTCGATCGATCGTCTGGCGCAGTCCTTGGGGATCTCGCCGACTCCCGTACGCGAGGCATTGGCCCGCTTGGAGCACACAGGACTGGTACGCCGTACCGTTCATCGTGGTTATCGGGTGTCCCCACCCATGTCGCAGGCCCAGATGTACGAGCTCGCCGACGCGCGGCTCGTCCTGGAAACCGGAGCGATGGAACGAGCGATGCGCAATGTGGAGGAACTTCTTCCCGATCTGGAGGAGGCGTACGAGAATCATGCGCACTCCGCCCACGAATTACTGAAATCCGGCAACTCCGGCAAACATGACCTGCTCCGGAAGTATTTCGAGGACGACTGGTCTTTTCACGAAGCGATACTGGCCCATTGCGGTAACCGCTACATCGCTCAATCCGTCGATTCCCTGTCGTTCAGGGTGCACCGGATGCGCCAGGCAGTCGGCATGGGTACCACCGACGCGACCGTCGCGGTCCCCGAGCATCTGGCCAT
The DNA here is from genome assembly GCF_011758645.1 of Brooklawnia cerclae. NCBI lineage: Bacteria > Bacillati > Actinomycetota > Actinomycetes > Propionibacteriales > Propionibacteriaceae > Brooklawnia > Brooklawnia cerclae. The sequence goes on along the minus strand of NZ_JAAMOZ010000001.1, from coordinate 158,009 downwards.
TCTGGAGGCCGTGCGCAAACACGACACCGCAGAGGCGATCGAGCAAGTACGCGACCACCTCACCAAGCTCGGAACGCGGGTCGCCGACTGACGTCGGCGCCCGCGTTCGCACATCACCCGACGATCGACGAGAGTTCCCGGTCCGCCTCCTGCGGCTCGTCCGTCCTGGACTCGATCAACGTGCGCGCCCCACGCAGCACCTCGCGGATGTAGCGGGCGTTCACCGCGCCGACCCCCAGCCAGTCGCTTCCGTAGTGCTCGGTCATGAAGGGGCCCGAATAGCCGAGACGTAGGGCCCGGCGGATGACGGAGCGGTAATCGATGACGCCGTATTCCAACGGTGCCGGCGCCGAGAAATAGGCACCTGTGGCCGGATCCTCGTCACGCAGGTAGTTCTTGATGTGCCAATAGTTCGAGTAGGGCAGCACCTGCTCGTACATGGCCTCTCCCTTGACCATCGGCCGGTGCAACCGGATCAGGTTGCCGATGTCGGGGTTGAGCCCTACCGAGGCGTGATCGACGTCCTTGAGGAACGACACGGCGTCCTCGGCGGTTCCCAGATAGGTGTCCTCGTACATCTCGAGGCTGATCTCGAGACCGAGTTGGCGGGCGTGGTCGCCCAGTTCGCGCACCCGCTCGACGGCCAGTGGGCGCAAGGCGGGATCGTCGTGGTGCCCGTCGGCCAGCCAGAACCACGTCGCCCGCTTCTGTGGCTCGGTGAGCGCCTGCTGGAAGCCGATGTTGACGATCGACGCGCCGAGTTCGGCCGCACGATCGATGAGGGCATGAACCGTCCCCAGGTTGCGGGTTCCGTTCTCCCGGTCGACCACGCTGTTGCGTCCGATCGAGATCGCGGTCACACGCAGGCCCAGCTTGTCCAGCAACCCGCGGAACTCCTCGAACCGCTCGGCGGACAGCTCGGCGATCGGGACCCAGTCGTCCATGGGATCGATCTCGGTGAACCCCAGTTCGGCGACCTGGGTGAGCTGTTCCTCCCACGTGCTGACCGGAGCGGTGCCGATCGGCGAACCGTCCTCGGCGCGTGAGCCGAAGTTCATCTTGCAGGCGATCGGCCAGTTCTCAGCCGTATACACGCGTTCTCCTTTTCAGTTTGTTCGCGATGGCACACCACGCCTGGGCTCACACGGGGCCGGGACTCGGTTCGGAGGGAAGTCGACCGATTTGGTCATCGCATTCTCCTCACCCATGAGGACGTTACTCACCTATGAGATAGGAGAGATTTTATAGGATTGACGATAATGGGTCAAGGTCGCGGCACGGTCGGTGCCGCTGTCGCCCGCGGATGACAGTGGGCCGGTGCGATCCATCACAGATCGCACCGGCCCACTGCGTCCCTCCCGGCCGGACCCGGATGACGCCGAAATTCAGCGTCCCAGCCGGGACGAGTCCCGGTTCGCCGTCCAGCCGCTGTGCATCAGGCCTCCGACACCGACACCGAACGGGCTGTGCGGACCGTCTCCTTGATACGCGCCAGCGGAATGAAACCGAGGAGCAGGATGACGACCATCACGATGTAGTGAGCTCCCCAGCCCAGGTTGTCGATGACCATGCCCGCGACAGTCGCCGCGAAGATTCCCGAGATACCGAGCGCGGAACCGATCATGACACCCATGGCCGAGCCGGACGCCTTCGGCACCGAATCGCTGAGGATGGCGTAGATGACGGGGAAGGGCGAGTTCCTGAACAGGCCCCAGAACAGCAGGATGAGCCATCCGGTCGTGGCGGTGCTGATGAAGAACATCGTCCCCACCGAGATCGCCCAACCGGTCAGGATGATCCCCAGCGACAGCTTCCGCCCGATGTGGTCGGACAGCGTGCCCCACACGATCTGCCCGATCCAACCGGTGAGGCCGGACGCACCGGCGATCACGACTGCCTGGCTCGTCGAGATGCCCCGCTCGGTCAACTGGATGGTGAGGAAGGACGTCGCGCCGGCCTCGGCCCACAGCATCACGAAGCCCACCAGCATCGCCCGACGGGCGTTCGGCACCCGGAAAGCGGTCAGGAACTGGTCCCACACGCTTTCCTTCACCTTGACCGACAGGTCGGGGGCGGGCCGCGTCTGGCCGTGCGCGTCGATGTAGTCGTACACCGCGCGCTGGTGCTTCTCGGTTCCCAGGAACGACTGCGCGGCGATGACCACCAGGCCCAGGAGCGGGATGATCAGGAACGCCTCCCGCCAACCGCCGCCGAACGCGGCGATCCCGACCAGGAGCGGACCGACGAGGAACTGGCCCCAGGGGAAGCCGGCATGGTGGACGCCGAGGGCGAATCCACGATGCTCCTTCGGCCACCATTCCGAGACGATCGCCACATTGACCGGCTCCGATCCGCCTCGGCTGATGCCCATCGGCAAGCGCCACAGGAGGAACGCGATGAAGCTACCACTCGCGCCGAAGGTGAGGGCGCCACCGACGATCGCGAAGAGCATGGCGACGTTCCATGTCCAGGTGCGACGCCATCCCGTCCCGATTCGATCGGAGACGATACCGAACACATAGGCGCCGAGGATGAATCCGATGAAGAACACCGCATTGAGCCAGCCGATGTGCGTATTGCTGAGGTTGAATTCCTCTTTGACCATCGACATCGTGCGCTCCATCAAGCCCCCGTCGATAGAGGTCATGAGGATCGCCGACGTCGTCACTACCAGAGTTGCCCATGAGTATGGGTGCGCCAGGATCTTCCATCCCCGAGCACCTGGAGAACCCCACTCACTTGCTGCGGCACGAGCTTCTTCCTCGCTCCTGACCGCAGCCTCGGCATCGTTTCGTGCTTCCACTTCGTCTCCACATCATGTTGAGTTGCCAGGTACCACCCGGGACCGAGAGTTCGTCATCGACGTCAGCGGACCCCGGGGTACCTGACCTTTCCTCTTCGGCGCATGCGCGTGCCCGTTCGTTCGAACCTCTGCGTTCGGAGCACTTCTCATTGCGCGATCGTCTGCTGCCGAAAAGGACTGGACAGAATCCAGCGCCTGTGTTTGGTGCGAGGAGCCAGCTGCATCATCCCTGTCGCTGATTGCGCTCTCGCCCGCGCTGGAACAAGATCGCAGCAGCATGACCCTGCGATCCGATTCGTCCGGCCGGGGCATTACCGGTCGAACGGCGTCTCTGGTTCTTCTGCGGACTCACCTCCCCGTCGTTCGTGCCGATAACTCCGGGATATGGGGACGCGCGCCGATCGCGCGTCCGACCGGTCTCGAGTGGGGGTAGTAGGCCGGTTCCCGCTGTCACACCTCGGACGTCCAGAGTCGAATGCCTCGCCCGTCATGATTTCGATTGTCGACACGCTCATACAGCGTCCGGCTACGGCGAATGGTATGGATGTCGCAGCCGGGACGACCCCGGGACCGCGAACCGAATCTTCCATCGCACTCTCCTCGACTCTGAGGACCTCACACACCTGATGAGATATCAGGGATTTTATAGGATTTTGGAAGTAGGTCAAGCCCGCGGCCCACGATGAGACAGGGACGGGGCCGAACCTCTCCGGCCCCGTACGAGTGCTACCGCTTCCCCCAGTTCCATGCGGGACGGTCCAGCACCTTCTGACCGACGATCTCGGTGCTACCCGCATGCTTGACGAGTTCGTGGGCGACCACGCCGGACGCCCCTGCGCCTGTGATCGCCTCGACGAGAGCCGCGGAATGCGAGACGACGACCACCTGGGTCGCCCGGGCCGCCCGCAGGATCAGGCGGGCCAGTGCGGGCAACACCCCCGGATACAGACTGGCCTCAGGTTCGTTGAGGACGAGCAGGCCGGGTGGACGAGGGCTGAGAAGAGCTGTTGCGACGAGCAGGAAGCGCAGAGTCCCCTCGGACAGCTCTGCGGCAGACATCGACCTCAGCAGGCCCGGCTGATGCACAACGACCTGGAACAGCGTCGCTTCCCGGGACGGATCCCCCGGCAGACGCAACTGAGCGACGTCGGGCCGGGCACCGTCGAAAGCGTCCGCCACCGCGTCGAGCAGTAGCGAGGCGTTGCCGGATTCGAAGATCGTCTGCATAGCCGAGGCGAGGTCGGAGCCGTCACCGGACAGCACAGGCGTCCATGTACCCACCTGGGCGGCTCGGGCGGGAGCGGCATCGTCCACCCGGAACGAGTCGTAGAAACGCCACGACCGCAGCATCCGGCGCACCGCGTGCAACTCGGGGTGGACGACCGGGTCGGCGAGTTCACCGACGATGCTCTCCCGGTCGGCCAGGCCGGCGGCGGCCTCGGCGCGGCGGCCCGCGTCCTGCCGGAACACGCTTCCGCCGCGGCGTTCGACGAGCAACGATGCGGGACGCAGAACCGGCCCCGCGAATACGTGCTCGCGCTTGATCACCGGATCGAGGTGGAACGCGGTGCCCGACGGGGTCGGATAGCCCACGTCGATGAGGTAACTGAAGCCGTCGGACGCGAACCCGAGCATCAGGCCGACCGGCCCGGTGCGCCGGCTCGTCCCCTGGATCTCAAGCCCTCGGCGTGCGGCTCCCGACGGGTTCTCCGGCCCGGCCCACAACACCTGCGGTAGCCCACCGGAGCGCGCCAACGACCCGATCAGCTGACCGGAAGCCGCGTCCGCAAGCAGCCTCAGCGCGCGGTAGACGCTGGACTTGCCGGTGCCGTTGGCGCCGGTGATCACGGTCAGGGGGCCGAGAGGTACCACCAGATCGGCCAGCGATCGATACCCATGCACAGCGACGCAAGTGATCACCGCCCCAGGCTACGAGCGTGGTCGGACAGATCGGGACAACGCCGGGAACGGTCCGGTAGACATGGACCATGGACAAGCGCAGTGTTCCCTTCGGCGACGCCATGGGAATGGAGGTGGCGTTCTCGAACGCGATCGAGGTGCCGATCTCGCCCGACACCAGCCTGATCTGGGTCGCCGGGCAGATCGCCTTCGATGAGGCCGGCCACCTGGTGGGCGTCGGCGACATCGCCGCACAGACCGAGCAGGCGATCGCGAACATCCGCGCGATCCTCGCCCGATTCGGCGGAGATCTGTCCGACGTCACCAATGTGCTGGTGTTCGTCACGACTCTGGAGGGCCTGGCCGAGGTGCACCGCGTGCGGCTCGCCCACTTCTCCGAGCCCTTCCCCGCCAGCACTCTCGTGCAGGTCGGCGCATTGGTGCATCCCGACGCCTTGATCGAGATCCAGGCTCAGGCCGTCGTACGCCGGGATCCCGCAGTCGGCAGGCAGCACCCCGACTGAGCTCGTGAACTGCTGCTCGGGAAACCGCGACACAGGCGGCCGGAGCTTCGCGAACCCGTGAGACGCCCACGCGGCTGCCACGAAATCGTCCGATTCGGATTCTCGGTACGCTCGGACTCGTGGAAGACGAGCGTGTCCTTCGGGATGGACCCAGCCAGCGTGTCGCACCAAAGTCGGTGGCACAGGCGGTGGCCGCCGTTCTGGAATCAATATTGCCGTATGGGCCGACGGCACCGCGATGGGCAGTTGACAAGGTATTCGGTGCCGCTCTGGGGGGTGATGGCAGGACCGGGGCGAAAGCGACGCCGGAATTTCGGGCCGCGCTGTCGTGGTCACTGCTTCGTGCGGGCCGCTTCGATGACGCACTGAAGCTATCCGAGGGCAGAGGTCTGACGGTGCTCTCTCAGGCTGCTGGCGAGGTTCCGGACACCATGCAGTCGGTCTGCTACTCGGTGACGGCCGAGACCTTCCTGCTGAACGGACGCCTGTCCGACGCCGCAGCCACGGCCAGAATCGCGGCCGACTACGCCACAGAGAGTCAACCGCATCGATTCCGGGCGTTGTCGCTGCTGGCCGCCACGCTGGCTCTGAGCGGCGAGGTCGCACCAGCGGCTGGGGCGATCGGGTCTGCTTGGGAACTCGACGGCGGCCGGGGCTGGGTGGGCGCCTCATGGCCCCTGGTGCTGGCAACCACTCAGATCGGATTCTGGCAGTCCGATGCTGACGGAATCCAAGAAGCCCTGGATACGTTCAGTCGGGTTGCCGATCCCGACGCGGTCGAACGCGCCGTCGCGAACACCGCTGTGCTCGGTCTTCACATGGTCCGCGAGGACTACCACAGCGCCGTCGCGACCGCCGCAACCCTCACCAAGAGCGTGGATGCGAAGCTGTGCCCACCGCTGCTCGCGAACGGGGCAATCAGCTCCGAGGCGCTCGCGCTGGTGCACCTGGGCGACCCAGGCGCCGCGCTCAAAGCCCTTGGGCATCGGGTCTCTCCCCCCGCACACACAACCTGTTTCGAACTGCTCCGGGCCGGCATCCACCTCCAACTCGGGGAACCACGCAAGGCACTCGCCGTCACTGAGGTCTGCGTGCGGAACACACCCGATCACAGCCCCCTGTCTCTCCCGTCTGTTCTGCTACGCCGCGCCATCGCCCACGAGGTCTTAGGCCATCACAGCCTTGCGGACGCCGACTTCTCGCGATCAGCCCACCTGTCGGCGGAGTTCGCCGGTATCCGGGCCGCGATCGGGCTTCCACTCGACGTGATCGAGACGCTGTACTGGCGCCTCGCCGCTAACGAGCCCGAATTCCGCCCGAAGCTCACCCAGGAGCTCCCACCGCAGGATGTCTACCCGGACCGCGAGCCACTCGGATTCGATCTTCCTGACCATCTGACCGAACGGGAACGAGTGCTCGCTGGGTGGCTCACCACCGACATGACGATTCAGGCGATCGCCGAGCAGCTGTGCGTGTCGACCAATACCGTCAAGACCCAGACGAAGTCGCTGTACCGCAAGCTGGGGGTCAGCTCCCGCCGCGAAGCCATCGAACGGCTGGAGGCCACCGGCATCGTCAGAACCAACCCAAGTGCCAACTGACACCCAACCCGAAACAGCAGCAGGAGGCCCTGCGCCGCCAGCAGGCCGCCGAGGCCAGCGCCTTGCATAACAAGCTCACTGACATCGAGGTATCTACCGATGTTGTGTCGAGTGTGCTGCGGCGGCAGTCATAATCCGAGCTGCTGATCGTGTTCGTCCCGCCGGACGAGGAAAGAGAAACGGCCCGGCGCAGTCCCCTGGAAAGTCACGCCGGGCCGTATGAGCCTGCCCATCCGGGCAGCCCCTGGCACATCCACGAGAAGAGTATCCGGGGCGGATGCCTGCGAGCAAAGGGACCACACGGTCGTAGGCAGGATCGGTGGCCGGAAGACGGTCAGAGCAGGAATTGTTCGAAATACTACCAACTTGGTAGTATTTAGTGTTCCGGTAGAGATGGAGGTGGAGGTGATGGCAGTCAAGGGGGTCCCCACTCAGATTGCAGCCGCACCGCTGAGGACCGTGCGTCCCCTGATGCTGCGTGCCGTGTACGCGGACCCCGAGAAAGAACTCGTGCGGATGCGCAGGGACGGCCGCCTGGTTCGCATTGCCCCAGGCACGTACACAGCCAGACCCGACGACATCGCCACCGACGCGGACTGGTTCCCGAACTTCGAAGAGGCCGCGATGGCCTACGCCACCGGCCAGTACGGACCGCGGGTCCCGGTCCTGGCCGGAATAGGCGCCGCACGGTTCCATCACGCGATTCCCAGGGCGATCGGCGTCACTGTGATCGCCGTCCCGCAGAGGCATCGCCCGGTGACTCTGGCGAACGGAGGCAAGGTGATCTTCACGTGCGCCGAGGTCGTCCGGCTGGATGCCCGCCTGGAGACCGGCGGCCTGGGCGCATTCATGGTGGCCACTCCCGAGCAGACTTTCGTCGATCTCCTCGCCAAGCCCAGCCTTGGAGGGCTGCCCGCAGAGGCGCAAGCAGCGGCAGCAGCACTCGCGCACAGCATCGACGCCGACCGTGCAAGAAGAGTCGCCGCTCAGTTCCCGGTGGAGGTCCGACGACGCGTCGAGGCGGCCCTGCGATGATGGCCCAGCAGCCACGAGACCGCCGAGGGCGCTGGAGGGCGTCTCCAGGAGACGAGGCCGACCTGCGCTTGACCTCGGTCTACGAACTCAGCGAGGACGACATCGTGGCCCAGCAGAGGCATTTCGGCGTGTCGCGCGACCAAGTGAAACACGACTTCGCCGTCTCCCATCTACTGGATGCCATCTCGAACGTGTCGGACAAGTTCATCTTCTACGGAGGCACCGCACTGAGCCGGACCGTCCTCAACGGCCTGCGTCTTAGCGAGGACGTTGACCTCTTGTCCGTCGGCCCAAGGCAGGTCGCCGCCGTTGCTCTGGACGGAGCGATCAGAGGCTCGCTGGAGCGTAACTTCGGCTTGGTTGAAGCGAACCCCAGACTCGATCAGGTGCGGACGGACACCGACGCCTGCCTGTACCGAATTGGCCGGGTCACAGTCAGGGTTCAGCTCATCAACGGTGAGCACTACGCCTCATGGCCCACACAGTCGTCCACCGTCTCCATGCGTTACTCGGGGATGATCGGCAGGGGGATGACCACCTTCACCCCAAGCGGATTCGCTTGCGCGAAGTTGTCGGCGTGGTGCGACACCACCCGAGATGCCCCACGCGACCTCTACGACCTGTGGGCGATGGCGCAGCAAGGCATGATCAACGCCGACGCCGCTGTGACATTCAGGAGACTCGGCCCGAGCGGAGGCTATCCGAGAAGATGGATGTTCCCGGAGAAGGCGCCGACTCAGAATCAATGGCACGACTCGATCGGGCATCAATGCACCCCGCAGGTTGGTCCCGCCGAAGCTTACGAACGCGTCGTTGCCGCTTGGGTGACAGCAGTATCCGCCGCCGAGAGGGGCCACCGCTGACATGGCGGTCCCGCGTATGCGAAACCGGGCACAGCAAGAATGAAGCGCCCTGAGTTTGATGGAGACTCGCGCTATTTGATTCCGACCAGTCGTTCGCGGTCGGCTTGGACAGCATAGAACGCGTTCTCGAACTCGGCGGGTGGGACGTCGCCGAGGTAGCCGTGGAGGCGCTGGGTGTTGTGCCAGTGCACCCAGCCGAGCGTCGCGAGCTCGAGATCCTCGACGCTCTTCCATGGCCCGGATCGGGCGGGTCCGCGGACGAGTTCGGCCTTGTAGTAGCCGTTCACCGTCTCGGCCAGGGCATTGTCATACGAATCGCCGACGGTCCCGATCGACGGTGCGGCGCCGATTTCCGCGAGGCGTTCGCCGTAGCGGATCGACGTGAATTGAGATCCTGCGTCGCTGTGACATCGCAGGTCGGGGTGGTGGTGGCCTCGGGACCAGCGAGCCATCTCGATCGCATCGAGCACCATCTCGGTGCGCATGTGTGATGCGACCCTCCACCCGACGATCATGCGGGAGAACGCGTCCACGATGAAGCACACATAGGCGACCCCGGCCCAGGTCGGCACGAACGTCAGATCGGTGGCCCAGAGCCGGTTCGGCGCGGTCGCGGTGAACTTCCGCTGCACGAGGTCTGGGTGTCGCACCGACGCCGGATCCGGCCTGGTCGTCTTGACCCGCTTCGACCGCCGCGCGCCCTCGATCTCCGCGGCGCGCATCAGCCTCGCGGTTTGATCTCGGCCGATCATGGTCCCCGCCCGTCGGGCGGCTTTCCAGAGCTTGCGGACCCCGTAGACCCGGTAGTTGATCTCCCAGAGCTCAACCAGTTGCGGGATCAGCTCCTCGTCCCGCAGCGTCCGACCCGAGGGCGCGCGCGTCTTTGCGGCGTAATAGCTGCTCGCAGACACCTGCAGCAGTCTGCAGATGAACTCGACTCCGAGCCGGCGACCGTCCACGACGTCGTCCTTGTTCGCGTCGATGAACGCGACTACTTCCGGTAGTGGCGGTCGAGCTCCGCCCCGAAGAAAGACGCCGCCCGCTTGAGCACTTCGTTGGCGCGGCGAAGTTCCCGATTCTCTTGCTCGAGTTCCCGAACTCGTCGGGCTTCGGTGCTACTCACCCCAGCCGTGACGCCGTCGTCGATGTCGGCCTGCTTCACCCACATCCGCACCGACTCGACCCCGTAACCGAGCTGCGTCGCGACCCGCTGCACCGTCCCTTGTGTGACGCCGAGTTCGGCGCGCAACGTCCTCACCATCCGCACCGCGGCGACCTTCTCCTCAACCGAGTACCGACGCGTCGTCGGCTTCCCATTCGCCAGTTCCTTCGGCATAACTCCATCCTCGTTTCCAAGGTCAGGAACCTCTAACAAACCCAGGGCGCTTCAAGAGGACCGTTCAAAACTGTTTTGCCGTTTGGTGGGTTTGTGCTGGTCAGGTGGCTGGTTGGAGGGCTGACTGGGATCGCAGGGCGTCGCGGGTCGCCACGACGGTGTCGGCGGTGACGTCAGCGAATTCGGGTGCGGCCTGGATGAGTGTGCCGTCGGCGAACCGGCGCGCGGCTCCTGCGGGCAGGCTGGTCACGGTGACACCACGGATATAGGTGAACCAGCCGACCACCAGCTCGCCGGGTTGACGTCCCTGGTTGTTCCGCATGGTTGGGGTCACCCAGGTCGCCCAGTCCGGCTCCCAGGCCAAGACCACCGCCTGGATGATCGTGCTGGCGGTCTCGGGGCGGTAGAGCCGATCCGCGTGCTCTCCGTCCTCGTTTGGTGAGGGGAAGTCAAGCAGGAAGCTGTTGACGATCATGGGGGCATAGGCGCCCGCAGTGACAGACAGGCCTGCTTCCGGGTGGGGCGTGAGGAACGAACTGGTGACAGTTTCGGTTTAGGCCGCGAGTGTGAGCGGCTCGGCTAGCTTGGCCTCGAACTCGATGGGCGTCAACCCGCCGAGTGCGTCCTGGGCTCGTTGACGGTGGTACTTCCGCTCGATCCAGACGACGACGGCCAGGCGCAGCTCCTGACGCGTGGCCCATCGTTGCTGGTTCAGCACGTTCGTCTGCAGAAGCGACCAGAACGATTCCATGGCGGCGTTGTCTCCGGCTGCGCCGACTCGTCCCATCGAGCCGACCATGTCGTGGCGGCGTAGTTCGCGTGCCATGGCACGGCTTCGGAACTGGCTGCCTCTGTCGGCGTGCAGAATGCATCCGGCGACGTCGCCTCGGCGGGTGACGGCGTTGCGGACGGCGTCGACGGCGAGCTTCGCGGTCATCCGGTCCGAGATTGAGTAGCCGACGATCCGGTTGGAGAACACGTCCTTGATCGCGCAGCAGTAGAGCTTGCCCTCACTCGTCCGATGCTCCGTGATGTCCGTGAGCCAGAGCCTGTTCGGGGCATCGGCGCGGAAGACCCGCTTCACATGGTCATCGAACACCGGCGGGCCCGCCTTCTTCCCCTTCCCACGCCGGCGGCGCTGCGCGGACGAGAGAATCCCCGCCTGCGAGCACAGCTTCCATGCCGTCCGTCGGCTCATTCGCCACCCAGCCCGCCGGGCCTCGTCGGCCAGGTATCGGTATCCGAATGTCGGGTCGTCGTGGTGCGCGTCATGCAGTGCGTTGAGGCGGTGCGCGCGGAGAATATCCGCGTCCCGAATCGGAGCGTTGCGCCACCGGTAATAGGGCTGTCTTGCGAGCTTGAGGACCCGGCACGACACCGTGACGGGGATCCCCGCTTTGGCGAGCTCAGATACGAGCGGGTATGTCATTTTGGGGAGCCACCGAGTTTCAGATTCGCCTACGACAGATACGCCGCAGCCCTCCTGAGCACCTCGTTCTCCTGCTCGAGCAGCCGGATCCGCTTCTTCAACTCACGGGCTTCGGCCGCATCCGCCGCAGTCTGACCGGGACGGTTGCCTTCTTCGACGTCGGCCTGGCGGAGCCAGTTCTGCAGAGTCGCTTCGCTGATACCGAAGTCCGTGGCGACCTGTTTGATGGTGACGCCGCTCTCGCGGCTGCGAGCGACCGCGACAACATCCTCGCGGAACTCTCTGGGATAAGGACCAGGCATGATGACATCCTCCCCGCCAGCGCCCCTCAGCGCTAACGATCAGTTGTCACCAGTTCGTTCCTCACGCCCGTTTGTGACACACCGTCAACGCTGCACAAGCAGCGAGTACGTAAAGCCCCTTATGAGAAGCGCTACTAGACGTCTTCTGTCCACCATTTGATGTCTGGGTTCAGCTCGGCGGCGACCTTCTCGAAGTCGAGGCTGTCCATCTCCAGGTATCCGTGTTCGTCGTTGACGAACACACCACGCTCGTAGCCTTGGCCGATGGTGTTGAGCATCGCTGTTATCGACCCGAACTCGATCGGAGCCTCATCCTCATCGATCCAGAAGAGCCGAACAGGATTCGGTGAGGGCGCGGTGAAGTCCACCACATAGAAGTCGCCACCCCCGTCGGCGAAGACGGGAAGCCACCCGGTCGTCCACCGCCGGTCACCGACGAACGCCTTGTAGTTGGCGACCGCGTCCTCTAGCGACAGGAGGTAGTACCCCGGAAGCAGGTAGATGCTCCCGAGCTTGACGCCTGGCGGCGTCGCGGTGCCATCGTGCCATCCATACAGGGCCTCCAGCTCGGGTGCGGAAGGCAGATCGACGCTGGCCAGGGTCGTCCGGATCGTCTCGGCCGACAGCCCGGGTTGCAGGTTGCGCAGCAGGATGTCGCGCCTGAGGCGTCGTATCCCGTCCTCGACCGTCGCGAGGTGCGCGGGGATGGAGGTGGCGGTCACGGGTCAAACCTAACAACGTACTGGTCACCGGGCTCGATGCCGTACTTCTTGTAGAAGGCGCTCAACGTGCCGCCCTGATAGTTCTGCTCGCCCACAGGCACCGCGCGCACAAAAGCACCAGAACCGCCCTCGACCGAACTCGCGAATGGATACTCGTCAAGAGATTGCCCTGCCGGGGCAGCCTCTTGCCCCTTGAGCGCCGCACGCCTGTTGTCCTTTGCCGTCCTCGTACCCGCACGGGTCAGGGTTGTTGGCTTGCCGTTGGCCACAGCGTCATCGAAGTTGTCAGCGATCCCGGGCGCCCGGTCCCGGCTGAACGCCACCGTGGGAGGCTGACCCGCACTCGATGTCGCACTACCCGCCGGGGTGACTGCGCCGCTGCGCACATCAGGTGCCTGTCGGGCAGCTCGTTCGGCCACGTCGTCAGCCTGGTGCTCGACATAGCCGAACAGGTCTCCGGCGAGCCTCTTGAACAGGCCTGCGCCTGCCATATCGGCCACGTGTTTGCTGACCTTGGGCACGGGTCAGCCCGCCAGGATCTGTTCGACCGCCAGGTTGATCGCCGCCTCGATCAGCCGTTTGGCGACCTGTCGGGCCGCCAGGGCGACCCCGGCGGCCAGACCACCGGTGGCGATCACCGACGCGATCGCCACCGCCAGGGTGACCAGTTGGGCGATCACCGCCAGCTTCATCGTCAACACGATCCCCGCCGCAACCCGGCAACCCGTGGCGACCGCCGTCGTCCCGGTGGCAAGGTTCCCGACCCAATGCAGGTTCGTCTGGTCACCGGCCATGTGGGCGGCGAACGCGTCGGCTCCCGGGCCCTGGTTGTTGCCGGAGACGTGCGCGACCGCCGCCCGCGCATCAGATTGGATCGTCTGTGCTGTGGCCGACAAGGACTCCCACTGACCCGCCCACGTCTCCAGGACCGATTCGTCGGTGGCCGGCCAGTCATAGCCCGCATACTCCAGACCCTGGCGCAACCAGAATGCCCGTTCACCGCATACTCCACGAAACGACAAGCCAAAACAGCCCGCGACGCCGGGCTCGGTGTCATGGTTCGGGTGCCGATGTCTGCCGGCGCCGGGTGACCAGGCGGGTGAGGTACGGAATGACTCCGTGGCTCGCCGTCGTGCCTGAACCTGTCCGGCCCTAGCGTGGTGCCTGAACCCACCCTCGGGACACCGATCGTTGCCGGGATGGCGCTCGTGCCCTGCCAGGTTCTGGGCTGAGGCCACCGGATGCGCGGCAGTCCCGGTTGTTGTGGAGCGGTCATCGGGCGATGGGTCGTTGTCGGTGAGGGTCACCGATGGCCGCCTGAGCGTGTTGTCGGTGGATCAGCAGGCGCTGGAGGAACGCTCGTTCCGGTCCATCGCCGCGGATCTGATCGAGCTGGTCAACTCCGCGTTGGAGGAATATGAGCGCCTGAACCTGGCCGAGTTGAGCCGCGTGAACGCCGGCTTCGGCGCCGTCCTGGGCTCGCTGGGGCAGTTGCAGGCCGATCTGCACGCGGCCTACCGCAACGACATCCGCCGGCTGGGAGGCTAGGGCAGTGGTGATCTTCACCCCGGATTCATGGCGGCATGCCGGGCAGGCGGTGAAAGAGGCTAGTGATGCCTTCAGGTCGGGTGTGACAGGACGGCTCGGCGGCCTGGCGAACACGGGTGCCGATGGCGGCATGAGCATGGTCGACGGCTTGATCGCGGGGATCCTTCCCGCAGTGATGGAAGCAGTCGAGGACACGATCGACGGGATCTCCACGAACCTGGCCGCCGAGGGTGAGGCATTGATCGCGACCGGGGACGCCTACGCCGAGGTCGAGGACGCCGCCACCGAGATCGGCAGCTTCATGGACGGGGAGTACTGATGGCGATCATCCTGCCCGCCGAGCTCGTGACGGCTCTGCAATACCTCGGCTACGAGTGGCCCTCGTCGAACGAGGACGTGCTGAACGCCAACGCCGACGCGTTCACCCAAGCCCGGACGGTGGCCGCCACCGCAGCCGACGATGTGGAGGCCGCGATCGCCTACGTGGCGCGGTCCAACTCCGGGGAGGCGTGCAATGTGTTCGTCAGCTACATGCTCGGCGACGAGTCGAACCTGTCATCCCTGCGGGACTTCGACGAAGCCTCGGGCCTGATCGCTGACGGCTTCCACGTGATCGCGGGTGTGGTGGTCGTGCTGAAGAGCGTCGTGATCGCCGAGCTGATCATCCTGGCAGCCGCGATCGCCGCCGCAGTCGGATCCGGTGGCCTGGCAGCCGGAGCTGTGGTGCTCGCCCGCGAGGCCGCGAAACGGCTGGTCGACATGGCAATCGGGGTCGCGATCGAACAGGTGCTGGGCGGATGAGCAAGAAAGCCCGTGTGATCGGGCAAGCCGGAGGCATGATCGCACGAAAAGTCGGGAAGCAGCTCAACATCGGCGACTTCGCCGGCAGCACCGCCCACACCATCCGCGAAGACACCGGCGAAATCGTCAAACGCGTCCGCCGGGTCTCCAAACGCCGCAAATACCTCGGCAGCACCCCCGGCAAAAACTCACGCACCGGCCGCGAAGTCATCGAACGCCTCAAAAACACCGACCCACCACAAGTCGTCACAGAGCGTGGGGTCGAGAAGCTTGTGTGGACCGATCCGCTCACTGGTGAAGAGAGCAGAGTCCCATTGGACCGGTGCGATATGGGTCATTCGCCGGTTGATGCGGTGACGCATTGGAACACTGAGGGCTACCAGTACGGTAAGCGTTCGGCGGAGGCGCGCGCGTGGATGCTTGACCCGGACAACTACACGCTGCAACCCTCATCGTGGAACCGTTCACAAGGCGCCCGCTCCACCGAAACCTACCGAGACCCCGCCTAAAGGACAACCGTCATGACTCAGACATCGCCAGATGAGCCCTACGATCAGGCCGACTACGACCGTGTGAGCGCGATTCGGGAAGAGGCCTTCAAAGCCTGGGACACAGGCCGCCGGGCGGACGCGATCCGGCTGAGCGACCAATGGTGGGACGCGATCCCCGGAGCCAAGCTCGGCCACATGGCCGAGGAGCAAGCGGCACTTGAGATGGCCCGGGCGGCCGCGGAGGCCGGGGACACGGTGGAGGCCCGCAGATGGCTGGCCCGGGGACGCGAGGCGTATGGCGACGGCGATATCGGACGTGAACTGTGCGGGTTTGTGGAGGGGATCGTCTGCTACGCCGAGGGCGACTTGGACAAGGCGTACGCCTGGTTCAAGGCCTCCTACGACTTCATGGGCCGCAGAACATTCTCCGACAAACGCGACCAAACCTACTGGAACTTCTTCGCCGACCGTGCACACCTGCCCCGCACAGCCAAGAAAGCCTCCAAGAAAACCCTGGAAAAGCTCGCCGACGAGGGCGACCAGCAGCAAGCCGCCGGGAACCTCGACGACGCGATCGCCACCTGGCGCCAAGCCATCGACATGCTCGACGACACCCCCACCGACCACCCCATGGCCATGTGGTTCTACGCCTCCATTGGCGACGCCCTCACCGAAGCCCGCCGCTGGGACGAAGCCGACCAAGCCCTCAACCAAGCACTAGCAGCCGGAGGAACCGGCAACGCATTCGTCTGGCTCCGCAAAGGCCAAGCACTCGCCGAACTCGGCAACCAGAAGGCCGCCCTCGACGCCCTCACCAGCGCCTACATGCTCGACGGCGACGAGATCTTCGACGACGAAGACCCCAAATACCGCCAGCTACTCATCGACGCAGGCGTCATCCACCAACCCTGACACCACCCACACACCCTCAGCCCACGTCAGCGACGATCCCGGCACGCGCACCAGCGACAGCAGCCCCTGGGGCTCCCGGCACCTGCGGCACCACCCGCACCGACACGGTCACATCGACCACGAACTCGCCATAACCAGTAGTCACCTCACA
The DNA here is from genome assembly GCF_011758645.1 of Brooklawnia cerclae. Lineage (NCBI taxonomy): Bacteria > Bacillati > Actinomycetota > Actinomycetes > Propionibacteriales > Propionibacteriaceae > Brooklawnia > Brooklawnia cerclae. Next base: position 141,592 of record NZ_JAAMOZ010000001.1, on the reverse strand, counting down.
CTCCTCCAACCGGGCCCCGTTGCCCTCCGCCGTCCCACCAGCCACCTCACACCCATCCCGGCCCTCCTGCTGGGCATGCGCGGCCGACAAAGCCACAAGATCAGCCACCGCCCGCGCTCTGCGGCCAGACCCGAGCCACGACACCTGCCAGACCCCCACACCCGCCACCAACACCAACACCAGAACCACCGCCACCGTGAGCACAGAACCACCCCCGCGCACACTGCTCGCCCACCACCGCCCTCCCATCCCCAACGCCCTCACCGACCCTCACGCGGCATCTGCGCACTCCCCCGCACCTCGACCTGCCCCATAGCCCCGAACCGTGCATCCACCGTGACCACCACCGACACGACGTCCGCGCCCTCGTCGACGGCCAACTCCGCCCCGCGAGGCCCCCGGCCGAACGCCTCCTGCGCAGCAACCTGATCGTCCCTGGCAAGCTGCCGAGCCACCTGCGCCGCAGTGTCGGAACACCGCCCCTGCAACACCACCAAACCGATCGTCCACGCGAGCACCCCAGTCAGGAACGTCGCCGACAACACACCCACGGCAAGCTCGAACGTCACCATGCCACGCCCCACGCGGCCCACAGACCCACGCACCAGACCAGACGCCCGCCCACCAGACACCCGCCCACCAGACACCACGCACCCCGGCACCAACCCGACCCCGTCACCCATCTCTTCCCTCTCAGCCCGAAGCACCGCGGCCGGGACGACGATCCACCAACCACCGCCCCGGCCCGGCACACCCACATCCGGTCAGGGCAACATCCCCGACGCCTTACCGATCAGACCCACCACGAACTTCAGCAACGTGCTGAAGAAATCGTTGTTCGTGAAGATCTTCAACAACACAAGCGCCAGAGCAACAGCAGCGAGAATGCCCACCGCGTACTCGGCTGTGGCCATCCCGCGCTGCCACGCACGCGTGACGGACCTCGCCACACGTCGCACAGGTGCTTTGGGGCCGGCTACGGGGACGACCACCTGGGTCGGATGGAGTCGGTTGACGATCATGACGGATTCCCTTCGGTTCGATGCCCCGGATCTCGGGTGCATGGTGACTATGGGTGTGCCGGGCAGAGACGGATCATCCGGACAACACCCTGTGGACAACTCACGGGTGCAGAAACGAATCGAGCGTGGCAGCGATGATCGGGACGACCCCCACCAAGACGAATGCGGGAAGGAAGCACATCACCAGAGGCAGCACGGAACGAACGCCCACGGCCCTCGTCCGGGCCTCGCGTTGGGCATTTCGTCCGGCTCTCGCCTCTGCCGCGTGTACCCCGAGAACCTCGGAGACCGCCGCCCCCGAGTCCGCGCAGCGCGCCAGGTCGCGAGCCACCGCTCCCCACACTGGGTCGTCCCCGAGGGTCTGCCAGGACTGGGCGTCTGATCGTCCGATATCCAGGTGACCGAGCACCCCGCGCAGTAGGTCGCCGCTGGGCTCGGGGGCCAACGCGGCCACGTGCCGCACGGCGGCCCGCAAGGGCACACCGGCGTCCAGCGCCGCAGCCAGCAGGTCGAGACATCCCGGCAGCTGGGCGACGAGCAGGGCTCGCCGACGTCGCTCGGGCCCGCTTTCCAGCCGTGCACACACCGCCACCGTCCCCAGCCCCACGACGGCTGCGGCCACCCAGCCACCCCAGCCGCCACCCGCCGTCAGCCAGGCGACGACACCGGCGGCAGCACCGAGCCGCATGTGACCGCCTGACGGCATCCGTGTGCGCGAGCGCTGGTCCGCGGACGAGGGCCAGAGGCGATGCCACCAGGCATCCTTCGGACAGACCCGTACAGGCGAGGCCCGGTCACGCAGCGCCCCCGTCCGCGGACCGTCGATGAGCAGGGCACCAGCCAGTGCACATGTGACGACCGCGATCCACGTCTCGGCAGTCATGAACACGCTCCCTCGTCCAAGGGAGGCACACGCGCGAGGACCGTCGTCCATATCAACCCCGTGCAGCACAAGCACACCGCGGCGGCCAGGCACACGCGCCCGGGCATCGTCCCCACGAGGAAGGCGACCGGGTCTCCCCCGCCTGCGAAGCCGAGCCCCAGCCCGAGTGCGGGTAGAAACGCGAGCAACCGTCCGGTCGCACGAGCCGAGGCCAGCTCGCCTGCCACCCGGCGCTCGGCATCCATGTCGGCGCGCAGCGAATTCGCGACCCTGGTCGCCGCCTCGGCCACCCGGGCGCCGGTCAACTCGCACAGACGCCACGAGCGCGCCAGGGCCGCGAGACCACCACAACCCGGGCGCCGAGCCTGCGCCCGCAGAGACGCTGCCACGTCCCCACCGATCGCCTGTGCGGCGGCGACCGGCCGAAGCACCTCGCAGTCCGCGGCGACGACGGCAAGGGCCCGTGCTGGCACATCGCCCACGCGCAACTGACCGGCGAGGGCCTGGCACGCGCGCATCACCTCGTCCTGCGCGATTTCGCGTGCGCGCTCCCGATGCCCGTTCCCGGCGATCCACCCCACGGTCCCGACCAGCGCGATCGCGGGCACCGCCCATACGATCGCCCCCGGTGCAGCCAGGCCGACTGCCAGTAGTACCCCTGCCACCAGGACGAGACGCCCTGACCAGCTGGGCAGGCGCGTGCCGCCCGGCGATTCCCGGCCCCCGCATCGGGCGGTGAACCCGGGCGAGGGATCGGGCGGGACGAACGCCACCAGCGCCCAGAGCAATGCCAGGCAGGCCACCGCGATCATGCCCCACCCACCGACGCCGGGGGAACGCCGACGACGGCCGCCAGCTGTTCCCAAGCCTCCCCCGCCAGCAGCCTGCGGCCATCCGGGCAGGTCAGGCCGAGCGAGATCCGCACCTCTCCCGCATCCTCCCGATGTACGACACCGACCTGCGACACGGTGCGCCGGCCATCGGCCAGGCGGCTCACCTGCACCACCACTCGCAGGGCGGACGCCACCTGCGCGTGACAGGCATGCCGGTCCATGCCGCCGAGCGCCGCGAGCGCCTCCAGCCGGGCGGGCACATCGGTCACGGAGTTGGCGTGCACCGTGCCGCAGCCGCCCTCGTGACCCGTGTTGAGCGCTCGAAGCAGATCACACAGTTCGGCCCCGCGCACCTCGCCCAGGACCAGCCGGTCAGGTCGCATGCGCAGGGCCTGACGCACGAGATCGGTCATGGTGATCGCCCCCGCCCCCTCGGAGTTGGCGGCACGGCCCTCCAACCTGACGCAATGGGGATGATCGGGCGCAAGTTCGCGTGAGTCCTCCACGATCAGCAGGCGCTGGTCGTGGGGAACCAACCCCAGCAGACCGGCGAGCAGTGTCGTCTTACCCGACCCCGTCCCGCCACTCACCAGGAACGCGGCTCGCGAGTCGACCAGTGCACGCAGCACGTCGGCCATGCCCACGGGGATCGATCCGTTGGACACCCAGTCGTCCAGGCTGAACGACCTTCTCGCGGGCACGCGCAACGACAGGCAAGTGCCTGGATCGGCCAGCGTCCCGAGGATCGCGTGCACACGGGTGCCGTCGGCCAACCTCGCGTCCACGAAAGGACAGGCATCGTCCAGACGCCGCCCCACCGACGCCGCGAGCCGGGACGCGAGCCGCCGGACCTCGTCGTCCGAACCGAACGAGACATCGGTGATCTCGAGCCCCCGCCCGCGGTCGATCACCACCTGACCAGGGCCGTTCACGAGCACATCCGTGACACCTGGCATGCGCAGCAGCGGCTCGAGTCGCCCGGCCCCCACGCTGCCACGCCTCAGCCCCTCGATCGTCGACAACACCATGGCGTCGCTGACCACCAGTCCCACGGCCCGCAACGCCTCGGCGACGTCGGAGGGCACCCATGCTCGTCCGAGACCGGCGAGTTCCATCCGGACGCGCTCCAACTCGTCCTCGGTCATGCCAGTGCCTCCGCCAGGATGCGATCGCATTCGCGACTGAACCTTCGCCGCCCCAGTCCCGGCGGCTCCCCGGACTCCAGGGCCTGCGGGAGCCAGCCCGCATGGCCGACCGTGCCACACAACGGCATGCCCAGGGTGTCGGCCACCAACGCGGGGTCCAGGCGGCGGCCAGGCCCCGTGCGGACGACGAGCTGTGCCCCCGACAACCGGAGGGCGATCGCCCTTGCCCGTGCGGCCACGACGGCCTTGACCTCGGCGCCGACCACGAGAAGCGTCTGGGCCTGAGCGGCGAACGACGGGTCGGGGTGGGTTCCCGCGTCGAGGACGACCAACTCGCGCCCGCGGACGAGGCCCGCCAAGACCGCGTGGACGGCCTCGGGACGGGGCAGTCCCGGCTCACCGGAGCCGCCCGAATCGTCGGGCAGGGCGGGGCGGCCCATCGAGACGATGTCCACCCCGCTGACGTTGGGCAGTTGCCCCTTGAGATCACCGACGTGTCCGGCAGCCGAGGAGAGGTCGGGCCACCGCCACCCCGGGGCCTGCTCGGCGCCGAAGAGCAGGTCGATCCCCCCACCCAGGGGGTCCAGCTCGACCAGGGCGGCGTCCAAGCCCCGCCGCTGTGCCCGCTGTGCGAGGCCCGCGGCCAGCGTCGTGGTCCCCAACCCTCCCGAACCCCCCACGAGCCGCAGGACGGCTGCCCCGTTCGACCGCAGTTCATCGCGTCCCACCAGCAGCGAACTGAGGAAGCCGCTCTGTTCGGGCAGCACCATCGCAGGGGCCTCGAGCGGCACCGACCAGGCGAGCAGGGAATCGGCGTCCGGCCCACAGACGTGCACCCCGCGCCGCGGCGGAAGCCCGAGCCCGACGACGGTCGCCGCCAGATCGACCCCGACCAGCACGAGGTCGGCCCCCGGCCAGGCGCGGCGGATGGCCTCCGTGTCGCGAGCGATCACGGGCTCGACCCGCACGGCCGCAGCTGAGGCGAGGACGGCATCGGCCAGGGAAGGGTCGCGCGATATGAGCAACGGTGTGGGCATACCCGAACCATGGGTGAGTGGGACGCCTGCTGCCCAAAATCGCGTCCACCTGTGGATAACTCGCGACATCCGTGGCGTCGCGGACGCCCGGCACCGCCGCCCACCTACAGTTGACCCATGCCCGCCCAGCAGCGTCTCGACCTGCCGCCCGCCGCCCTGGCGTGGCTGCTCGGCGACCGGCCGTGCCGGGTGCTCGCGCTCAACCCGCCACGCTCGATCGTCCGGCGTCTGCTCACGACGTCCCACGAAGTGATCGCGGTGGACGCCGATCCGGCACGAGCGGCCCTCCTCGTCCAGCGCATGCCGCCCGGCTCAGCACTGTTCAGCCTTGCCGGACGTGCTGACGAGCTTCCTGTGCAACCCTGCTCGGCTCACGTGGTCCTGCTCGGCTCCGCCCTGCGCGCCCGCCCCGGTGATCGTCCCCTCGACCTCCACGAGATGCACACCGAGATCAGCAGGGCCCTCACACCGACCGGTTGGGCGGCCGGCTGGCAGATCGTCCGGGACGACACCGTGCCCTGGGTACGCCGCCTCATCGCGCTCATGCGCAGCGTCGATGCCTCGGCCATGGCAGGCCAGGAGTCGGCCGAGCACGAGGAGCTCCTCGCCAGCAAGTACTTCCCGTGCCAGGACCGCCGCGACTTCCGCCTGTGGATGCCGATGTCGCGGGACGACATGATCGCCCTGGTGGCGGCCCAGCATGCGGTGGCGGTGCTGGGCGAGTCCGCCCGGAGAAGACTCCTGACGGAGGCCGGTGCCATCTTCGACAACGCCTGCGGCAACGGCGACTTGAGCCTGCCCTATCAGCTGCGCTGTTGGCGCGCGCACGTCGACCACGCGGAACTCACGCAGCCGATCACCCTCACCGACGGAGCCCTGACGATCCCGATCTAGGGATGCGCTGATCAACGATCCCTGAGCCTGTCGAAGGGTCGTAGAACTGCCGTCCGGCAACAGGCTTCGACAGATTCAGCCAACGTTGCCCGCATTGATCAACGATCCCCTAGCCCCGAGGAACCCGGCGGGCGTCCGTCACCGGACGACCACGACCTTCCCGATGCTGCGGCCCGTCTCGATGAGCCGGTGCGCCTCGCGCAGGGTGGCCGCGTCGAGGCCCTCGAGCCGTCTGCCGAGCGTCGTACGCAGCCCGCCGGCGTCCAGCAACTCGGCCACCCGGGCCAGGATCTCGCCCTGACGGCCCATGTCGGGGGTCTTGAAGGTCGACCGGGTGAACATCGACTCCCAGTGGATCGCGATCGACTTCACCTTGAACACCCGGGCGTCGAACGTCTCGGGATCGTCGATGAGCAGGAAGTGCGACTGGGGCGCCATGGCCTGGGCGATGTCGGCCTCGCGTCCCTGCGTGTGGGTCGAGTACACGTACTGCGCGCCTCCCGGATCGATGGCCAGCACCTGCTCGGCCAACGGGAGCGAATGGTCGACGACGTAGTGGGCGCCCATGCCGAGGCACCACTCGCGCGATTCGGGACGCGACGCCGTCGCGACGACGGTCAGCGAGGTGAGCCGGCGGGCCAACTGCATCACGAGCGAGCCGACCCCACCGGCCGCGCCGACGACCAGCAGTGTGCCGGACGCACCCTCGGCGACCCCCAACCGGTCGAACAATCCCTCCCAAGCGGTCAACGCGGTGAGGGGAACCGCCGCGGCCCTGGCATCGTCCAGCGACGACGGCGCACGGGCCACGAGTCGTTCGTCCACCAGGTGGTACTCGGCGTCCGTGCCCGGGCGCGTGAGATCACCGGCATAGAACACACGATCGCCGACGCCGAAACCGGCCACGTCGGCCCCGAGCGCACGGACGGTGCCCACCGCGTCCCATCCCAGGATCCGGGGCGGGTCCTGCGGCCCCCACTGAGTGCGGCGCTTGATGTCGACCGGATTCACGGACACGGCCGCGACCTCGACGAGCAGATCGCGCGGGCCCGGCTGGGGAACGGGGCGCACGTCGTCGACAAGACTGCGCGGATCTTCGATGGGCAACGAGTCCGGCATGCCGACGACCCGCATGGTCGCAGGCAGGGAAACGGTATCGGTCATGACGACGACGCTAGTCCGCCACGGCCTCCGACACCGGCTCGACGGGCAGGTCCGCGGGACTCCTCTCACCGGCCTTGACCAGCACGGTGCCGACCACCACCAGCCCCGCCCCCACGAACTGGGCCGGGGTCAGCATCTGGCCCACCAGCAGCGCCGAGAACGCGGTGGCGAACAGCACTTCGGCCAGCCCCACGAAGGATGCCAGGCGTGACCCCAGCAGACGGACCCCGGTGATACCGAGCACGTAGGGCAGGCCGGCCGTCACGACGCCGAGCACCAGTATCGGCACCCACCACGGCACCTCGACACCCATGTACTCGGCGGGCGCAGTGGTGGCTGCGACGGGGAGCAGCCCCGACACGGCCACCAGAGCCATGAAAACGCTCCCCACAGCGAGCCCGCTCCCGGCCAGCACCAGGGGTGGCAGGCCGTTCGAAGAACGCGCCGACAAGAGGAAATAGACCACCGCGCCGACCAACGACAACAGTGCCCAGGCGACGCCGCGCAGATCCAGCCCACTGAGTCCGTCCGCGGCGTTGAGCACGAGCATCAGGCCTGCCATCGCGCCCAGTGCCCCCACGGCCGACAGGCGCGTGGGTCTGTGCCCCTTCACGAGCCACAACAGCAGCATGATCGCCACAGGTGACTGGTACTCGATCATCAGGGCCTGGGCGACCGGCAGATAGGACACCGCCACGAAGTAGGCCAGCTGGGCGCCCGCGACGGCCAGCACGCCGTACACGACGATCATCACCCAGTTGCGGCGGATGAGGTCCCAACGGCCGTTCAGGGCACGCAGCGCGGGGACGAGCAGCACCACCGCGCCCAGGCAGGCCCGCACCAACACCGCGGCCAACGGAGACCACCCGGAGCGCAACAGCCCCGTGGCCAACGGGCCGGACAGGCCGAAGGCAGCGGCGGACGCCAACGCGAGGGTCAACCCGCGAGCGAGGTCACTGGAGCGGCCGGCAGACATGCCCTCACCGTATCCGGCACCAACCGGGTGGAGCGAATCGCCGACCAACCGGCGGACGGCCTTTCGTCCACCCGCTACATCGCGATTCGCCGCAGTGGCACTAGGCTGTCCACGGGCTCATCGACGACCAGCATCGACTGGCTCGCTTCAGGAGGGAACCGACATGGCTGAACGACCGACGGCCGCCGACTACCTGCGGACATTGAAGACCGCGGTGCCGACCATGGTCAGCCAGATCAGCGAACTGGCCAAGGCCGAGATCAAGCCGAGCCTCAAGCACGGCAGCATCGGGACGGGCTTGTTCGGCGCGGCAGGCGTCATCGGTGCGACCGTGATCGCCTTCTTCATGCTCACAGGTGGATTCCTGTTCTCCATGATCTACGCCGAGGTGCTCGAACGGCACCCGCTCACCGCACTGACCCTCGGCTTCCTGACGATGTCGGTCATCGGGCTGCTCATCATCGCCGTCCTGGTGTTCATCGGCTGGCGGCAGTTCAAGCGGGTGAAGGCACCCGAGGCGACCATCGCCGAGACGAAGGCCAGCCTCGCGGCCATCGAGAGCGCCATCGAATCCGGTATCACCGACGTCTCGCAGCAACGCCTTCCCGTCGTCTCCCCCGATTTCCTGGCGCCCCGTGCCACGGTGACCGACGACGACCAGCACTAGACCCATCAACGATCCCTGAGCCTGTCGAAGGGTCGTAGAACTACCGTCCGGCAACAGGCTTCGACAGGCTCAGCCAGCGGTGACCGACGACGACCAGCACTAGACCCATCAACGATCCCCGAGCCTGTCGAAGGGTCGTAGAACTACCGTCCGGCAACAGGCTTCGACAGGCTCAGCCAGCGGTGACCGACGACGACCAGCAAGCCCGGGATACGGTCTGAAGATCAGGCGATCGGGTGCCCCCGGTCGACCAGGAAACGGGCGGGCACATCGACGACCCGCGTGTGGTCCCACGGCTGTTCCCAGCCGCCCAGCCTGAGCAGTTCATCGGTCAGGTACGCGGTGAAACCCCAGAGGAACAGGTCACCGAACTGCCATGCCGGGCCGATCTGCCCGCGCGGGTGACGGCTCATGAGGCGGAACTCGGGGCTCGCCAAGTCGCGGATGGTCCACCGGTGGATCGCGGCTACTTCCCTGGCGCTCGCCACCCGTATCGGGGCGTCCCCGTTCCAGGTGGCGACCACCGGGGCGACGTCGAAACGGCTCACCGGCAGCCGGGTGGCCGGCAGCTCGCCGAGGACGCTCACGGCCGCCGGGTCGAGGCCGATCTCCTCGTGGGCCTCTCGCAGCGCGGCGGCGCTCGCCCCGGCGTCGCCCTTCTCCAACCCGCCGCCCGGGAATGAGATCTGCCCGGCGTGCTTGCGCAAGTCGTTCGCCCGCTCGGTGAAGACGAGGTCGGGCTCGTCGCTGTCGGACAACAGGATCAGCACGGCCGCTTGCGCCGCACCGACCGGGCGGCGCTCGTCGGACAACGCGTCCGCCAACGCCGGATCGGCGAGCCGATGTGCCAGCTCACCGAAACGCCCGTCGCTCATCTCTTGACCAGTTTCGCCGCGTCGGCCGGGTCGGTCACTCCCACCCCATAGCTGGGACACAGCGCGTCGACGGGGCAGGCGCCGCAGGCCGCCTTCTTCGCATGGCAGCAACGACGGCCGTGGAAGATCAGGGTGTCGCTGACCTTCGTCCACACCGAAGGGTCGAAGAGGTCGCCGACCTGCTGCTCCACGACCTCCGGGTTCTTCGACGACGACCAGCCCAGCCGGGCCGAGACCCGCAGCACATGAGTGTCGGTCGTGATCGCCGGGAGCCCGAACGCGTGACCCCGTACGACGTTGGCGGTCTTGCGCCCCACGCCGGGAAGGGCGACCAGGGCGTCCATGTCGACGGGGACGACTCCGTCGTGTTCGTCCGCGACAGCCCGGCTGAGTCCCAACAGCGACGTCGCCTTGTTGTGGAAGAAGCCCGTGGAACGGATCAGGTCCTCGAGTTCGTCCCGCTCAGCACCGGCCATCGCCTCGGGAGTCGGGTAGCGGGCGAACAGTGCGGGGGTCACCATGTTGACGCGCACGTCCGTCGACTGCGCCGACAGCACGGTGGCGACGAGCAACTGGAACGGGTCGGCGAAGTCGAGTTCGCAGTCGGCGTCGGGATAGGTCGCGGCGAGGCGCTCGAAGACCTCACCAGCCTGCGCGCGGTCCATCTAGACCCCGACGACCAACTCGACCTCGACCGCCGCGTTCTTCGGCAGGGCCGCCACCCCGACCGCGCTGCGGACGTGGCGTCCGGCGTCGCCGAACACCTCGCCGAGCAGCTCGGAGGCTCCGTTGGCCACCAGAGCCTGATCGGTGAACCCGGGCGCGGAGTTCACGAAGACCATCACGCGGACGACCTCGTGCACGGCGTCCAGCCCACCGGCCACCGACGCGGCGGCGGCAAGCGCATTCAGGACGGCGATGCGAGCGGCGCGCTGACCGTCGGCCACCTCCAGGTCTTCACCGAGCCGCCCGGCCACGAGCTGCCCGACCGCATCGATCGGCAGCTGCCCCGACGTCAGCACCTGGCCGGCGGACGCCTTCGCCGGCACGTAGGCGCCGATCGGCGTGACGACCGGCGGCAACTCGATGCCCAGCGCCGCGAGACGCTCCGAGGCGCTCACTGCGCGTCCTCGGCGGGCCGCTTGAAATAGCCGACCAGCGTGTCCGGGTTGGGCCCGGGCGCAAGCTGGATGAGCTCCCAGCCCTCGGATCCGAAGTTGTTGAGAATCTGTTGCGCCACGTGGCTGAGGACGGGCGCGGTGAAGTACTCCCACTTGGTGCGCTTGGGTGCATCGGTCATGCCAGCAGCCTACGGCCTGGCGCACGAGTCGTCCGTGTGGCGACCCATGTCGGTCCCGGGCTCGGCCGAGCGTGGTCAGGTGATGGGGTCGCGCATCTCGTCGAAGCCGGACGCGCGGGTCCGGTGGTCGAGGCTGCGCACCCAGTCGAAGACGATCTGGGTCTCGGTGGAGGCGACCGCGGGATCGACGCTCAGCCGCAGGGCGACGAAATCGCGCAACTGACTCGGGGAGGTCGCGACGACGTGGACGAGGAAGTCGGTCTGGCCGCCCAAGAAGTAGATGTTGAGCACATTAGGCAGCCGGATGATCTTGTCCGCGTAGCTCCTGATCGACGCCCGGGCCTGTGCCCGCAGCTTCACGGCGACGATGGCCTGCAGCGGCAGGCCGAGAGCCCCGTAGTCGACATCGGCGTGCGCGGTGCCCAGCACGCCGGCTGCGCGCAATGCCTTCACCCTTGCCAGAGTGGTGGACGGTGAGACATGAAGCCTCTCCGCGAGCGCGGCGTTGGTGATGTCCGCGTCCCGGCCGAGTTCCCAGAGGATCCGCTCGTCCAGGTCGTCGAGATGCATTTTCTGCGGCGCACCACCGCCGGATTCCCTGGTGGTCATATTTTGTTCTCCATTTACGACAATTGGCGAACATGACGCGGCCTGAAGCTTACTCGCAAAATTACCTTCATACTTTGTGCTCACTCACGTACCAACCCCCCTGAAGGAGGACGTCATGCGAATCGGAGTACCCACAGAGATCAAGAACCACGAGTATCGCGTCGCCATCACACCGGCCGGAGTCCACGAACTGGTCCGGCACGGGCATCAGATCGTGGTGCAGGCCGGCGCCGGGTTGGGCAGTGCCATCACCGATGACGAATACCGCTCGGCCGGCGCAGTCATCGGCACCGTCGACGACGCATGGGGAGCCCAGCTCGTCCTCAAGGTGAAGGAGCCTGTGGCCAGCGAGTACGGATACCTGCGCGACGACCTGGTGCTGTTCACCTATCTGCATCTGGCGGCCAACGAGCCGCTCCTGGACGCTCTTCTCGGCAGCGGGACGACGGCCATCGCCTACGAGACCGTGCAGCTGCCGGGCGGCGCGCTTCCTCTGCTGGCCCCCATGAGCGAGGTGGCCGGGCGGCTCGCGGTGCTGGTCGGCGGCTATCACCTGCTCGGCAGCAACGGTGGACGCGCAGTCCTGCTCCCGGGAGTCCCCGGCGTTCGCCCGGGCAAGGTCACCGTCATCGGAGGCGGAATGGCGGGCAGCAACGCCGTCGCACAGGCCGTGGGCCAGGGCGCCGACGTCACCGTGATCGACATCTCGGTGCCGCGGTTGCGGGAACTCGACGACCGTTACCGTGGCACGGTCACGACGGTTGCGTCGAGCGCGTACGAGATCGAGCGCGCGGTGCTCGACGCCGACCTCGTCGTCGGCTCGGTGCTCGTCCCCGGGGATCGGACACCCAAGCTCATCGGCCATGACCTGGTCATGGGCATGAAGCCGGGGAGCGTGCTGGTCGACATCGCCATCGACCAGGGCGGCTGCTTCGAGGACTCGCATGCCACGACGCACGACGACCCCGTCTTCACCGTGGGCAATTCGATCTTCTACTGCGTGGCCAACATGCCGGGAACAGCGGCCGCCACCTCGACCCCCGCGCTGACCAACGCAACGCTGCCGTACAGCATCGCCATCGCCGACAAGGGCTGGGAGCAGGCTGTGGCAGATGACCCCGCGCTCGCGCTCGGCCTCAGCACCGTCGGCCACAAGCTCGCCAACTCGGCTGTCGCCCACGCGTTCCCGGCCAAGCCGGTGCTCGCGGCCTGACCAGACCACGGCGGCGTCCCGCGACGATCATCGGGGTTGATCACAGGTCGAGTTCGACCCACGATCAACCCCGATGATCATGCCGGTGGCGGCGCCACCGGGCCCAGGGCCCGTTGAGCTCAGACCACCGCCCACAGGATGGCGACCAGCCCCAGACCGACCACGGGCAGGATGACGGTGAGAAGGCTCCAGGTCTTGAACGTCTGCCCGATGGTGAGGCCGAAGAATTCCTTGACCATCCAGAATCCCGCGTCGTTGACGTGGGAGAGGAAGCCCGAGCCGAGCCCGACGGCGAGCACCATCAAGGCGGCATGGGGTGTGTCGAGCCCCGCCACGAGTGGCGAGACCAGGCCGGCGGCGGTCAGTGCCGCGACCGTGGCCGAGCCGGTGGCGGCACGGATGAGCGCCGCGATCACCCACGCGACCAGCATCGGGCTCAGGGCCAGGGACGTCGACACCGACGCGACGACGTTGCCGACCCCGATGTCGACCAGGGTCTGCTTGAAGCCACCGCCCGCGCCGACGATGAGCAGGACGCTGGCGATCGACCCGAACGACCCGGAGACGATCGAACCGATCGACTCCATCTTGAGGCCTGCGCCGAAGCCGAGCGTGACGATCGCGAGCAGAACCGTGAGGGTGAGGGCGACGATCGGCGTGCCGAGGAAGACCAGCACCTGAAGCGCCCCACTGTCCTCGGGGAGGGCGAGTTCGCCGACGGTGCGGCCGAGCATGAGCACCACGGGAAGCACGATGGTCGCGACCGTCCACCCGAAGCGGGGCTGACGCGCACCGGTCTGCGCGGACGCGTCGCCGGCCTGCCCCGCAGCTTCGTCGTCGGGAGCCATCACGGGCACCCAGCGAGCGAAGAACGGTGCCACGAGCGCGCCGACGGCAGTGATCGGGATGGCGACCAGGAACCCGAAGAACATCGTCGTGCCGAGGTCGGCGCCCAGCGCGTCGATGACCGCCAGAGGCCCGGGATGCGGGGGCACGAGCGCGTGCATCTGGCCGAGTCCGACCAGCATGGGGATGCCGACGAGCAGTACCGGCACCTTCGCGCGGCGCGCGATCAGCATGATGAGCGGGATGAGCAGCACCACGCCCGTCTCGAAGAACATCGGGATCCCGACGATGGCGGCGACCAGCGCGACCGCCCACGGGAGCAGGCGGACGGAACTGGTGGACAGGAGTTTGTCCACCAGCGAGTTCGCACCTCCGCTCTTGAGCAGGAGGGCTCCGATGATCGCGCCCAGTGCGATGAGGGCCCCGACGCCCCCGAGGGTGCTCCCGAAACCGGTGGTGAAGCTGTTGAGCAACTCGGACGGACCGACGCCCGCGACGGCGGCGACGACGCCGGACGACACGAGCAGCGAGATGAACGGGTTGAGCTTGGCGAAAACGATCAGCGCGACGATCAGTGCGATCCCGATCGCCGCAGCGATGACGATCTGCGTCGTACCCATATGTGTGTGGACTCCTTCGGCCTGCGGGGCGGCGCCCCGTGTGAACTACAAAAGTAATACGATATGGTGCATATGGTTATACCATAAACTCCAGGAAAGAGATCCGCGATGACGCCTGCTCCTGTTCGAACCCTTGTCGGCCCGCTTTCGGCGGTGGACTGGCCCGGCGACGGCCGTCCACTCGTCCTGCTGCACGGGGTGTTCGACTCGGCGGAGTGCTGGACCGGTGTGGCACAGCAGCTACCGTGCCGCGTCACCGCCTTCGACCTCGACGCACACGGCCACACGCCGCTGTTCGACGGCGACTTCACCATGCGGGCGATGACCGAGCACGTGATCCAGGCACTTGAGGCCTACGGTGCGGGGCCCGTGAGCCTTGGTGGCCATTCGATGGGCGGGCTCGTCGCCCACGAGGTGGCGCTGACCCGTCCCGATCTGGTCGCCGCACTTTGGCTGGAGGACCCCGCATGGGTCGCAGCCACCGAGCCACTCGGCGCGGCGACCCATTTCGTCACCGACCGCGCCGCGCAGTTGAGGTCATGGACGCCGGACCAGGTGCTCGCCCAGGGGCGTGCGGATCATCCGCGCTGGAGCGACGACGAATTCGGCACCTGGCTTCAGGCGAAGCAGGACGTCGACCTCGACTTCGTCGACCGCCGGCAGGACTGGACCGCCGCGGCCTCGGCTTCGTCCTGCGCCGATCTGGACATGAACACCTGGCTGCTGACGGCCAACCCGGCCATGGGGGCCGTCGTCGACGAGGCATCGGCGATCACCGCGATGGAGGGTCTGGGTGAGCGCGGCACCCGCCGTCATTTCCCGGACTGTGGGCACGACATCCGCAAGGACGACCGGGCGGCTTACGTGTCGGTGCTCGACGAGTTCCTGCTCGCCACCGCCTGAGAGGCGACGCCTTCCGGAGCCGCAGCGCCCCGAAGTCAGTCGGCCTCGGGCGGCTCGCCGTCGAGCAGAGAGCCCCGCAGCTCCACCAGCAGTTCGGACATCGCCGCCTCGGCGCGCGTCGGCTGATCGCGCAGGATGGCCTCGGCGAGCGCCACGTGCGTGTTGAGCGCCGCGGTCACCGGCGCGTCGGGGACGAGCCCCAACTCGATGCGCCCCGCGAGTATCGCCGAGACCGCGGTCGTCAGCGCCCCGAACATCTCGTTGCCCGACGACTCGAGCAGGAGCGAGTGGAACTCGATGTCGGCGTCGAGGTACCCGGCGCCGTCGCCCGCCAGCAGCAGCGACCGCAGGCTCTGGGCCAGTGTGACGAGACGAAGACGTGCCTCCGGCGACGCCCGGCGCGCCGCGCTCGCCGCCGCCATGGGCTCGACGGCCATTCGCAATTCGATGAGGGAACGAAGCTGGAGCTCACGCTGCGGTCCACGCAACCGCCAGCGGATCACGTTGGGATCGAAGAGGTTCCAGTGCCGCTGAGGAAGCACGACGATTCCCACACGCCGCTTGGACATCACCATGTTCATCGATTCGAGGCTGTGGACGATCTCCCGCGCCACCGTTCGCGACACCCCGAACCTGTCCTGGATCGTCTCGAGAGTGAGCACCGTCCCTGCGGGAAGCACGCCGTCGACGATCTCCTGCCCCAGCGTGTCGGAATGCGACTCGTGCAACACCGGTGCGGGTTGCACCACATCGTCCCTGCTCTGGGACCTGTCGTCCGCCCTGGCCACACCCGCTCCTCATCCGCCGAATCCCCGGCGTCACCGGCGATGGGACACAGGGGTAGCTGGATTCTACGCGGACCCCGTGCCGCCCCGCTTGTGAGGAAGCCTGCGGACCCCCGACGTGGCGGCTCAGGCCACCGGGAACAGCCGTCCGAGCCAGGCGACGGCGAGCGCCACCCAGCCGGCGAAGGCGGGCTCGACCATCTCCGGCCGACCCGTCGAGGTGAACGGGGTGCCCAGGGCCAGGCCGTGGGCACCGTGCGGGAAGACATGCAACTCGAACGGGACGCCGGCTCGGGCGAGCGCCGCACAGAACGTGAGCGAGTCCGTGACCGGCACGCTGGCGTCGGTGGCGGTGTGGAAGCAGAAGGTGGGCGGGGTGCGCGGGTCGACGGCCGCGATGACGTCGGGCGCCGCATGCGAGGCGGGATGACAGATCTTCAGGGTGCCTGCGGTCGTCACCGCGTATCCCAGCATCAGAGCGGCGGGACGCATGCGTCCGTGCGTAGCCAGTGACGCCGCCAGGTGACCACCGGCGGAGAACCCGAGGACGGCGACCCGGTCGGGATCCACACCCCACTCGCGAGCGTGCCCCGCGATCAGCCCCAGAGCGTTCTCGGCCTCGGTGAGCGGGTTGGGCCACGCAGCCGCGCCCCCGACCGAGTACCGCAGGACGAACACCTGATACCCGGCACCGAAGAACTCCAGCGCCACGGGCTCACCCTCGCGGTCGGAGACGTGCTCGTAGGCCCCGCCCGGTATCACGAGCACGGCCGGACGCACCTCGACGTTCGCCAGCTTCGGCGACCGCGCGTGCAGGTAAGTGGTGAGGGTCGCGTCCGGATTGCCGGAAAGCGGGACGACCTCTGTGATCATGCCCTGAGCCTACGCTGCGGGGTGTGGGACGCTGGAAGCCCATAGCCCAAGGAGCAAGCGATGAGCGACAGACGAGACGTGCTGATCACGGTGGACGAGTTGAAGGACGCGCTGGCGGGGGGCGAAGCCGTTCAGGTGCTGGACGTGCGGTGGGGCCTCGGGGCGGAGGCGAGCGCGGGACGGGCCGCCTACCTGGAGGGCCACATCCCCGGCGCTCGCTACTGCGACCTGGAGACGGTGCTGACCGGCCCGACGGCCGATCCTGCCCTCGGACGTCATCCGCTGCCGGGCGCTGATCAGCTGGCGGCCGGGCTCGGTGCACTGGGCATCCATTCCGGGTTGCCCGTCGTCGTCTACGACGAACCGGGCTCGTTCGCTGCCGGTCGAGCCTGGTGGACGCTGCGCTGGGCCGGGCTCGACGCCCGTGTGCTCGACGGTGGGCTGCCCGCCTGGGTGGTCTCCGGGGGCGAACTGGAAACCGGCGAGGTTCCGGTCGAACCCACCACGCTTGCGCTGACCACCGGTCACATGCCGACCATCACCGCCGACGAGGCCGAGCAGTTCCCCGGCACGCTGATCGACGCGCGCACCGCAGATCGGTTCCAAGGCTTGTCGGAGCCCATCGACCCAATGGCCGGACACATCCCCGGCGCCGTGAATCGTCCGGTGCCGGGTTTCTTCGCCGCCGACGGGACGCTTCCGGACGAGCAGACCGTGCGCAACCTGCTGGCTCTGCCCTCGGACGAGCCCGTCGCTGTCTACTGCGGGTCGGGCGTATCGGCATGCCAGCTCGTCCTGGCCCTCGCCAGTGTCGGTGTCGACGCCGCGCTGTATCCGCCGTCGTGGTCGGGGTGGTCGAGCGACCTGTCGCGGCCCGTCGCCGTCGGCGACTGAGGCACGGTCGCTACTGCCACAGCTGCGCGGCTGCCTGGATGGCGTCCCAGGGCGCAGCCAGCGGCGGTGTGTAGGCCAGATCGAGGTCGCACAGTTCGGAAACGGCGAGCCCTGCGTGAATGGCCGCGGCGAGGACGTCGGCGCGCTTGGCGACCTCGGTGCCGTACGTGCCGACCAGTTGCGCGCCGAGCAGCCGACCTGTGACCGCATCGCCGGTGAGGCGGACGGTGATGGGGTGTGCGGTCGGGTAGTACGCCTTGTGATCGTCCGGAACGGCAGTGACCGAACGAGGCTGGGCGCCTGCGCGGGTCGCCTCGCTGGCACGCAGGCCGGTGCGGGCTGCGACTAGGTCGAACACCTTGACGACCTGGGTGCCGAGGATGCCCGCGAACACCGCGTCGCCGCCGGTCGCGTTCTCTCCGGCGATCCGGCCCTGCTTGTGGGCGGTGGTTCCCAGGGGCAGGTAGACCTCACCGAGGAGCCGATGCGCAGTGACGACACCATCACCGGCAGCGAATACATCGGGTAGACCGGTGCACATGTGGTCGTCGACGGCGATGGCCCCAGCGGGGCCGGTGGACGCGCCGGCTTCAACGAGCAGGCGCGTGTTGGGCCGCACGCCTGTGACGGCAAGCACGAGATCGGCCTCGACGCGGTACTCGTCGGTTCCTCTCCGGCCGATGACGACCGGCCCGTTCGACCCACGCTCTATGCAGCGGACAGCAGCTCCCGTGACGACCCGGACGCCGCAGCGGTCGAGTTCGTCGTGGACCAGTCGACCGAGGTCGGGATCGAGGGTCGGGAGCACTTCGGGCCCGCGCTGAACCAGCGTGACCGCGAGTCCTCGCCGGGTGAGTGCCTCGGCCATCTCGAGGCCGATGTATCCCGCCCCGACGATGGCCGCGGTCCCTGGCCTGCGTGCGGCGAGATCGCGTTGGACCGCATGCAGGTGATCCATCGTGTGCAGTTGGTGAACGCCGTCGTCCGGGCCGAGCGCACCGGGGCCGTCGAGGCCCACGATGCCCGCCGAAGCCGGGCCCGCCCCGGTGGCGACGACGAGCCGGTCGTAGCCGATCGTCTCGAAACCTCCGTCGGCGGTGCGTACCGTGACGGCGTGGGCACCGGGGTCGATGTGGGTGGCGAGTGTGTTCAGACGCAGGCTCAGCCCAGCCGCCTCCAGATCCGCTTGCGTACGGTGTGCAAGGCTGTGCCAGTCGGCCACATCACCCGCCACGTGGTACGGGATTCCGCAGATGGAGTAGTTGGGGTAGGCGTCGGCCACGACCAGGGTCACCTCGCAGGTGGGGTCGAACTGGCGGGCACGCAGGCCGGCCGAGATACCGGCGTCCGAGCCGCCGATGATGAGCAGATGCATGGAAGGTCCGTTCGGTTCGGGCCGTCCCGCCGGTGGCCACCGAGCGGGACGGCACACGCGATCAGCGCCGCGCCGCCGTGCTGTCGTGCTCCGGCTTGGTCGCCTTGATGATCGCCCCGTGCATGCCGGGTGCGACCTCATGGGTGAACTCGACGCTCGTCCCTGTGAAACCGGCCTCGGCCAGCCCGTCCAGGTACTCGGTGCGAGACAACGCCCCGGCGATGCAACCGACGTGGGAGCCGCGTTCGGCTCGCTCGGCCGGAGTCACATCGTCCTCGGCCACGACGTCGGCGATCCCGATGCGGCCACCGGGAGTAAGCAGGCGGAACATCTCGGCCAGCACTTTCGGCTTGTCGGCCGACAGGTTGATGACGCAGTTCGAGATCACGGCGTCCACCGACGCGTCGGGCAGGGGCACGTCCTCGATCGTTCCCTTCACGAACTCGACGTTGTTCGCATCGGCCTTGGCCGCGTTGGCACGGGCGAGGGCCAGCATCTCGTCGGTCATGTCCACGCCGTAGGCGAATCCGGACGGGCCGACCCTGCGGGCCGACAGCAACACGTCGATGCCACCACCCGACCCCAGATCGAGCACCCGATCACCGGGACGAAGCTCAGCCACGGCGGTCGGGTTGCCGCAGCCGAGGCTCGCCGCCAAGGCTTCGGCAGGGACGTCGGCAGCATCCCCCGCGCCGTACAGTCCGGCGCCGAACCGTTCGTCGACCTCGAACGCCTCTGAACCCGCCGGGCTGCAACAGGTGCTACCCGCGCAACAGTCCCCGACTTCGAGCAGCAGTTCGCGTCCACCCGTGCTGACGGCTCGGGCCGCCTGGGCGTATCGATCCCGTACCTGTTCCCGGATCCGCAATGCGTCGTCGTCCACCACAGTCTCCTCACATAGACACTCATCTATCGGATACATCATGGTTTGATCCATCGATGGATGTCAATGCGTGTGGCAGAATACGTCCATGCCGATCGCGCTGCCCACACCTGTGACGAAGCAGGACGCCGTGTGCTGCGACTCATCGCCGTACATGGTCCCCGACCCCGCGGCAAGCCGCGATCTCGCCCTCCGACTCAAGGCCCTCTCCGACCCGACCCGGCTTCAGTTGCTCGAACTCGTCGCAGCGCATCCCGGCGGCCGAGCGTGCATCTGCGATCTCACCGAGCCCCTCGGCGTCACCCAGCCCACGGTCTCCCACCACATGAAGCTCCTGGCCGAGGCGGGCTTCGTCACGCGCGAGCAACGCGGCAAGTGGGCCTACTACACGATTCAGCCCCAGGCGCTCGCCGATGTCGGACGACATGTCGCCGGGCTCGGTGGCGTGTGAGGCGACGTCTGGTCACTCATCTGGACCGCACCCCGTGCCGTACTCCCGTCGGCGCACCTCAGCCCTTGGAGTGAATGGTGACCACATACCCGTCGGGGTCGCGGAAGGCGAACTGCAGTCCGAACGGGCCCTCGAACGGCTCCTGCACGATCGGCACGCCGCTGTCCACCAGACGCGCATGAAGCCCCGCCGCGTCCTCGCTGTGGAACCACACCCCGATACCCGCGCCGAGTTGGCCCACCTCATCGAGACCCGCCCCTGGGATCCGGTCACGCACCGCGAACGCGGTGCCACCTGCGGAGAAAACCGCTGCAGCCGGGTTGGCGCCGGGAAGCCGGGTCAGCCCGACCACATCCTCGTAGAACCGCGCGGACGCCTCGCGGTCGCGCACCTGGAAGGACACGAAATCGGGTCCACTCGTCGTGATCGTCATGGGACTGCTCCTGTTCTCATGCGTCTTTCTTAGTGTCAATACACTGACACTTATATGAGCGTATGTCAAACTATTGACATGACACACGTGGATCACCGAACCCTGCCGGAAGAGCTGGGCGTCCTGATCAAGGAGACGCAGGCGATCCTGCACCAACGAATGGACGAGAGATTGCGGCCGCTCGGCCTCAGCGTGGCTCAATACGCATGCCTGCAAGCACTGCTCGACACACCGGGCATCACCGGATCGGAGCTCGCCAGGCGCACCTTCGTGTCACGCCAGTCCATGAACGTCCTTCTGCAGGGGCTGGAGAAGCGCGGGTTGATCGAGCGGTCCGACGAGCCCGGGCCGAGACGCGAACGCGCCACGACACCCACATCCGCAGCCGTGGAACTGACGCATCGTGCACGCGCCGACGTCGCCGCAGTCGTGGGAACGATGACCGGCCAGCTCAGCACCACCGACCTCGACCGGCTCACCGCACTCCTGGCCGCCTGCCGCGACGCGCTGCTCGCGTCCTGACCAGCGTCCGGTCGCTCTCGGACGACGCAACCGTCTCGCGCTGTCCGGCGGCCCTTGCGGCCAGCAGCGTGACGAACGGATGCGCCCAGAGCCGTGACGACACCCCGAACCTAGGCCCCGAGCGCGGTCCTGACAGCGAGCAGGATCACGACCGATCCTCCGGCCACGGCCGTCCAGCGGCGCCCACGCGGGCTGGTGAGATACCTGCCGAGCACAGCCCCGCCGAGAGCCAGCGTCGTCTGCCAGGATGCCGAGGCAATGAACGCGCCGACCACGAAGAGCGCCCGATTCGCCGTGTCGTCCAGCACGGTGTATGCCGAGCCCGCGACGAGTGCGGCGAAGTAGATCACGGTAGCGGGGTTGACGATCGTCATACCGAGAACCGCGGCATAGGAGCGGACCGGTGACCGCTGGGGAGCGCCGGGAACGCCCTCGCTCTCTCGCCGCGCCTGGACGATCATGCTCACCCCGAGGAGCACGAGCACTCCCGCCGCCACCCAGCGCAAGGGATTGGCGACCGCCTCGATCAGCGGTGACAACGAGGCTCCCACGGTGATCGCGACCGCCGCGTACAGCCCGTCGGCCGTGGCCGCCCCGAGCCCCGCCGCGACACCGACCCGCCAACCGTGTTGCGCCGCCGCGACGATGATCAACGTCGCGATCGCCCCCACGGGTATCGCGATCGCATAACCGGCGATCAGGCCCGCAATCGCCGCCTCGCCCATCACTACCCCCTGTTCAGCACGAGGACGCGGCCTCGACCGACATCGCGATCTCTGTGCGATCTCACGTCCACAAGCATCGGCCACCCCATCCCCGATGGCAGACAAACATCACGTAGTTATGGGACGATCAACCACATGGATGCTTTGGACGGAGAGATTCTCACCATTTTGCGCACCGATGGCCGCGCATCGTTCAGCGATATCGGACGACGGGTCGGGTTGAGCACCAATGCCACAGCTGCCAGAGTGCATCGTCTCGAACGTCTCGGCATCATCCTCAGCTATCGGGCCGTTCTTGCCGAGGACGAGCCCGATCCGGTGGCGGGCCTGGAGGCGTTCATCGACGTCCGCCTCCGCCTCGACCAGGACTCCGAGGATTTCCTGGCCTGGACCGGCCGCAACACGCAGATCCAGGACGCCGTCCACGTCACAGGCGCATACGACTACCTGCTGCACGTACGCGTCCCCGACACGGCCACGCTCGACCGGCTTCTCCGCAGACTCAAGAACGAGGCAGGAGCCGCGCAGACCCAGACCTCGCTCGCGCTTCGCCCCGGTGCACGCACGGCATAGGGGCAAGCCGAGCAGCAGCGCCACAGGACGCGCGAGCTAACCGCTGAGCGAACCTGTCGAAGAGCTGAAGCTCACTGACGCAGACATCGCTGAAGGACGCGAGCAGAACGCGGACAATCAGCAGTGAGCTCTGACTCCTACTCGCGGTGGACGGTCTGGGCGATCCACGCGCACCTGTCATCCTCGACCGGGTAGTTCGCCGGCCTGCGTTCGAATTCTCCAGCGACCCGCTGCCCCGGGGCCAGCGCACGGAACCCAGAGCCGCGGATCATCGAGAAGTGTGCCCACGCCCGCTCGCCGTTACCCAGCAACAGAACTCCCCAGCCCTCGTCACGGTTCCAGGATTCGACAATCGCCTCGCCAGCCCATGTCATTCTCGTCTCCTATCGTCACGGCGCACCAGACCGAGCGACGACGCCGAGGCCCTACGGAACCCACGCGCCGACCCAGCGCGAAACGAGCCAGGGCCTGAGGGCGCGCCACGCGCGCAAGGAACCTTGTCCGCGACCGATTCGCGAAATGGGCACACCACAGATTCTGTCGGCCCAGCGGCCGGTCACGCGTCCCTCGGGGTACGCAACCGGACAAGCCAGAACCCGGAGCGGCACCGTGCGGGAAGAGTCCGCCGAGACGAATCACAGAGACAAGCCGGAACAACGAATCGGCAGCACGCACAAACCAGCACAGCACGGCCCGCTAAGGGCCGGCCTCCAGGACGCCTGGTGGCTACTTCGTCGACACCGTCTGTTTGCGCGCAGGGCTTTCGAGCTCCGCGGCACCGGCTTGCGCCGGTCGTCCCGGCTCGGGCCGGGACTCAGGGATGTCGAACGTCGAATCCACGACGCGGACGGTGGCGGAGGACGAGATCGCCGCGTTGAGCACGACGGACCACGACTTCACATCGGGGCGTTGGCGCAGCAACTGACGCCGCTCCCGCTCCGTCATGCCGCCCCACACCCCCCACTCAATCCGGTTGTCGAGGGCTTCGGCCAGACAATGCGCGCGCACGGGGCAACCCATGCATATCGTTTTCGCACGTTTCTGGTCTTTACCCTCGGGGAACAGGGCATCATTCATTCCTCGGCATTTGGCCCGCAGCGGCCAGTCTTCGGGGTCAGGGACGGCCATCGAGCGCTCCTTCCTTGGGCGGTTGGAGTAAACCTACACCTCAAGCAAAGCTGTGGGAACCTCCTTGTGGCATTGACTTGGGCTTCCGCTGTCGGCGTACGGAAAAGGGCCGGGCACCCGCCTTCGGCATCATCCCGAATACCCGCATTCAACGACTGTGAATCGAGCTGTGAATCGGCGCCCTGGGGGTCAGTTGTCTCGGGCCCGTCACGTAGGCTGAGGGGGTGAGCGCGAAGACTGTGAGCAACAAGACCTATTCGGTGCTGATGTTCCTCGCTGTCAGCGTCCTGTCAGGGGTGCTTGTGGCGGGGTTGGGCGTCCCCCTGGTCGCGCTGGCGGCCGGCACGACGCGCGCCTCGGCGGAGGCACTGCAGAATCTGCCTGCCGATCTCGCGGTGCCGGAGCAGAACGAGGCGTCCGAGATGCTCATGGCCGACGGCTCGCTGCTGGCACGGTTCTTCGACGAGGATCGCGAGTACGTGACCCTCGACCAGATCTCCTCCGAGATGCAGCAGGCACAGGTGGCCATCGAGGACCACCGCTTCTACGAGCACGGCGCCATCGATTTCCAGTCGGTCGTCCGCGCGGCTCTCGGCAACGCAGCCGGCGGCGGGGTCAGCGGAGGCGGCTCGACGCTCACCCAGCAGTACGTGAAGCTCGTACGCATCCAGTTGTGCGACGGCGAGCAGGAATGTGTCTCGGAAGCCCAGGCACAGACCATGGAGCGCAAGATGCTCGAGATGCGCTACGCGATCGCCCTCGAACAGAGCCTGACGAAGGACGAGATCCTCGAGCGCTACCTCAACATCGCCTACTACGGCGACGGCGCCTACGGCGTCCAGGCCGCTGCGAAGCACTACTTCAACAAGAACGCGTCCGAGTTGGACGTCGCCGAGTCGGCGATGCTCGCCGGCCTGGTGCAGAACCCCAGCGGCACCGATCCGGTCAACAACCTGGACGCTGCCCTCGAGCGGCGCGCGGCGGTGCTCGACGCCCAGGTGCGCTACCAGGGCATGCCCCAGGACGTCGCCGATGCCGCGGCCGCTGTGCCCTTCGACGCCGGCCAGGTGCAGGAGATGAGCAACGGATGCCCGGACAGCCGCTACCCGTTCATCTGCGACTACGCCACGCGCGTGCTCACCAGTGACGAGATGTCGTCGCTGGGAGCCACCTACGAGGAGCGGTTGAACACGTTGCGGCGAGCGGGACTCACGATAACGCTCCACATCGACCCGGCGACACAGGACGCTGCCCAGAACGCCGTCAGCTCGGTGGTCGGCCCGACCGATGCGGTGATCGGCGTGCTCGACGCGGTGGACCCGAAGACCGGGCGCATCCTCGCCATGGCCCAGTCACGGCCGACCTGGGGCGACGGCGAGGGCGAGACGAACTGGAACTACTCGGTCACCCATGACATGGGCGGCACCGAAGGGTACTTCTTCGGGTCGACGTTCAAACCGTTCACGGCCGCGGCGGCCGTGCAACAAGGACACTTCCCCGACACCACCTATTACAACGTCCAGAAGACCATGCAGTGGCAGAACAAGACCTTCCGGGGCTGCGGGGACGACACCTTCAGGCTCGGTGACACGTACTCGACGACCAATGCGGTCTCCGGCGAGGACACCGGCAACTTCAACATGGTGACCGGCATGATGTGGTCGGTCAACAACTACTTCATCTCGCTCGAACAGACCGTGGGCCCGTGCCAGGCGGCCGACATGGCCGAGCGGGCGGGCGTCGAGATCTCGTACCCCGAACTCGACGAGAACGGTGACGGCCAGGCCGACACCCTCTCCGACTGGGGGCAGATCCCGTCGTTCACCCTCGGCTCGGTGAAGGTGTCGCCGCTGTCGATGGCCGTGGCCTACGGCACCTTCGCCAACCGCGGCATCCGCTGCAACCCGATCATCCTGGCATCGGTGACGACCGACGACGGCACCGACGTGCCCGTCCCGAGCGCCGACTGCCAGCAGACGATCGACCCGCAGGTGGCCGACGCCATCAACTACGTACTGCAGAGAACCCAGACGTCGGGTCTGTCGTCGACCATGTACATCAACAACGGCATCGCCCAGGCGTCCAAGACCGGTACTTCAGACAACTCCGCGTCGTCGTCGGCCTTCGTGGGTTACACCCCCGACATCTCGGCGTCGGCGATCATCGCGGGTGACAACACCGACGCATCGTGGGCCGACACCCCCGAGCAGTCGCGCAACGTGGCGCGAATCGCGCTCACACCGCTCGGAAGTTCCCTGGGCAATCAGCACTCCGGCATCATGTGGAAGCCCTTCATGGAGACCGTCATGCAGGGCATGCCCGCGTCCCAGTTCACCCAGTGGGTGGCTCCGGCCGCACCTTCGGGGTCGAGCAACTCCTCGCCGACCAGCCAGACGACCCGATGAGTGCCGGACGCCGCCTCGGCGGCGCTCTCGCCGCCGTCACGGGTCTGGGCGCCACGGTCACCTTCGGCGCCTGGGTGGAGGCCCGCGCGTTCATCGTCCGCCGGGTCGAGGTGCCGGTGCTACCCGCCGGGCAGCGTGAGCTCCGGGTGCTGCACATCTCCGACATGCACCTCATGCCCTACCAGCACCGCAAGATCGACTTCCTCGCCGACCTCGGCGGGCTGCGTCCCGACCTGGTCGTCAGCACCGGCGACCATGCGTCGTCCCCTGAGGCGATCGGGCCGCTCGTGGACGCGCTGGGCCCTCTGCTGGACGTGCCGGGGGTGTTCGTGTTCGGTTCGAACGACTTCGCCGAGCCGACCTTCCACAACCCCGCGAGCTACCTCTTCCGCAACTCCACGCCCGACAAGGCGGGGGCGGAGCTGCCGTGGTGGGAGTTACAGGCGGCCTTCACCTCGCGCGGCTGGGCCGACCTCGACAACCAGCGTGCGCGCCTGGAGGTCGCCGGCCGGACGATCGACCTGCGCGGAACCGGCGACGCCCACGCGGGCCTGGACGACTACTCCGCCGTGGCCGGGCAGCCGTCGTCCGACGCCGACCTGACGCTGGGGGTCACGCACGCCCCCTACCGCCGCGTCCTCGACGCGATGGTGGCCGATGGCGTCGACATGGTGTTCGCCGGGCACACGCACGGCGGCCAGATCTGCCTGCCCGTCAACCGTGCGATCATCGACAACTGTGATCTGCCGACCAGCCAGGCCAGCGGCCTGAGTTCGTGGACGAGCGAGGGACGTACCGCGCCGCTGCACGTCTCGGCGGGCATCGGGACGAGCCCCATGGCGCCGATTCGGCTGTTCTGTCGTCCCGAGGCGACACTGTTGCGTCTGACGGCGCGAGCCTGACGCCAGAGACCAGAAGGCCACACGCCGCCATCAGCGCTATCGCACGTAGTGGTCGTCCCATCAGCACCGCTTCTCTATAAGAACTGGCACGAGGCGCACGACTCGGACCCCCGGCCGAAATCGCTGCGCGTTCGGCCGGTGCTTCAGCACGTCGCTCCGCGTCTCCGTTTCCGCGGACGAAATCTGTTGTTGCGGATGAGATCTTGTCCGCAACAACAGATTTCATCCGCGACAACAGGGCGGGCGCGCCCCTGCGGGCGATACCGCGCCCCTCCAGTGGACGCTCAGGCGGTGGCGTCGGCACGACTTGGTAGCCAGGACGCAGGTGCGTTAGGCTAGCGGTCGGCCTTCAACCATCGGGGTGTAGCGCAGCTTGGTAGCGCGCTTCGTTCGGGACGAAGAGGTCGCAGGTTCGAATCCTGTCACCCCGACCAGCGGAAAGCCGCTCTGACTAGTAAAGATAATGCTAGCGGGGCGGCTTTTGCCGTCCGGGCGTCGACGGCCCCACCGGATCGGACACCTGCGAGGGCCGCCAGAATCCCGACCCTGGCTGACGGGTTCGCCGGAGTTTGGCCCGCTGGACTGCGAGGTACACCAGGATCGTCACCGCGAGGGCAACTGCTGCGACGAACGTCACGCCGCTGAGAACCGACGACGCCTCCTCGAACCCCTTGCCGAAGATCTCTGTGGCCACCGATCCGACGCTGTCCAGCGTGTCGCCACCGTCCACCACGAAGAAGCCGAACAAGAAGACCTGAAGGTAGAGCACGGCAAGCAGTATCGCCTCGACCTCGCCTATCGTCTTGCGGCCAGCGGCGTCGAGCCCGACCGGAATCAGAAACCGGCAGACGATGAGCAGGACGCACAGAGCCGGTGCAAGCGTGACGGTGAAAATGACCATGAGCCAACCGCCCGAGCCGAATACCGCTCGTCCGAACGAAATCCACACCGGCAGGACGACCGCCATGGGCAGAATCAACTGATAGGTCGTGCGCCGGAGCCCCTCCATGGCGGGAGGTTAACATGGCGCGAGTCAACCACTTCCTCGCTGCACCCGCAGCAGTGTAGAGACACCGGGAACAACACTCATCGCTGCTTCCCGGGCAGGAGGCGGTGGGCTCTCCCCTCCGACTACCAGTCACAGGGAGTGTCATGCGTCCTTGTGCGGCTCCCCACCCCGGAAGGCCGACCCCTGCGTCGTGCCGAAGTCGACCCGCTCGACGATGCGGCCGACGAGCCGCTGCTGATCGGTCCACCGCATCGCCCGGCGATCGTAGTCCATGCCGTAGTCGCGGACGATGTCCTTGAGCTGGTCGGCATCGAGGGCGTCCAAGCGGGCTCGGAGCCCGGTCTCACCCTCCTGGCGGGCGAGTGCGTACGGGTCGAGGACGCTGGGTCGACGCCTTCCCCTGCCCGAGCCCTGCCGAGCGCTCGGCGCAACGCTCGTCGGCGTCGCTCCGGCGGACGCGAGACCTGCGGGCGCCGCATCCACCACCTCCGTGCCGGGGATCGCCGCATCAGCGGCCGAGGCCGACCGAGCGTCCGGCAGTCGTTCCTCGTCCGCCTCTGCCACGAGGACGACCTCGATCAGCTCTGCCTTCCTGGCCTTGGACAGGGCCTTGAGCCGCGGATGCGGGATCCCGCGTTCCCGGATGAGCGCCCGTAGCTCCGCCACGGTCATCGTCCCCAGCCGTTCCCGCAGGGCACCGGCGACCCCGCTCGGGCCGGACTCCTCCGTCGTCGCCACCGACTCTGTCGTCGCCGACCTCGCTCCTGGCGTACGCGCCGGCTCCACCCCCGGCGCGAGTGCCGCGACAAGGTCGGCATTGAACCGCGTCCCCTCGGCAGCGGTCTCGGCGAGCACGGCCACCAGACCAGCGAGCTGCCCCGCCAGGGCCGCGCCCTCATCATCGCGTGCCGCAAGGGCATTCAGGGCCTCGGTCGCCCGTCGGATCTGCCGCGAGGCAGCCTGCTTCGCCGCCGGGTTCATTCGCCCTCCTCGATGCGCTGCCGGAATGCCTCCGTGAGGTCGAAGAGGACGTCGTAGCAGTCGCGCGCACCGTACTTCCCCTTGAGCGACTTGAACGGGCCCTCGACCCCTCCGGAAATCTTGCTGTTCTGCGGAATGGATGGATGGAGCAGCGGCGGAATGGCCGGGTCGTTCTTCAACCGCGCCATCTGGCTCCGGTGCACCGGCGACCGCTTCTCGTGCTTCGTGACGATCGTGCCGAACTCCACCGGCTCGGGGATGCCCGCGGTCCTGGCGAACCGCTTCACCTCGCGCTGGACAGCGGATATGCCGTAGGTCGACAGCACATCGGGGATCGTCGGGATGACGTACCCCTCACTGATCCGCAGGGCACTGGCCGTCATGACCCCAAGGTTGGGCGGGCAGTCCACCAACACGTAGTCATAGGCGTCCAGGATCGGCCCGATACCCTCACGGAACATGTCCCACACCGGCGGGTCGGCCGATCGCGCCGCCGCGCTGATGGCCTCCAGGTGCGGGAGCTGCGGGATGATGTCGAGGGACGAGGGCAGCAGATCGACGTTGGCCACGTCCTTGACGTTGGAGACGTTGCGCTGCAGCGCCGTGTCCAGATCGAACCGGGGCTCGTCCCCCTCGTTCAGGGCATCGGTGAACAGCTGGGCGAGCGTGTGGCCTCCGTCGTTGAGCAGTACCCACTGCCTCTCACCCAGCATCGTGATCGACAGGCTGATCTGGGGATCCATGTCGATCAGCAGCACCTTGCGTCCGAGTTCCCCGGCGAGGAACTCCCCCAGGATCACGGTGGTCGTGGTCTTGCCGACCCCGCCCTTCATGTTCAGCAGGGATATCACGTGCGTCATCGTCGGTGGCGTCTCCTTCGGCTGGGGTTCGGCTTGTCAGAATCGGTCGGGATGCTCGCGGATGTAGCGGACCAACGCAGGCGGCAGCGAGCGCCGATGAACCACGGTCAACTCGAGATTGGCGCGCGTCAGCGCCGTGTACAGCGGACCGAGATCCCCGGCCCGTTCCCGGAAGGCGGCGGGCTCGGCGACCACCAGCGCGTCGAACTCCAGGCCCCGCGCCTGCTCGGAGGTCAGCAGACTGAACCGACGGCCCGACTCGTCCCTCCAGACCTGGCTCGCGTCGGTCCGCCAGCCCTGATCGGACGCGCGCTCCGCGACGTCGCCGACGAGCGCGGTGATCACCGCCACGACACCGTCGGGATGAGCGTCGACGAGCCGGAGTGCCTCGTCCAGCACCGTCGCGGGAAGGTCTGTTCCCCGCGCGGACGCGTCCACCACGCGAGGCGGCGCCCCGGCCCCGAGCACCGCCGGGTTGCGCCGTGCGTCCGACCTCGGCAGCAGGGAACCCGCGAAGTCGATGATCGCCTGGGTGCTCCGGTAACCGCCGGCGAGCTGTTTCTCGGGCTGCTCCTCGATGCCGAGCAGCTTGCGCACACGCTTCCACGTGCCGGGGGTGTAGCTGGTGCGCCGCTGCCGCATGTCGCCGATCAGCGTCCAGGTGCCGGCATCGAGCCTGGCCAGCACAAGCAACTCCAGCGGACGCAGATCCTGTGCCTCATCCACGATCACATGTGCGTGGCGTTCCGGCTCCGACAGCAGGACGACCAGATACGCCAGCAGCGGCCACAGGCGCATGTCATTCATCGCCGCGTCGAACGTGCGGGGCAGGGTTTCCCGCCATTCGGCGAAGTCGCGGCGCGTACCGCCCGGTGCCGCCACCCGGTTGGTCTTGAGGAAGGCGTCGTAGGCCCTGGCGGGCGTGAGCTCCGGGTCGGCGCGTAACTGATCGGCGACGACCACGGCGAGCGTCCTGCCCAGTTGTTCCGAGGTCGCGTGCACCACATCGGCGCCGTCGAACGTGCTGCGCGACGCCTGCGCGTCCGTTCCCAGCAACTCGGCCAGCACCTGTGTCAGCGATCGGACGACGATCGTGTCGGGCGTCCCCAGCTCCGCGATGACCGGCGCGATGTGCATGGCCCAGGTGGGTGTCGGACCGAGCAGCAGGACGCGTCCCAGCCGGTGCTCCCGCTCGGCATGGGTCAGCCACGCGGCGCGGTGAGTGGCCACCACCGTCTTTCCCGTACCGGCGTGGCCCTGCACCACCAGGGACACCGCAGGGTCGGCGGACACCAGAGCGTACTGCTCCGGCTGCAGCGTACCGAGCAGCGCGGTGAGCGGCGTGCGCGGGGCGAGCAGCCGCTCACGCAGCGCGTCCTCGGCTGTCAGGGACGCGTTCTCGACCCCATCGTGATCCGCGGCATCCGCATCGGGGTCGCCCTCGAAGGCCACGCCGTCCCGCTCGGTCAGCCACTCGTCCCACACCTTCGTCAGCGCATCGCCTTCGGCCGCCGCGTCGAAGTGTCGGCGCACCTTGACCAGACCCCTGTCGTAGTGCCGCTCGAAGAAGGCGGCCGCCGCCGGCGCCGCCCAGCTGACCACCTGGGTCTCGCGTCCCCCGCCCAGGTCGACGGACACGTGCGTCGGCCCGATGTAGAAGGCGTCGTCCTCGTCGTCGCC
This sequence comes from Brooklawnia cerclae, assembly GCF_011758645.1. Lineage (NCBI taxonomy): Bacteria > Bacillati > Actinomycetota > Actinomycetes > Propionibacteriales > Propionibacteriaceae > Brooklawnia > Brooklawnia cerclae. Next base: position 110,126 of record NZ_JAAMOZ010000001.1, on the reverse strand, counting down.
GGGATGGCGCATCCGGACTCTCCCGGTCAGAGGGCCCCGAACCGCGCGAGGCACCCGCACCCGAGTACCGTCGATCTCGGTGTACTCCGGCATCGCCGCCAGGATCTCCTGGTACCTCCGGTTGACCTCCTGCTCACGAGGAAGAACACCGCCCTGCTCGGACATGCCCCTCCCCGTTCCCCCGGCCCGCATCGTGTGCGCCGCATCGCCGCACATCGTCGTCTTCGACGTCAGTCTAGGGGCGGCATCCGACATCACGATCGGTGGCTGGGGCGCGTTAGCGGCGGGCAGGAACCCGCGGCGTGACACAGTTCCTTCAAATGACCTGGCTCGCCGCAGCGCCGCACTGATGTCCCTTGTCACAGCCTCAGACCCGGCAGTCACCACCAAATTTGAAGGAACTCAGTCACGCTGCCCCGAGGGAAAGGACGTCACGCGGTATGGCCGGCCCACCCGAGATTCTCGCCGCGCAGGAGAAAGTAGCCTCAGACCGCGGCTCGGAGCCGCGCCAACAGGACATCCCCGGCCTGTGAGCCCAACAGCTTCCCGACGGCCACGAGGAGCCCGTGCAGTTCTCCAAGATCGGCCTCCGACAAGGAGGAACGAACCATCACGGGAGCGAGTTGCGTCTGCGTAGCCGGGTATGAGCCGGGCACCGCGAACCCCAGGTCCCGCAGCACACGCCGGGCATAGGCATCGGCGACGAACACCCGCCGCCCGAACGCATAGAGCGAGATGACGTCGGCGGTCTCGGGCCCGACGCCGGGAAGCGCCAGCAGGCTGCGGCGCAACTCATCGTCCGGCATCCGGCCGATCGCCCGGCCGTCGTCCGCGTCGTTCACCTGATACCACTCGGCCATTCCCCGGCAAGCTCTCGTCTTGGCGGTCATGAATCCGGAGGGCCGGATCGCCTCGGTGAGCGTCGCCACGCCGCACGCCAGGAGCGACGCGGGATCGAGCAGGCCGAGCCCCGCGAGGTTCGTGATGCTCGTCTCGACGTTGCGCCAGCTGGTGTTCTGCACCAAGATCGCGCCGACCATCATCTCGAACGCGCTGTGCGCGGGCCACCATCCCTGCGGGCCCAACTCGGCCAGAAGGACGTCCAGCACGGGTTCCAACCGCACCTCGGCGAGCGGGCGATCACCGGAACCGGACGGACGATGCCCAGCCTCGACCGGACGGCTCACCCTTCGTCGGCGGGCCGGGCGATGACGCTGGCGAGCGTCTCGTCGCTGACCTCGAGCCGCGCACCCGAGTCGCGAAGCCGGATCGCGCGGACGCCCGGGCGCGCGTCCTCCAGTGAGAAGACCGCGCCGGGCCGGATCTGATGGTCGGCAAAGCTGCGCAACTGATCCGCGACCGCGTCGGAGATGCGCAGGATCTCGTATCGTCCGGGCTCGGCGGTGTTCATCACCCGTGCACCGGCCAGGTACGGCACCTCACCGGTGCTCGACGGGATCGGGTCGCCGTGCGGGTCGGCCTCCGGATGCCCGAGCAGGGCGTCGACCCGGTCGATCATCTCGCTCGTCGCCGCATGTTCCAGCCGCTCGGCCAGGTCGTGCACCTCGTCCCACTCGTATCCGAGCAGTTCCACGAGGAAGGTCTCCAGGATGCGGTGGCGCCGCACCATCGTCAGGGCCACCTGCTCGCCCGCGTCGGTCAACTCGATCGGACGATAGGGGTCGTGCGTGACCAGCCCCTGCGACACCAGACGCTTCAGGTTCGCCGACACCGTCGCCTTCGTCGTGGCGAACCTCTGGGCAAGGGACGACACGGTGGCCGGGCCGCCGCCCCATTCGGAGGCGGACCAGACAGCTTTGAGGTAGTCCTCGGCGACGCGATTCAGCTGGCCGTCCGGGCGCTCATCGTCCACTGGCATCCACCTCCTCCCGCGGTCGTCCGCCTCGTCCACTAGTCGTTCACTCGACCCCGGCGACGGTCAGAACGAGGAGCGCCACATTGAGCGCCACGATCAGCACCACCACCACGACCGACAGCACACGCACCACCCAGCCGTTCACGAGGTCGCCCATCACGCTACGCCTGCTCGTCAACCATGCCAGGGGAATCACGGCGAAGGGAATGCCGGCCGACAGCAACACCTGGCTGAGCACCAGCGACCATGTCGGGTCGGCACCCAGCCAGATGATGAGGATCGCCGGAATCAGGGTGATCAGCCGCCGGACGAGCAACGGGATCTGGACGTGCAGCAGTCCGCCCATGATCGCGGCGCCGGCGTAGGACCCGACCGAGGTGGACGCGAGCCCCGAGGCCAGCAGGCCGACGCCGAAGATCACCCCGATGGCAGGCCCCAGATGCGTCGAGATGGCCGCCGCGGCGCCCTCGATCGTGTCGGTGCCCGAGACGCCCGGCAGCGCGGCGGCGGCCATGAGCAGCATCGCGATGTTCACGGTTCCGGCGACGGCCAGGCCGCACACCACGTCCCACCGGGTGGCGGTCAGCAGACGCCGGGTCCATCGGCCCTCGCTGGAGACACCATGACGGTCGCGGACGAGCGCCGAGTGCAGGTAAATGGCGTGCGGCATCACGGTGGCTCCCAGCATGCTCGCGGCGAGCAGCACGGTGCCGGTGCCAGCGAACCGGGGCACCAGGCCGTCGACGGCACCGCCCCAGTCGACCGGGCTGACGAACAGCCCCGCCATGAAGCCGAACGTGATCACTCCGAGCAGCGCGATCACGACGCCTTCGAACCAACGTTGTCCCCCGCGCACCTGCAGGACCAGCAGCAGCATGGACGCCGCCCCGACGATGATCGCCCCGGCGAGCAACGGCGTCCCGAACAGGATGTGGAGGGCCAGCGCGCCGCCGATCACCTCGGCAAGATCGGTCGCCGCGGCCACGATCTCGGCCTGCAGCCAGAACAGGATCCTCGGGACGCGCGGCATCCGGTCGCCCAGCAGCTCGGGAAGACTTCGGCCGGTCACCAGGCCCAGTTTCGCCGACAGATACTGCACGAGGACGGCCATCGAGTTGGCCAGGACGAGCACCCATACGAGCAGATACCCGTAGCGGGAACCGGCCGACAGGTTCGCGGCCACGTTCCCGGGGTCGACGTAGGCGACCGAGGCGACGAACGCCGGACCGAACAGGCTGACCAACCGGCCGGCCTTGACCGACGGTTTCGACGGCGCGGCGTCCTGCACGGCCGGCGCGGGCGATGACAACGACATGAGCCACCTTCTCATGAAAGTTAGATGGCTCTAACTTTAGCGCGCCTCTTCTTCGGCGAAGCGCGGGAGTCCACAACGGTATGATCCGCGACTCATTGAATGTTCTACTTTCTGTGAAGAAGATCGGATTCCTTTCCTTCGGCCACTGGACGCCATCGCCCTACTCCACGACGCGATCGGCCTCCGACGCGCTCGGTCAGTCCATCGACCTGGCCGTGGCCGCCGAAGAACTGGGCGCCGACGGCGCCTACTTCCGCGTCCACCACTTCGCCCGCCAGCTCGGATCGCCGTTCCCCCTGCTGGCCGCGATCGGGGCGCGCACCAGCCGGATCGAGATCGGCACCGGGGTCATCGACATGCGCTACGAGAACCCGTTCTACATGGCCGAGGACGCCGGCGCCGCGGACCTCATCTCCGGTGGCAGACTGCAGCTCGGAGTGAGCCGGGGATCGCCCGAGCAGGTCGCCGACGGCTGGCGCTACTTCGGCTACGAGCCTGCGGAGGGACAGACCGCGGCCGACATGGCGCGCGAGCGTACCGAGACACTCCTGGGGCTGCTGGAGGGCAGGAGCTTCGCCGACCCCAACCCGCACCCGATGTTCCCCAACCCGCCGGGCCTTCTGCGGCTCGAACCCTATTCCGAGGGCCTACGCGATCGCATCTGGTGGGGTGCCGGTTCGAACTCGACCGCGGCATGGGCTGCCGGACTCGGCATGAACCTGATGAGCTCCACGCTCAAGGACGACGAGAACGGCAAGCCGTTCCACGTGCAGCAGGCCGAGCAGATCCAGGTCTTCCGCGAGGCATGGAAGGCCGCCGGGCATGAGCACGAACCTCGCGTCTCGATCAGCCGGTCGATCTTCCCGCTGGTCAACGACCAGGACTGGACCTACTTCGGCCACGGCGACCAGGACTCCGATCAGGTCGGCTACATCGATGCGACGACCCGCTCGATCTTCGGGCGCAGCTACGCCGCCGAGCCGGACGTGCTCGTCCGGCAGCTCGCCGAGGACGAAGCCATCGCCGCCGCCGACACTCTTCTGCTGACCGTCCCGAATCAGCTCGGAGTGGAGTACAACGCTCATGTGATAGAAGCGATCCTCACCGAGGTGGCACCGGAACTCGGCTGGCGGTGACGTTCCATGCCCGGGTAGAGCGGGTATCCGACCGCGGAGTCGACGAACTCGGGCCGTTCGTGTCCTTCACTGCGGGCGTCTCGCCCGACAGGCGTGACAGGATTCCTTCAAAACCACCGGATGCCCGCAAGCGCCCCGCCCTGACAAGCTGAAACGCTTGCGCCCTGCGGGCTTCGCACCAAATTGAAGGAACTGAGTCACGGCCGTCCGGACAGACCGGTCTCGACGAACCCGATTGTCCCGGCTGAACGCGCCGCCCGGCCCCGAACGCGGTCACTCCACGATCCCGAGGACGCCTCCCGCCTCGACGGCGTCCCCCTCGGCGGCCGATACGGCCAGCGTCCCCGCCCGAGGGGCGAGGACCGAGGTCTCCATCTTCATCGCCTCGAGCACCGCGACAGCCTCACCCTCGGCGACCACCGCTCCGTCGGACGCCAGCCAGCGCACCAGGCTGCCAGTAATCGGCGACACGACCGCCCCCTCGGGGAGCGCGGGTGCCGCCGCCACGGCACTGCCCCCACCCGGAAGGGCGGGGGCTGCCAACGAGCCCGCCGCCAGAATCGTGGCGGGTATCCCGAGCCGCACCCGCCGGCCGTCGAGTTCCACCCACGTACGCACCACATCGGCACCGGTGGGGGGCTCCGGCAGTGGCTCCGGCTCAGTCCGAGTCACGTAGTCGGTCTCGATCCAGCGAGTGTGGGCACCGAACGGTTCCCCGGTGAAAGCCGGGTCGGCCGCCACGTCCCGGTCGAAGGGCAGGACGGTCGGCAACCCGTCGACCTCGAACTCGTCCAGCGCACGGCGCGCGCGGGCAAGTGCCGCGTCCCGCGTCGGCCCCCACACCACGAGTTTGGCCAGCAACGAGTCGAACGTCCCGGGCACCACGGAGCCGCGCCTCACCCCCGAGTCCAGTCGCACGCCCGGCCCCGACGGGGGACGAAACCCCGTCACCGTGCCGGCGACGGGCAGGAATCCCCGCGACGGGTCCTCCGCGTTGATACGGAACTCGATCGCATGCCCGTGCACGGGCGGCGGCGTCGGGTCGAGCCTGCCGCCCTCGGCCAGCCGGAACTGCTCCAACACCAGGTCGACCCTGCTGGTCTCCTCGGTGACCGGGTGCTCGACCTGGAGCCGGGTGTTGACCTCGAGGAACGAGACGGTTCCGTCCGCCGCCAGCAGGAACTCGACCGTCCCTGCCCCGATATAGCCTGCGGCTGCGCAGATGTCGCGCGCGGCCCCGGTGATCAGCGCATGCTGGGCGGCGGTGAGGAACGGAGCCGGAGCCTCCTCGACGAGCTTCTGATTACGGCGCTGGAGGCTGCAGTCGCGCGTCCCGACGGGGACGACCGTGCCGTGGGAATCGGCAAGGATCTGGACCTCCACATGGCGGGGGCGGTCGAGGTAGCGCTCGACGAAGCACTCGCCACGTCCGAACGCCTGCGTGGCCTCGCGAACCGCGGCGTCGTACTGCTCGGCGACGTCCTCGGCACGCCACACGACCCGCAGACCTCGGCCGCCGCCTCCGTGCGCTGCCTTGATCGCGATCGGCAGGCCGTGTTCCGCCGCGAAGGCGACGGCCTCGTCCGCACCGCCGATCGGCCCCGGGGTGCCGGGCACGAGCGGCGCCCCCACCCGCTGGGCCAGGCGCCGTGCCGCGACCTTGTCGCCCAGCAGGTCGATGACCTCGGGCGGGGGCCCGATCCACACCAGGCCCGCCGCGAGCACAGCGCGGGCGAAGTCTGCGTTCTCGGCGAGAAAACCGTAGCCAGGATGCACTGCGTCGGCGCCGGCCCGTCGCGCGATCCCGATCAACTTGGCCACGTCGAGGTAGGTCTCGGCCGGGGTTGAGCCCTCCAGCGCCCAGGCCTCGTCGGCCAGCCGCACGAACTCGGCATCGGCGTCGGCATCGGCGTAGGCCGCGATCGCGACGCGTCCGGAGTCGTGGCAGGCACGCACGATGCGGACGGCGATCTCTCCGCGGTTGGCGATCAGTATCCGGTTCATGACAGCTCCAGGGGGGTCGGGGTACGGACGAGGCGCGGGGTGAGCGAGTCACCGGCCGGCGCGAAACGGATCACGGCCCCGGGCGCCAGCTGGCCGGCGACCGCGAGCGCCCGCGTCGTCAGCACCGCGATCACCGGGTAGCCGCCGGTGACCGGATGGTCGGCGAGGAAGAGCACGGGTTGCCCGCTGGCCGGCACCTGCACAGCCCCGGGGACGACCCCTTCACTGGGTAGTTCCGCGGTGATGGCGCGTTCCAGCGGGACGTCGCCCGCCAGCCTGAGCCCGACGCGGTTCGAGTGCCGGGTCACCTGCCACGGCTGGGTGAACAAGACGTCCAGGGCGTGCGGGGTGAACCAGTCGTCCCGGGGGCCCAGTACGACCGGAAGCTCGACCACGTCGGCGGGAAGGCGGTCGGCGGGCCAGGGTTCGGGATCCCCCACCGGCGGAAGAGGGACGGAGTTCGTCGTCCGGACGCCGAGCACCGATCCCATGGTCAGGGGGGCCGGTCCGATGCCTGACATCGTGTCGCTCGCCCGGCTGCCCAGCACGGCGGGCACGTCGAAGCCGCCACGGACCGCCATGTAGTTGCGGAGCCCCTGATCAGGGACGATGGCCAGGCGCTCCCCGTTCCCGAGCGCGATCGGCGAGGGGCCCGCGATCATGTCGACGCGCCCGCTGCGCCGGGTGAGGCGCAGTTCGGCCCGTGCACCCGTGACCGCGACGACGACTTCGCCGTGCGCCCCGACCTCGCCTCCCTGGGCGAATTCGATGACTGCCTCGCCAGGGCCGTTCCCGACGAGTCTGTTCGCCGCGTGGAGCGCCGGACGGTCCAGCGCCCCCGACCCGGTGACGCCGAGGCCCGCGACGCCGACCCGGCCCTCGTCCTGCAGCACGGCTTGTGCCCCGGGACGCAGCACCTCGAGAGCGGGTCCGGAATGATCGACGACGCGCCGGGGGGTCACGGTGTCCGATGGGGCGGCTGCCCGCACGACGGCGGCTCTCGCGGGTCCCGCGTCGAGGAACCTCACCCGATCGCCGGGTTGCAGGGTCGCAGGTGGTGTGCGGTCGAGGTCCCACATCACCATGTCCGTGTGGCCGATGAGCTGCCAGCCGCCCGGGCTCTCGCGCGGATAGACCCCGGAGAACGTGCCGGCCAGGCCGACGGCGCCGGCCGGGATCCGGGTGCGCGGCGTCGCACGGCGCGGGACATCCAGCAGCGGATCACCACCCGACAGGTAGGCGAATCCGGGGGCGAACCCACCGAAGGCCACCCGGTACTCCGAGCCGCGGTGGCGCCGGACCAGCTCGTCCGCGCTGACCCCGAGGAGCCCGGCGAGATCGGCGAGATCGGCACCGTCGTAGTGGACGGGTATCTCCACCAGCCGCCCGCCGGACGAGGCACCGTCGGCCGCGTCCAACCGGGCCAGCCGGGCGGCCAGGTCGGCGTACGAGACAGCATGCGGAGCGTACTTCACCAGCACGGTGCGGGCTGCCGGAACCGCCTCGATCACGCCGTCCAGCGCTGCGGCGCGGACCTCGTCGAAGAAGCCGAGCGTCGCTGCCAGGTCGGGCAACTCCACAAGCAGCGCGTGCTCGCCCACGGGCAGGATTCGGGGCGTGGAACGCCGATCGCCCATGTCAGGCGCCCGCGAAGGCGGTGATCCGGACGCCGGCCCCGGTCAGACGGGCCCGAAGCGCACGCGCGGCCTCCACCGCACCGTCCGTGTCGCCGTGGACGCAGATCGAGTCCGCGTGCAACCGCACCTCGGTGCCGTCGATGGCTGTGATCGTCCCGGTCTCGACCAACCGCAGGATCCTGCCGGCGATCAGTTCCGGGTCGTGCAAAACGGAGCCCTCCACACGACGTGAGACCAGCTTCCCCTCGGGGGTGTAGGCCCGGTCGGCGAAGGCCTCGGTCGCGGTCGGCACCCCGGCTCGTTCGGCGAGGTGGAGGACGACCGACCCCGGCAGGCCGAGGAGCACCAGGGACGGGTCCAGCTCGGTGATCGCGGTGACCACTGCCTCGGCCTGCCGCTCGTCGTGCACGATCCGGTTGTACAGCGCCCCGTGCGGCTTGACGTAGCTCACGCGGGTGCCCGCTCCGACGGCCAGCGCCTGCAGCGCCCCGATCTGGTAGATGACGTCGGCGATCAGATCGGGCGTGTCGACGTCCAGGTCGCGGCGGCCGAAGCCGACGAGGTCGCGATACCCGACGTGGGCTCCCACGGTGACCCCGTTGGCCGCGGCCACCGTCAGCGACCTGCGGATGCTCGACGGGTCGCCGGCATGAAAACCGCAGGCGATGTTCGCGCTGGAGACCGTCGTGAGCATGGCGGCGTCGTCGAGCGTCCAGCGCCCGAAGCTCTCGCCCACGTCGCTGTTGAGATCGACACGTGCGACTGGCTCGGTCATGCGTGTGCTTCCTTCCTTGCTCCCGGTGGCGTCCCGGGGACGATCGGTCAGGCCAGGTACCGATCGTTCGGGACGTCGGAGATGAACATGTGCCCGGGAGCGTGCGTGATCGCGAACCGGGGGCGGGACGCGACCACGGCCGCCTGCGGGGTCACGCCGCAGGCCCAGAATACGGGGACGTCGCCGGGTTCGAGGATGGGCGCGTCGCCGTAGTCGGGACGATCCAGGTCGTCGATGCCGAGGTCCTCGGGACTGCCCACGTGCACGGGTGCCCCGTGGACGAGGGGGTATCGCCCGCTCACGCGGACGGCCTCGTCCACCAGGTCGGCCGGGATGCCGCGCATCGACACCACGAGCGGGCTGGAGAACGCCCCCGCCGACGCGCACGGCACGTTCGTCCGGTACATGGGGACGTTGCGGTCGGCCGTGATGTGGCGGACGGGGATGCCCTCGTCCAGCAGCGCCCATTCGAAGGTGAAGCTGCATCCGATGAGGAAGCTCACCAGCTCGCCAGGGTCGCCCCAGGCCTTTGTGGCGTCGCTCACCTCGTCGACGAGTTCGCCGTCCCGCCAGACGCGGTAGAGCGGCAGGTCGACCCGAAGATCGGCCCCGGACGCGATCGCCGGGGTGACCGTGCCCTCCAGCACGTCGAGCAGAGGGCAGGGCTTGGGGTTCAGCCGGGCGAACTCGCGGAAGTCGGCGGCATCGGTGCGCGGCAGCGTGATGAGGTTGGCCTGCGCGTGGCCCTGCGACAGCCCCGCGGTCGGGCGGATCACCCCTGACCGGAAGGCGGCTCGCGCCTCGGCCGGGGTCGAGGACGCGCCGAGTACGGGCACTGCTGTCTCCACCGTGCTCACTTCCCGAGGAACTGGAACACCGGGACGATCGAGACGATCGCCATGTACCACGACAGTGCTGCGGCGAGGGTGCCCACCACGAGCAGGAAGCGAGAATAGGTGCCGCCCAGGAGCTTCTTGGCGTGGAACCAGCCGATGTACATGAACAAGGTCAGGCCGATCGGCAGCACGAGCCCGTTGAAGCCGCCCGCGAAGACCAGCAGCGCGGCGGGCGCGGCACCGAGCGCCAGATAGACGACCAGGCTGACCAGGATGAACCCGACCGTCCACCAGTTACGTGTGCGCTCCGTCATGCCCTCCTTGGCGAAGACTGTGATGAAGGAGACGGACGTGAACGCGGCGCCGATCACACTGGTGAGGGCTGCCGCCCAGAACACCAGGCCGAACGCACGCAGGCCGAACTCTCCGGCAGCGCTCTGGAAGGCCTGGGCGGCCGGGTTGGCGGCGCTGCTGGAGGTGTCGAGGACGACGCCCGACGAGACGACGCCGAGGATCGCGAGGAACAGCACGTAGCGCATCACACCGGTGACGGCGATGCCGGTGAGGGCCGAGCGGGTGACCTGCTTGATGTGCTCCGGGCCGGCGCTCCCGCTGTCGAGCAGCTTGTGGGCGCCGGAATACGTGATGTAGCCGCCGACCGAGCCGCCCACGATCGTCGTGATGGTGGCGAAGTTGATCGTGTCGGGCCAGACGGTCTGACGCAGCGCAGTGCCGATCGGCGGCCCCGAGACGATCGCGACGTAGAGCGTGAGGCCGATCATGACCAGGCCCAGGACGACGACCACGCGGTCGACGACCATTCCGGCCCGTTTGTAGAGGAAGATGCCGATGGCGAGCAAGGCGGAGATCAGGCCACCGATCTTGGCGTCCACACCGAGCATGGCGTTGAGGCCGAGCCCGGCACCCGCGATGTTGCCGACGTTGAACACCAGCCCGCCGAAGACGATCAGCACGCTGAGGACGTAGCCGGAGCCGGGTAGGGCGGCGTTGGCCAGGTCGCTGGCCCGCTTGCCGCTGAGGGTGATCATCCGCCAGACGTTCGTCTGGATCGCGAAGTCGATCAGCACCGAGGCGAGGATGCCGAAAGCGAACGCGGCGCCCATCGTCGAGGTGAAGGTGGCGGTCTGGGTGATGAAGCCGGGGCCGATGGCGCTGGTGGCCATCAGGAAGATGGCCCCGATGAGGGACGAGCGGCGCTTCTTGGCGAAGCTCTTCAGGTCGCCGCCCTCAGAACCGGACGGCGATGCGGGAAGGGTCGTTGACTCTGCGGTCATGGTGACTCCTGGTTTGCCGGTCGAGCCGGGGAGGGTCTGTCGGGTGCACCGAAGGCGACCACAGCCCGCGTGGTCCGCTCCTTCGGGTGGAACTGCCGTCACCCTAGGACTGTTGAACGATCTCTGGGAGATTGTTCATGTAACCATCCCGTTACGTTCACATTTCATACCGTGAACGCCCTCCAATCGATCGCCGCACGTGCGGCCTGCGCCCTACGCTGATCCCGTGACGGAAGACGACGGCCTCGACCTCGCCGAACGGACGGCGCAGATCCTGCGGGAACGGTTGATCACCGGTGCCGCGGTGCCCGGCGAGCAGCTCTCCGAAGCGGCGCTCGCCACCGACCTGGAGGTCTCGCGGAACACGCTGCGCGAGGCTTTCCGGATTCTCATCCACGAGGGTTCGCTGGAACGCATCCCCAATCGCGGCGTGTTCGTCCGCGTGCCATCGGTCTCCAGCGTCCTGGACGTCTTCCGTGTGCGGCGGGCCATCGAGGTGATGGCCGTGCGTGAGGCGCTGCCGAAGCACCCGGCGATCGCGGACGCACGCGCGGCCGTCGAACGTGCGAAGCGAGCAAGAGACATCCCCGAGTGGACGGTCGTCGGCACCGCCAACATGGAGTTTCACTCCGCCATCGTCGACCTGGCCGAAAGCCCGAGGCTGAGCACCTTCTTCCAGAACGTCCTGGCCGAACTGCGGATCGCGTTCGTGTCGCTGAGTTCCCCCGAATACCTCCACGCCCCGTTCGTCGATCAGAACGAAGACCTCACGATCTTGCTGGAACAAGGGAAGATGGCCGAAGCCGCGACCGAGCTCGAGGCCTACCTGGTGCGCAGCGAACGCCTGGTGCTCGCCGCTTTCGGACGCATGGGCTGGGGCTGATCGTCCGGACGCGGGACCGGCCCGGCGACCGCCACACCGTCCAGATGATCGAGCACCCACAACGTCGCTTCCAGGTAGGGGTCGACGTCACCGGTGGCGACGCGCAACGGCCACCCCGCGCCCAGTCCCTCTCTCACGACACGTCATTCAGCGCGGATCGTGCGGGTTTATCCGAAGCGGCCGTTGACGTAGTCGAAGGTGCGCTCATCCTGCGGCTCAGAAAACATCGCATCAGTATCCCCATACTCCACGATCTGACCCGGCATCCCCTGCGACGCCAAAAAAAACGCACACCGCTGCGACACCCGAGCAGCCTGCTGCATATTATGCGTCACAATCACAATCGTCACCTCACGACGCAACTGCCCCATCGTCTCCTCAATCACCCGCGTCGACGTCGGATCCAACGCCGAACACGGCTCATCCATCAACAACACCCGCGGCCGCACCGCCAACGCCCGAGCAATACACAACCGCTGCTGCTGACCACCCGACAACCCACCCCCCGGCTGCCGCAAACGATCCCGCACCTCCCCCCACAACCCCGCACTCACCAACGACCGCACCACAATCTCATCCCTCACATCCCGCGACACCCGCCGACCCGTCAACCTCAACCCCGACACCACATTGTCGTAAATAGACATCGCAGGAAACGGATTCGGCTTCTGAAACACCATCCCAATATCCCGACGAACATCCTGCAACCGCCACCCCCGCCCATACACATCCCCACCATCCAACAACACCTCACCAGCCAACGACGCCGACGGCACCAACTCATGCATCCTGTTCAACACCCGCAAAAACGTCGACTTCCCACACCCCGACGGACCAATCAACGCCGTCACCTCACCCGCCCCCATCACCAACGACACCCCCTCCAACACCCGATGCGACCCAAACCACGCCGACACCCCCCGCGCCTCCAACAACGACAAACCACCACCCGACACCGAAACCGGCGCCACAGGTTCCTCCTCGGCCGACCTGACCGCAGCCCCAACGTGGGTGGTCTCGCCATCGGTGGTTTCGACGTAGACGGGCTCCGTGTAGCCGCGCTCGCCGTGAGCGGCTTCGGCGTGAGCAGATCCGGCCACGTCGGCTCCGACTTCGCTCGATGTCGAGACCTCGTAGCCTGCTGGAGCCGCGGGAGTCGTCCCGGGGACGACGGGTGGCAGCACTTGCGTCTTGTCGTCAGGGCCGATCACTGCCTGCCCCGAAGCGAACTGCCCGCGCCCAGCTTGGTCGTGGGCGACCCCTCCCGGGGTTTCGTTTTCAAAGCTCATGTGTTCACGTTCCTTTTCGACATTCGGAAAATCCAACAGGTCTGGAGTTACAAAAGGTTCGGCAATGCGTTCATAACGGCATCCGCAGTGGTGACGCCCAGGGCGAGCAACACAGGAATTCCGACCACCCATGCGTGCCATTTGCCCCAATTCCTCCACAGCCATGCCACGGTCACGCCCGCGAGCACGAAGAAGACCCCCCAGAAGAACGCGATGAACCAGGCGCCCTGGTCCTGCCCCATGGCTTTCTCGCCGGCCGGCAGTGCTGAGTAGGCGATCACCTGAGCGGCCGCCTTGTTGGTCTTCGTGATGAGTTCGGCGTCCACGTGCAGCACACCGGAGGGAAACAGTGCGAGCCCATCGGCGGTCATGAGTTCCAACCGGCCCTGGCCGGATTGGAGTGCTTCGGGGAGCGGATCGCCCGCGCGGCGCAGGCCGAAAACCCGGTAGACGCTCACCCCCTGCCCGGTGGTGACGGTGATCTCGTCACCGGGTTGCAGATCCTTCAGGCTGCCGAACGGACCGCCGTACGTCAGTTGGCGCCCCAGTATCACGGTGGTGCCGGGTTGCCCCGGCATCACCGTGTCGCGTCGGTGGCCCGCGCCGCTGCGCAGCACCTCGGAGGACGACCCTTCGAGCACGGTCACGCTCAGCCCGATCGAAGGCGCCTGCAGGAGAGCCACCGGCGAACCTGCCACCACCAAATTCTCATCGGTGTTCAGCGGGCCGGTCGGCGTCTCCGCCTTCGCCAGTTCGGTGCGCAGTTGGTCGTAGGCGTTGCTCTGTGCGGCACGGAACTGAAACGAGGTGAACAGCGTGGCGTGGAACACGAAGGCGAGCAACAGCAGCGAGATCGTCAGTTCCACGACCCCGAACCACCACCGCCCGTTCCGCTCCACAGGCTGACGAGGCCTCGCCGACGCCGCCCGCAGCCGTTCGACGCGCCGCTGAATCCTCGCTGGAATCGGTCGTGCGGGAGTCTCGGTCGCCGGCGTCGTGCCCGCGCCGGGGGCGCTCCCCACTCCAGGGGACGAGCCTTCGTCGGCGGACGTGACCTGAGTGCCGCTCCCCGACGAAGCGGGCGTCAGCTGAGGGCCTTGCGTCGGACGATCAGTTCCACTGCTCACGCGGACGCCCCCGGTTTCGTAGTCGCCCCGTTGATCTGCTGTCCGTCGGCCGGCCGACCGCTGTCGGAGTCCGATTCGGACAGGACGCGCCAAACGCGCCACGCGCCGTAGGCGAGCGCCAGCACCAGTAGCACGCCGAGGATCCACCACACCGCGACAGGAACAGAGGCCAGCCAGGTGTGCGCCTGCCCCTGCCCGGTGGAGCCGATCAGCACGCTGCCCAGTGCCACCGTCTTGCACCAACCAGTGAATTGCAGAGTGTGCGCTCCGGTCGTCATGGAGTCGGACACCGTGAACGTCGCGCGCACGGTGCCCGTCTCGTCCGCGGCGAAAGTTCCGATCAGCGTCGGGTCTGAGAACACCACCAACTGCACCTGCTCACCGGCGGTGAACCGATTGGCCGTCACGTTGACGGTGTCTCCCTGGTAGTAGATGTCCTTGTCGAAGCTAGCTTCGTTGCCGGCCTTGGCCGGGGAACTCGGCACCGAGGGCTCGGTGGACGCACAACTGGTCGTATTGGCGGACGACGACGGTGTGCTCGTGACGCTGACGCCACCGCCGGTGCCTGCGTTGTTGCCGTTTCCGTTGTTGCCACTACCGCCGCCACCATTTCCGTTGTTGCCGCCGCCGTTGTTGTCCCCGTCGGCAGTAGGCGGCGTTGTAGTCGGTGGCGCCGTGGTCGGCGGCGGCGTTGTGGCGGTCGGCGTTGCCTCCGGCACCACGACGTTGATATCAGAGTCGTTGGTGGCGTTCGTTTCCGCCTGTGCGCGGGCCGCACCAGGCACCACCAGGGCTGCGCACAGCAGGACTGCCCAGCCGGCGACAAACCGGGCGCGGAGGGTGCGGCTACGGACTGACTTCACTGTGCTTTCTTCTTTCTCTCTGGCACGGTTGCCGCGGTGGCAGATTTGGGGGCAAGCATGTGCTGCCCCGGAAAAGGGGACACCGGAACACGGAATGTCGCTAACGCACCCGGCCCAGGGCCGAGGCGAGGACGGGCATGAATCGTCAACACAGGTCCTCCAATGCGCCGTGGACTGCATGCTCCTGATCGACAGCGCGACCCGGGGTTGGCGCACCACGCCGAGCCTTGGAGATTCGGCGTCTCACCCATGCTCACATCGCCCGCTACGAGGTACAAACCGTTGTGGCATGCCAATTGGGCACACAACAGGGAACCTGAACATGAACAGCAAGTGACAAGCCTGCTCTTCGACTTCGTTGCACGTCGCAACGAAGTCTGACAAGCCGCCTTACCCTTCAGGTTTGAGGGGCTGACCACAAAGCTCGCTATTCGGGCCGCATCCCGGGCAGGTCAACTCGCCGAGCAGCCGGTGAAAACCATCCAAAAGAAGGGGTGTTCCCGGGCATCGATGCCCGGAGTTCTTCTTCTCGGAGTCTGATCGCTCCGGATCGCGCTAACGACGGGCGGGTACGTACAACCGCGGCTCGGGGCCCTCAAGACGGGCGATACGTTCACCCAGCTCCCCGAGCCTGTTGTCGATCCCGGCCAGCCGCCCATCTATCTTCTCGAAACGCTGATCCATTTTCTCGAAACGCTGTTCCATCTTCTCGAAACGCTGATCCATCCTGTCGAAGCGCTGATCGACTTGCTCGAACCGTCGGTCAACCTGCTCAAGCCGTCGATTGACCTGCTCGAACCGCTCATCGACACGGACGAAACGCTCATCGACACGGGCGAAACCAGCGTCCATATCGGTCTTTATCTGCTTGTGCGACCAAGTGAACATGCCCCACATACCGACTAGCACCGCGACGAGCACGCCAAGGCCCGTGAGGATGGCACTCCACACCTCGACCGTCACGATCATGGCCTCCATTCTGCCGCACACCGGCGCGACGACACCATGACTATTGGTGACGTACCGCGCCGATGGTCAAAAGAACTCGGCCTGTGGAAAACCGCTCCCCTCAGTTCGCCGGCTGCTGCGTCTGAGCGGCGGCGAGGGCTTCGTCCAGCAGACGCCGCTCACGACGTCGCCAACGCACCAGCAGCACCACACCCGCCACCACCACGATCGCTCCGAGGATCGTCCATGGCACAGCCCACGTCATCGTCGAAGCCGTCACAGCATCCGGCAGGGGATCGGAAGCCGCCGTCCCGTCGGCCGCCAACGGAGTCACCGTCACGTCGGCGAACAGCAGCAACCACGCCGGCACGCCTTCTAGGTCCGCGGTGATGTGCGCCGTCTTCCCCGGCATCAGATTCTTCGTGTCGGCCAGTTGCCACTCATGCCGTCCTAGGCCGAACGGCCCCTTCACGACAACACTCGTGGCCGCGGACACCCGCGAGTTGCCCGCATTCGCCAGATCGAAGCTCACCCGCGCCGTGCCGTCGAACGGATTCCAGCCGCCGTCGTAGCCCGACACCAGGCCGCTCATCGTCATGCCTGGACTCACCGGGCCGTCCACCCGCAAGTACACCCGGGTGCCCACATGCACCTCCACCGGCGTGCTGATTCCGTCCGACCCCGGTTGCGTCGTCGTGTAGATCGCCGCGATCCCGCCCGCGTGGTCGCCCGGGGTCGCGTCGGCCGGCACGGTCAACGTGAATGGCACGTTGGCTTGTTCGCCGGGCTGCAGCCTCACAGCGGCACCCAATGTCGGCAGACATGCCTGCGCTTGATCGGCGGTGATGTCGGGGCAGGTGGACGCTTCGCCGTTCACCGACGTCCATGCCCCTATATCGGTGGAGGGCACGTCTGTGCCCACCAAGGTGAACTCACCGGAACCGTAGTCGGTGGTGGCGTCCTCACCCACCAGCCGAACGGTTATCTCGCTCGTCGACGAATTGGTCACGGCCACCCAGTCGCTGATCACCGTACTGGGCGCCACATTGAAGTCGAACCGCTCGCGCCCGTCGGGGCCGGTCGCCGTCGATGGCTGTACACCGAAGGTGACGTCTGCCGCGTCGGCAAACGCTTGGCTTCCACCGCCCACACCCGCGAACGAGGCCACGACGAGCAGTACGACGCTGAGCACACCGAGACGGTGGATTAGCCCATGGGCGGAAAGACGACCCGTCGTAGAACTATTCGGAGTTCGGGTAGTGAGCGGAACGAGGGAAAAAACAGAATCCGGGGCCGAAGAAGGCTCGGGAGAAAGAAGGACAGGACGGCGAGAGATCATCGGGAGCACTCCAACGGCCAGTGGCTGAAAACGTGAGCAGAGACAGGCATGGGAAACAGCGGACACAAGGTCGGAAAGCCGACGGGCATCGAAGACGGGGCGGCACCGCGCGAATGCTCCCGTCGCCCGGCATGAACCGGACGACGAGAGCACCCGAACATCATCGCTCAAGCCGGGATCAGATGAGGATCAGGGTGAGCTTCGAGGAGTAGTTGCCCGCAGCGCTGTCGCTCGGGACGACCAGTTTGAGGCCAGCGTTCACCGTGGTCGTCACGTTCGTGTCGGCCGAGGCGGCGCCGGTGGCCAGCGGCGAGGACTTCGACAGGTCGCTGGACGCACTGCCCGCTTCGCCCGCACCGGACTCCTTGCTCGGGGTCCAGCTCAGCGCGGACGCCGAGATCGTTCCCGCACCGGTGAAGTCGGAAGCCGTACCACTGAGCGTCCACGCATCGGCGCTCGCGTCCCGGCGATCGTCATTCACGGTCACCGAGCCGAGTTGGCCGGTGGCCTCCCATGCCTGGCCCTCGGAACGAGCCCCACCGGTCAGGGTGCTGACACCCGGCGCAAGGGAGATCGTCAAGCCGCCGGCCACGGTGGTGCCGCCGACCTCGGGCACGTTCACCTTGATGTTGGTGTCATTGCTGTCGCTCGGTGTAGTGGGCTCCTCTGCGGCGAGAGTGGTGAAGGTGACCGTGTTGTCCGACGCCGCGTAGGCATCATCACCGGGGTAGGCAGCGGTGAAGGTGTACTCGGTGCCCGCAGTCAGGCCCGGCACATCCGCCGTGGCCACGCCATCGGTCACCGTTCCGGTCGCGGTAATGCTGCCGCTGGTGAACGTCACCGTGCCGGTGGCCTCAGCCGGGGACACTGTGGCGGTCAACGTGGCCGAGGTCTGGGCCACATTCGAGGACGCGACCGTCGTGGTGGTCGGGGTCTTCTCCGTCGAGGTGCCGGACACGATCTTCCATGTGGTGTCGGTGTCCTTCTGGATGGTAGCGGCGAAGTACAGCGCACTATCCAACGGAGTGAGCGCGCCAGTGTTCGGATCGTAGGTGGCCTCACATGTCAGAAGAACCTTTGCCGACGCCCCTACGCTGACCTCAGTCCACGCGGCCCTGTCGTTTAGAGCCCGTGATGTGGTGGCCGCATAATTTCCGGTCAGCACGATCGCGCTGCCGTTCAAGCCGGTCGTGTTTCCGGTAGTGGAACGGATGGTTGCGATGCTGTTGAACGAGCCGGTCGCCGGATTCAACAAGACCACACGCGACCACGTCCTGTAGCCATCAGGACAGCCGGTACCGTCGGCCCGCTGGGCTGAGAGCTGCGTGAACGGCGGGGTGTCGGTCGAGTTGCCGCTCGTCGGGGTGACCGTCAACTCCCCAAGGTAGTTGGAGTCGGTGGAGTCACCTATAGCGGCGTGGGCAGAAACAGTGTTGAACATTGTAGCCGCAAGGGCACCGACGGCGGCCGCCACGAAACAGGCCCGCAACCGACGAGAGGCCTGGGATCGGTTGATAGTCATCACTAAGTACCTTTCTCGGTCTGCTGGCAACGGCCCTGGGGAACGACGTCTCCGCCCCCGGGACCTTGCTGCTTAACGACCGGCTCTACACTTCTGGTCCGAAGCGCTTCTGGGTTCAATATCCGGGCCGTAGATGACGATCCCGGGTGGTTCCGGGGCGTTGAACCGGCAACGCCCCGGAACCACGTTCTTCATCTAGGTCTCAAACGAGATCTAGATTCGATGGCTCAGGACTGGTAGGAGTTGTAGCCTGCGATTGCACCAAGCGTGTCAGCGGTGCCAGTGCCGAAGCCGTAGTTGGTGATCGTGCTCTGCAGCGCGGTGCTGCCGATCCACGGGATGTCCGCAGTGCCGCTGTTGATCAAGAACTTGGCCAGCAGCCTGTCCGCATCCGTGGTCGGGTTGGTCAGACGCGCGGTGGTGGCCACGAAGTAGACGTCCCGCTTGATCGGGAAGCTCGAGTTCAGCGCCCCGCCGCTAGTCGGAGCTACATTACCGACCGAGTTCAACTCTGCGCCGTGACGACGATCAGTCACACCGGAAAGGGTGCCCTCTGCCGCGTTGGTCTGCGCGACGTACTGCGCGATCGAGAACGGCACAATCGCCGTCTCCCAGTTCTGGTTGCCCTGCTCGGCCTGCTCGGTTTCCGTCGCAGCCTCCGGCTTAGTCACCACAAGCCCGTTGTGCTCCTGCACATCGGTCGTTGTGGTGACCTCGGTGTCGGGGTTGTACAGCCCGAATGTGTCACTCACTCCAGCCGGCAGACTGCTGTTGCTGAAGCCAAGGGTGCTCGCCCAGAACGAGCGGGTGCCCGAGCCGGACTGTGGCACGTAGACGTTCAGCTTCGTGTAGCCCGAACCGTCAGCAGGGTTGCCCGCGCCGGAGTAGAACTTGTAGGTGACGCTGCTGATCGTGCCCTCCAGATAGCCGTTACCCTGGAAGATGTTCCGCAGAGTCAGATCCGCAGGGTGGACCGTCCCCGTCTCAGAATCCCACGTTCCAACGCCATCCTGGGAGACGTCACCTTCCAAGATCCCACTCGGAATGGCCGAGTCGGACGAGGTCGCGTAGGTGACGGCGTCCACACCGACCGGCACGTAGGCCAGCGCGCTTACCGTAGAGGTCGTGTACTTGCTCGAGGAGCGAGCGATGTCAACCTGACCGGAGAGGTTCGCGCCGCCCCAGATGGTGCCCTGTGCCGAGGCGCTCAGCGCCTTGACACCGTCGCCCGAGCCGTTCGGCCGGGTGAACGACACGCCACCGGAACGGGTCTGGATCGTGGAGCTGCCGGTCGCGTCGTAGGACGCCAGCTTGAGCGTGCTGGTGCCGCTGACGTTGCCGAGCGCGGTGCTGAGGCCGTTGCCGAAGTCCTGCAGCGTATCGCTGCCGACCGCAACGAGCTGACCATAGGTGCTCGTCGAGGCCGGATCGGCGGAGGCCTGGCTGCTGAAGCCAGTCAGCGCGAGCCCGGTCGTGAGAATGCCCGCGAGGGCACCGATCACGACTCTTTTGATTGTTTTCATTTTGCCAGTTATCCTCTTCTGGTTGTATCAGGAGCCACCCAGGTGGGAGGCTCCATGCGGCCCGGTGTGACCTTTCCCAGGGGACTACGCCGGGCCGTTTCCTTCCCTTGTCCGGCGGGTGCCGGGGGAAGAAACCTTTGTGTTGTTCATTTGTCGCTCCTGCGCCGCAGGAGGAGGGGCGCCACCGCCGCGCCGACGCTGCCCACCAGGAGCATGGCGCCGAGCGCGGCGGCGCCGATGAACGCGGCGGTCGAGCCGCGCTCGGTAGTGGCGGCCTGGCTGTATTCGGTGGTCGACTGCGAGGCGTTGGAGCTCGGCGTGGAGTCGTCCGCCGATGTCGCAGGGTTCGTGGCCTGAGTGCCAGCCGACCCGTCGCCCGTCGAGGAACTCTGGTCACCATCCGAGGTCGTGCCGCCACTACCCGTGTCGCCATCACCCGTGGAGGGCAGCCAGTTGCGGATGCGCTCGGCCGCGGCCAGGGCCTGAGCCACCAGCTCATCGGTCAGTGGCGCGTAGCCCCATGGCAGCTGGCCAGGGCGGGTTCCGGACGCCTGCCCCGTGGTGACCGCGAACTCGATCAGGTCGGCGTAGGACTCCCGGTCCTCGGCGCTCACCTCAGGCAGGTCCAGCGCCCCGTAGGTCACCAGTGTGAGCGGGTAGGAGTCGCTGGAGAGCTTCGAGAAGTCGGCCCAAATGGTGCCCGACGTGTCATCCTGTGCGGTCTGCGCCGACAGCGCCGCGGTCATCGTGCCCTCGGTGGGCGAGACGAAAACGCCCTCTTGGTTGGGCAGCTGCAGCTGCGCCGTGGCTAGCGCGTTCTTCTCGGCCGAGGCCGTGTCGGTAGTGCCCAGCACCCCGATCCTGGGCGGGAATTGCACGCTGTCGCTGGTTTTCCACACGCCAGCCTCCTGTGCGCTGTTCATGGCGGTGGGGTCCCACGTCGCCCGCTTCGTGTCGGCCTTGGCCACCCGGCTCGCGACGTCGGAGAAGGTCTCGCCGTAGGGGTTGTAGGCCGTGGTGTCCGTTCGCGAGCGCACGGCGGTCGCCAGCCCACCCGCGGTTACGATCCTCCACGGAACTTCGGTCTCGTCGGCCTGCGGGAAAGTATCGATTACGCCTGTGGCAAGGTTCAGCGGGTTACCGTCGGAGTCGGTGAGCCCGACCTCGCGGTACACCGTGTTGCCGCTCGCGTCAGTCACCAGCTGGATGGTGCTGACCGTCTGTGCCCCTTCGGTCGTGACCACCTCTTCGGTCTCCGGTACCTTCGCGTTCGGATCGCCCTTGGGCAGGTAGTAGGGGTTGATCGTCATGCCAGAGTTTCCCTCGTCACCGGCCAGCACGTTGTCGGTCTTCCCCTCCAGGAAGGCCCGGGCCTTGTCGTCAGACTGCAGGTACTGCCACAGCAGGCGGATGCCGTCGGAGCCCGAGGGGCCCATGATGATCATGTCGGCCAGGCCGTAGGGATACGGGCTAACGCTGATATCGGGGTTCAGCGCCTTGAACTCGGGATCGTTCAGAAGGGTGCTCGGATTCTTGGACGACAGGTGCTCGTAGTGGAAGTTGGACGTGTAGGACGGCACCGCGGACGTGTATGACTGCGTCAAAAGCTTCGCGAGGAGCCGCGGTGTGAGCTTGATATCGTTCTGCACGCCTTTCGTGCCGATGATGTTGAAGCCGATCGTGATACCGGAGATCGCCAGCGGGGCATAGGCCACCTCGGCGTTGTCGTAGGCGTCGTAGTCCGTCTCGTCCAGCTCTTCGCGTTTGATCGCGCGCGAGGTGAGGCCGAAATCGTAGATGCCCTGTAGCAGGTTGCTGCGGGCCCGTGAGTCGGAGGCGGTGCTGTAGCTGTAGCCCTGGCCCTCGTCGGTGCAAATGCCGCGCTGCCACGATTGCATCGCCTGGATCATCAGCTGCGAGCCGCCGACGGTGTGCGTCGTGCCGGCAGCGTCGCAGGCGGTGGTTGGGGACTGGAAGTCGAGCGGGATCACGATCCGGTTGTCCCAGTAGTCCGCGTCGGTGTCCAGCGGCCCGCCCCACTGCGCCCCGGCTTGGCCGTAGGAGGCGCCGTAGTGCGAACTCGACTTACCGTAGATCGTGCCTCGGGGCACGATCACGATCGAGCAGGAGCGCGGACTCCCGTCGTCGTCGGCGCCGCAGCCCAGCCACGGCGCCGAGGTGCTGCTCTGCAGAGCGAAGTGCACCGCCGTCGTGCCGTCGGCCTTCACCGGCCAGGCCAGCACGTCGTTGGTCGTCGAGGGGCTGAGCAGATTGCCCAACAGCGAGGCACCGTCGGGGGCGAGGTACTCGTTTGACCAGTACTCCTTGTCTTGCACCGTGCGGAACGGGACAGACCCGTCGCGAGCGCCCCCATCGGTGTACACCACCGTCTGGGCGACGAGCGCCTGCGAACTACTACTGCCCAACACAAGCCCGCCCCACTGGCAGGTCTCCTCGAAATCGTCGTCCGTCGGGTCGCCCCAGCACTGCATCACCTGCAGGTAGTTCTGCACGTACGACGGGTAGCCGGTGGACGAGCTGATCCCCGGCATGCCCGAGTGTCCGGATACGCTGCCTCCCGGCATGCCCGTCACGTCGATGGTGATCGTCTGGTCGGTCAGGTCCTCGGTCTGGCTGACCGTGACCTGCAGGTTCTTGAAGTCGTCGTAGTGCGGGTTCCGCGACAGTCCCTTTTCCTCGCTCAGCCACGTCGTCTCGCGCTCCGGCTGCAGGCTGGCGGCGGTCGAATCGTCGTTCAGCCACTTCACCGTCAGCGACGAGCCCGAGTCCGTCTCGTCGGCGCTGGCCATCACCGGTGAGAGGCCGGTACTCCCGAACGCAGCGACCAGTGCCAGGGCCGCGATCAGCGCTCCGGCGCGGGGCCGAAGGCGTTTCGGCCGCGCAACTCCGGCAAACGGAAACTCCCGAGCGACGGCAGAAGACGAGCCGGAAGAGAGGGAAGAGAGGTCTGTTCCTCGACCCTCATGAGCTTCGCCTGTCGTTTGGCCAGCGCGATCTCCTTGGCCTGCGCGGAACCCTTCTTCGGGCCTTGATCCCTGTGTTTCCTGCGCAAGAGCTTCTGCTGACGCCTCTTCTGCTGCTCGCGCTCGCGTCGCCGTCGATCCTTCTGCCGTTCCATGGGGTGCGCCTCCTGGGGGATTGGTCTGTTCGCCGCGCCGGGCGGCGAGAGCGACCGGGAGCGAGGTGAATCCCTCGCCCACGGAGCATGGGAGAACGCCATTCCGGCCCATGTGGGGGGCGTTCCAGGGACGGAGGATCCCGGCCCACCGGGCACGCAGGATGCGCGACACGAGGCTCATGCCTGGTACCTCCTCGCGAACGGGATGACTTGACCGTTCCGGGGAGAAGCCGGCGCGGTCGAACTGGAAACCGGTGAAGAAGCGGGCGGGGCCGGCGGGGCAGGTGGTGGCAAGACCGAGAGATCAACCGAGAGGTCAACGGCCGGCGCACCACGGCGGCGCCGGGCGACCACCAGGGGCGGAAGCACCGCCAAGCCCACACCCATCGCGCCGACCGCGATCATGGCCAGCACCAGGAAGGGATTCGTCCAGGCGACAGGGACGGACTGCGGGCTCCCGGCCACCACGGCGGCCGCGCCGTTCTGGTTGTTCAAGCCACTGCCGGTCGACCCGTCGCTGACGGCATCAGTGGCCGCGTCCGGGTTGTCCGACGTGTTGTCGCCGTTGGTGCCATTCCCGTTGGTGCCATTCCCGCCCGTCCTGTCGCCGCCGTCACCACCACTGCTGGTGTCGGTATCCCGGGTCGTGTCGGTCTCGGTGTCCTTGGCGCCGCCGGTGCCCTTGGAGCACTGGATGGGACCCTGCTTGTCGCAGTCGGCGGGGTACGGCGCCTCGTTGGCGAGCCGGTTCGTGCCGTCGGTGGTGAATGTCGGGTTGTTGCAGTCGCCGATGCCCTTGATGGTGGGGTTTCCGCCCTTGATCTTCTGGATCTGCTTCTGACCGCCCTGCACCAGGTTGATCGGCAGGGGGCTGTAGCCCAGCGACTCGGCCTGTTGCTGGCCTTCGCACAAGAAGTAGGCTCCGAAGTCCGCGAGCGTCAGGCCCTTCTCCTCGGTGAAGTTGTAGCCCAGCGTTGTGGGCAGGATGATGTACGAATAGCTCGACAGGGGGTAGGTGCGCGCATCCGTGTCGCCATACACGTCGTGCAGGTCCTGGGTGAGGTAGTCGGGGCTCGACTCGTCCTCGTTGATATGGGCTTGCAACAACGCCACCGCCACGTTGGCGGCCGTCGGCTCGACGTAGTAGCCGGCATTGTTCAGCATTTTCACCACCGGGAACTTCGAGTTCAGGGCGTACGAGTACTCCACGAAGGTGATCGAGCCCACTGCATGCGACTGAGCCACATATCCCGCCACACCGTTGGCGCCCGCCCGCGAGACGAACCCGCTGCCCGCCACCACTGGGTAGTTCGAGGTGACGCCGCACGCCCCGTTGATGAGCGGGCGGCCCACCTTGTTGCAGTAGTCGTTCCACAGCGAGGTCTGCTCCTGGCGCATCCACAGCGTGAACTGGGCACTGGTTCCCGAGCCGTCGGAGCGCACCACCGGCACGATCGGAGTGGCCGGCAGGGCCAGCTGCGGGTTGTCCGCCTGGATCGCCGGATCGTTCCACACCGTGATCACCCCGGTGAAGATCTTCGCGATCGTCTCGCCCGACAGCCTCAGGTTGGTCACCTGCTTGCCACCGATCTGAAGGTTGTACATGAAGCTCGTGCCGCCGGCCACGATCGGCATGTAGGCGAAGCCGCGGGCCGGGCGGGAATCGCCCTCGTTGGAGTTCGAGATGGCGTAGGGAATCTCGGAGACACCGAAGTCGGCGGTGCCGTTCGCGAAGTCGTTGCGGCCTTGCGTCGAACCCGACTCGCTGTAGGTGATTTTCCACTGGTAGTTCGCCCACACATTGCGGATCCACGCCTGCAAAGCGTTGGCCGACCAGGTGGACCCGGAACCGGTGATCGGCGAGTGGAACGCACCCTCAGCCATGGCTTGCGATCCGCCCCCGAACATTCCCGCCACGACCATCGCCAGGCTGAGCAGCATCACAAGGGTGCGGCGCAGGCCCACGCGGGCAGCGCGGCGCGAACCGACGTGAAGAAGACGGGCGATGACGATCATCGTTTGTTCTCCTGGGGGGAGTCATCAGCGACAGCGGGGGCGAATCTCTCGTCAAGAATTTCGGCGAGCTTGTCGTCGTAATATGCCGACTTCTCGGGATCGGCTCCCTTCGACCGGCTCGTCACAGAGACCCGGTCTTGCTCATCGTTGTACTGGTGGTCTTCGGGGGGTGTACCGCTCGACGTGTCGAATGCTTGGGGGTTGTCGTTCACGCGATTCAGATCCAGCAAACTTGCATAACTGACGCTAGGGACAGACAAGGAAAATTCACAGCCCTTCAATGGCAACCAATGGGTGAACAAAGAGTTTCTCCTAGCCACATCGGCGTTTTGAACCTCATACACGATTGACCTCCGCCCCCTGGCGAGCCGATGAGGGCGCGCCGAAGCGTCCTTCGAGCCGTGCCAGGTCGCGACGGCTGGCGTGTCGCGTGCGAGCGAGCTGACGGGGCGTCAAAACCCCTGCGCCGTTGCCGCCGATGATGCGTCCGATCATGAACAGCAGGAAAACGAGCACCATGAGCACCGCCGCGGCACCGAAACCACGAGCGATCTGAGTGGGCTCGGGGCTCTTCACCAAGGTGAACGTGGCGAACGGCAGCGACACCATGGGGCCGCTGAACGGGTTGAGGTTGAAGAACGTCGTGTAACCGGCAGTCAAGAGCACCGGGCTGGTCTCGCCGATACCACGGGCGGTCCCCAACACGATCGCGGTCATCAGGCCAGACCGGGAGGTGGGGAGCACCACATGCCACACGGTTCGCCAACGGCTGGCGCCGGTGGCCAGGGCGGCCTCCTTCAGGGTCTGCGGCACCAGGCGCAACACCACATCGGCCGAACGAGTGATGATCGGCAGGATCATGATCGTCACCGCCAGACTCGCGGCGAACCCCGACTTGTCGAAGCCGAGCAGCAGGATGTACGTGGCATAGATGAACAGGCCGCACACGATCGAGGGCAGGGCCGTCATCGCCTCGGTCACCGTCCGCACCATCCGGGTGAACGGCGACGGGAACTCCGACATGCACACGGCCGTCAGCAGCGCCAGCGGAATCGAGATCGCCAGCGAGATCGAGATCATGTACAGGGTGCCCAGCGCCGCGTGCGCCATGCCGCCCACGGTCAACGGATCGAGCGGGCCTGCTAATGCCAGGTCCTGCACCCAGAAGTTCCAGTGCAGGAAAGCCTCCGAGCCCCGGCCCAGCGTGAACACCACCACGACCACCAAGGCCAACAGGAGCACCACAGCCGCCGAGTGGATGATCACCGCCATCACACGGTCCTTGATCGTCACCCGGTCGTCGTCGAAGCTGATCAGCACGACGAACATCCCCAGAAACAGCACATAGGCGATCAGCACGAACGGCAACCCGCCGTGGAACGGGGTCACCTGAGTGAACAGCCAACTCGTCATGCCGATCGCCCCCGCCACGGCACCGACCAGCCGGAACACGTCCTCGCGACGTATCTTCCCCAGATTGCGCCGCTGCTCTATCCCCCGCTGGGCGGTCTGCATGGAGCCATCCGGCCCCTTCTCCCGACCCGGCACATGCGTGCGCACAACAGGCGGATTCACCACAGAGATCGCCATCGCGATCTTCCTCCTAGCTCGATGCCCCGGAACGGGATCGGTTGACGATGAAGCCGGCTACGAAGTTCACGGCCATCGTGATCAGGAACAGGACCAGACCCGCGGCCATCAGGCCCGACAGCTCGAAGTCGCTCGCCTCGCCGTAGCGCAGCGCGATCAACGAGGAAATGCTGTTCGTGCCCGTCGACAGCAGATGTGGGTTGATGACGAAGATCGGGCTGATCACCAGATAGACGGCGATCGTCTCGCCCAGCGCTCGGCCCAGGCCGAGCATCGTCCCGCCGATGATGCCGCCGACACCGAACGGGTACACCACCGAGGTGATCATTCCCCACTTCGTCGACCCCAGCGCCAGCGCGCCCTCCCGCTCGCCCGTGGGAGCCTGCGCGAACACCTCACGCATGATCGAGGCAGCGATCGGGGCGACCATCATGGCCACCACCAGGCCTGCCAGCGTGGCCGACGCGGTGAACACCGTCGGGGTGGCCAACGGGTTGTCCGGATCGAACGCGGTCACCGAGAAGATGGGAATCCAGCCGAACCAGGTACTTATCCACTGCGCCACCGGCAGCAGCCTGTTCTCGAGCCAGAACATCCCCCATAGGCCGTAGACAACCGAAGGAATGGCCGCCATCAGATCGATGATGTTGGTGAACAAGCGCTTCATACCCTCGGGGGCGTATTCCGAGATGTAGGTGGCGACGCCCAATGCGAGCGGAAGGGCGACGAGGATCGCGATCAGCGCGATCGTGATCGTCCCGAACAACACCGCCGCGACACCGAAGTGACCGCTGTTGGGCTCCCAATCCTGAGTGGTGAGGAACGACCAGCCAGCGACATCGATCGCACGGAAACCTCGCCACAGCAGGAACAGGCCGACCAACGACATGATCAGCAGCACCAGTACCCCGCCGCCGTGCGCGGTGACCTTGAATATTCGATCGCCTATACCGGCGCTGCTCGCGATCGCCCGGCTCGGGTCGACCCGTGCCGCACGAGGCGCGGGCGAGGGGTCCAGCCCCAACTCGCGCATGGATCTCCGTTCCCGATCGAGTTGGTCCAGCGCGGCATCGCGCGCCGAAGCCGGAGAGGTCGGAGCCTCCCCATCGTCGGCGGGGTTCGGCCCTTCAGGAGTCAGCATGGGCGCACATAGCCTCCGGATTCCAGATCGACTGCACGCGACCGGGACGACCGCAGTACGCGGGCCCCGGGAGACGCGCTCTCGGGTACTGCACGACGCGATCATGCTCACACCCGGTCTTGACGGACTACAACCGCCACCGGTTCCACAACTCGGCAGACACAAGGAGACATGTAATTGAACAAAGGATGACGGACCCCAGTGACCGGCGCGTGTCCAGCGGCGACCAGATAGCCAGGCGCCTGCCGAGCGTCGACAAAGACCACCCGAAAGAATGGGGAATCGGCGAGAACCGGGAGCCCGTGAGGGCACTCATCGGTCGTCGTCGACCCATGGTGCCCCCGATGCTACACGCCTGGCCTCTCGAGACGCCGGGGTCAGGTGGCAGAATCTGGAATGAATGGAGGACGATCGATCCGGGGGCGGAGGACGTCCACAGACAACCTGAGCCTGAAAGCACTCCGGAAGGAGGAGCGGGTTGCCACTCGAATTGTCGACCGACGAACCCCTGCCCCGCTTCACCCGCTGGGTCGGACGAACCAACGTGCCCGTCGCGTTCGCCGCGAACATCGGTTGCTACGTGGCCGGCCTCATACTTGTCATGCAACTGGCGCCGGATACCGAGCAGCAGACCAATGCGTGGCGCCTGGTCACCGTGTCGGGCCTCATGGGAATGCAGGCCATGCAGCTCGCCTGGATGCGCAAACAGGTGGTCGGCACGATGATCGCGTCCCTGGTCATGTGGCAATCGGCCATCCTCGTGGGTGGCAACGACCCGCTCGCCGTGCAACCAGGTGTCATGTTCGCCGTGTTCACCTTCGCCACCGAATGCGCCGGGCCACTACGGCTGGCCCTGAGCCTCGGCGGCGTCCCCTGCACCGCGGCCGCGATGCTTGCTGCCGAGGCAATGTACGGGCCGATCGGCAAAGCGGTGTGGACGAGTCCCGCGCTGATCGTCCAAGCGGTGCTGATCGCGGTGGTGACCGTCGGGATGCCCGCTCTCCTCGGAGTCTGGTACGGGCAGATGCGCGACCGCTCCGAGCGAATCGCCGAACTCGCCCACCACATCATCGGCGGTGAGTCCGCGCGCACCGCCGAGGCCATCGCCGCCGAGCGTCGGACCATCGCACAGGAGATCCACGACACCACCTCGGCCCACCTGGCCGCGATGCTGGCGCTGATCATCGCCGCCCAAGCCACCACGTTGCCGCTGCCCCAGGCCAAGTTGATCGCGCAGATCCGCAATGAGGGCGAACGCCTCTACGACGGATTGCAGCGGGTGGTCACCGGCATGTACCAGGAAGATCGCACGGTCGCCACCCACTACAGAGGCGAGCGGCAAGCCGATCAACGCAGCATCGCCGAGATCGAGGCCCTCGCCGCCGAGCACCGCGCCACCGCACATGTGCCTGTCACTCTCGACACTGACACCGACCTTGACACGATCGACGAACGCCTCGGAGTATTCCGTAGCCACATTGCATATCGAGTGATCCAGGAGGCTCTCAACAACGCGCGCAAACACGCTTCGGGCGCCGCGATCACGATCACCGTCAGCGATGACGGATCCAGCGTGCTGCTGCGCGTCGAGAACAGCGGAGGTGGCTCATCGCTCAACGGCCCCGGCACCACACGACGCGGGCCCAGCCTCGGGTACGGGCTACCCGGCATGCGCGACAGGCTTGTGGCCGTGGGCGGCAGCCTGCGCACCGGCCATTTGCGCAACGGAGGCTGGAGCGTCAACGCGCTGCTGCCGCATCCCGTCGTCCGCGACCAGCACCTGCGACCGACCACTGTTCGGGACAGTGACCCGTCGGCCCCTCACAAGCACTCCCCCGTCACCCCTCCTGATGTCCCCCAAGCCCGAACGACCGGCAAGAAGGGAGTATTCGCATGATCACCACCCTCATCGTCGACGACGCGGCGGCCGTCCGGGCCAGCCTGCGACTGGTACTCGAGACCACGGATGACATCGAGGTGATCGGCGAGGCCGGGAACGGCGTCGACGCGGTGCGCCTCGCCCGTCAGCTACACCCCGACGTGGTGCTCATGGACCTGAGGATGCCCGACGGCGACGGGCTGGACGCCATCGAGGCGCTCGCGGGAATCGGCGTCGAGAAACCCGTCCCGATCATCGTGTTCACCACGTTCAACTTCGACGAATACCTCTACGGTGCGTTCGAGCGCGGGGCTGTCGGATTTCTGCTCAAGAAAAATCCCGGGGATATCGCCGCTGCGGTCCGCTCGGCCGTCAACGCGAACGCGCTGCAATCCCCCGCCGTGCGGGCGCGTCTGCAAGCCGATTTCGCGCGCGAGGCGAGTCGCAGTGGGCAACGGACACGGGCCGGCGAAGACCAGCGGCTCACCTCGGTGCTCACCGACCGGGAGCTCGAGGTCATCACCGCACTGGCCGACGGGCTGAGCAACAAACAGATCGCGAGCCGCCTCAGCCTCGGCGAGAACACCGTGAAGTGGCACATCAGCAACATGCTCGACAAGACCGGCGCCAGCGACCGCACCCAACTGGTGCTCTGGGCCGTCCAACGCGGGCTCAACCCCTCACAGTGACGGGGGCAGAGACCCCCGGCGTGAACCTACGACAGACACGAACAACCCCGGACGATCGGCACGGACGCTCACAGTGTGTAATACGTGCCCCAGCCAGGCCAGGATCCTAACGCCGCGATCGCCTTCCGCGCGTTTTGAACGACCTGTTTGCGCTGCCCCGGCAGCCACATGCGGCCGGCCACCAGCATCACTTCCGCGCCCAGCACCAACCACCATCCCCACCGATATGTCGCGGGGTCGCGTACGTACACGAGCCGCATCTCGTCGGCCTGCATGTAGACGGCTCGGGCGTCTTCGCGGGCGTCGGGTTTGCTCGCCAGGTCGTGCGCACGCATGAACAAGGACGTGTCGTCATCACGTAGGTATTCCCAGTACGCGCCACCCACCACGCGTTGATCCTGCGCGTGCTCCGCAAGCCCCAGTTCGGTCGGGTCCGCGGGACGCATCGCCAGCAGCAGGCGGCGGCGCTCCGTGCGCGAAGCGTAGAGACGATCACGCGCGGAGAACAGCACCAGCCGAGGACGGCGCAGTGGTTCGATCGCAGTACCGCCCAGATCTTCGCTCACCGTCAACTCCTCGACGCCGTGTCACCACGACCCGAAGAAGCCCCTCGGCAGTGATGCTGACACCTGCATCTCACAACAAAAACACCGTCCCCCGATGCCGGTCTCCGCGCGACCCCTGCCATTTGGCGGAGCCACCCGGCTCGGGGCGGAACCAGCGACCGCCGTCCTACTTCCGCATTTCGTGACCTGGGCCACTGACAGAGTCCCGCCAAAAGGATGGGGGCGGCCTGGTGCGACACGAGCGCGCTGGAGCAGCCATCGATCGCCTCGCCGTCGTCCGGCCGAGAACGCACCACGAACCTCGGACAAGCCGATCTCCGCAACCTACAACATGCCCCGGTCAGCATTCCCCGGACGAACTCCGGGGCGCGGCCCGTTCAGGCGGGCCGCCTGAACTCACGCGGGCCGCACAACTTCACGCGGGCGCTATACGACCCGCGGGAGCACACGACACCCGCGCGAATCACACGGCACCCGCCGGAACCCGCGGCAGGTGAACCGACGGAGAGCAGAGTTTTCCCCAAGCTGCGCCAATATGATCCGCGCACCGCCGTGACACCAACAACCAGGAGTATGAACACCACTCGATACCGAGATCTGCGCGAAAGCGGCTACACCGCCGCCGATATCCGATCGATGCAGCACAACGGCGAACTCACCCGAGCACGCCGGGACGGCTACATCGACGGCCCGCTGCCCGATCGTCCGCATGAACGACACCGCGTCCTCCTTGACACGACGCTGCCGCTGCTCGGAGGCGATCCTGTACTCAGCCATGCGTCGGCCGCACTGCTGTGGGGCCTGCCGGTGCCCTACCGCCTGCTCGATCGCGTGCATGTGACCAAAGACGCGGTGTCGGGTGGATGGGCGAGCGCCAACGTCGTCACGCATGCGCCTCCGCTCGGGCCGGACGACGCCACTCACGTCGATGGATATCGATTGACGTCGTTGCCCCGCACCGTGATCGACCTGTGCGGCCTGTGCCGCCGCGACGAAGCCCTCGGCGTGATGGACGCGGGCTGGCGAGCGCTCGGGGAGGAAAGCGCCCTTCGCGCCGAGGTGACCACCACGCGCAGACGACGGGGGGCCGGGGTCGTCCGCTGGGCATTGGCAAACGCCGATCCCCGGTCGGAGAGCCCCGGAGAGTCGATATGCCGTTACTGGATGATCCTGGGGAAGGTTCCGAAACCAGTACTGCAGTTCGAGGTCAGGGACGACGACGGCAAGCTCTTGGGACGAAGCGACTTCGGCTGGCCCGAATACGGGGTGCTGGGCGAGTTCGACGGGCGGGTGAAGTACTCCGATCTGGTTCCCGCAGGCTCCAGCGCGGCAGATGTCATCATGCACGAGAAGCGCCGGGAGAACGGTTTCCGGATGCGGGGCTGGTGGGTGCTGCGCTGGACGCAGAACGACGTGGGGGACGGTCCGGCTTTCGCCCGTAACCTCAGAAATTTCCTACTGAGCAGGCCAAACGCCAGGCATCTTGAGCGCACATGACCGCTGCACTCACCACGAGCGAGTTCACGCGGGCCGCGTAACTTCACGCGGGCGCTATACGACCCGCGGGAGTTCCGGAGACCCGCGCGAACGACGCGGCGCCCGCCGGAAGCGGCCGAGCCCACCGGCGAGAGCCGTACCAGCCGAGGGAGCATCAGCTCAGCCGGGACACGGAACCAACCGGGACGACGCGGAACCGGCAAGGCATCGATCGACTGGGAAATCACTGATCAATGTGAGCAACGCTGGCTGAGCCTGTCGAAGCCCGTTGCCGGATGGCAGTTCCACGACCCTTCGACAGGCTCAGGGATCGTTGATCAGCGTTTCCCTAGTCGCCGCCCACGGGGGGCTCCCGCAGCGGCCGGCAACTCGACCGATGGACCAACTCGGCCCTCAGCTCGATCCGGACCGGTGCCGGCGGGCGGTCGCCCTGCAGCCGGGACACGGCGATCTGCGTGCTGTGCATCGCCATCATCTTCACGGGTTGGCGGATCACCGTGAGAGCAGGCGAGAACACATCCGTCCAGGGGTTGTCGTCGAACACGACGAGGCTGAGGTCGTCGGGGACGCCGATGCCGGACTGCCTCACCCGCCTGACCGAGTTGAAGGCCTGCGCACCGTTGGCGACGATCAGGGCCGTGGGCGGGTGCGGCAACGC
Source organism: Brooklawnia cerclae (assembly GCF_011758645.1). Lineage (NCBI taxonomy): Bacteria > Bacillati > Actinomycetota > Actinomycetes > Propionibacteriales > Propionibacteriaceae > Brooklawnia > Brooklawnia cerclae. The sequence continues at coordinate 76,583 of NZ_JAAMOZ010000001.1, read as the reverse complement.
AAGAAGCGAACCCACCGCGTCGCTGCCGAGCGTCCCGCGATAGGCGATCGGACGCACGAGTTGCTCGTCGACCTCGACTCCCGCGTCCGCCATGGCGCCGCGGAACCCCACCAGCCGCGAGCGTGCCGAGGAGGAATGCTGCGGCCCGGTGATGATCGCGATGCGCTCGTGCCCGAGTTGCAGGAGGTGCTGGGTCGCGGTGCGTGCTGAGTTCTCGTTGTCGATGGTCACCACGTCGATGCCGGCGGAGTCGTCGAGCTCACGATCGACGCAGATCACATGGATGCCGAGGTCCACCAGGCGTCCGAAAGGATTCGTACCGCTGTCGGTGGGGGCGACGATCAGGGCGCCCACGGAACGGGTGCGAAGCGTCTGCACCAGTTCGGCCTCGAGGTGCGGGTCCTCCTGAGTGGTCAGCACCATGACGTGGACGCCACGGCTCCGGGCCTCGTACACGATCGCGTCGGCGATCCCGGAGAAGAACGGGTTGATCAGGTCGGGAACCATCAGGGCGATGGTCGTCGTGGCACCCGCCTGGAGTTCGCGGGCGGCTGCGCGCGGCCGGTAGTCCAGCTTCTCGATCGCGGCGAGCACGCGATCCCGGGTCTCGGGCGCGACGGGCCCCGAACCGGGGTTGATCGCACGCGACACCACCGCGATCGACACTCCCGCCTCACGCGCCACGTCGCGGATGGTCGCTGCCTTCAGCACGTTGCTCCCCGCCTCCCACTGGCCCCGGGAACCATCCCACCGCAGTGTGCGGATTGACGGGGCAAAGGCCATGTTATAGCGTGTGGAAACGGTTACACCTTCTTTCCATAGGAGTAAAGAATGGACCTTCACGCAATGCTGGGGTCTCGGGCGTCCGCCGGACAACCGATTCGCATCGGAATCATCGGAGCCGGAAGATTCAGCACGATGTTCCTGGCTCAAGCGCATTCCATCGACGGCATCCAGGTCGTCGCGATCGCCGACCTCAACACCTCCCGCGCGGTATCGGCGCTCACCCTCGTCGGATGGCCGGATCAGCCGGTCGACAGCGTCGAGGCGGCAGTCAGGACGCACCGTGTGGCCGTGATCGACAACGCCGCCGAGTTGTTCGACTGCGCGGAGATCGACGTCATCGTCGAGGCCACCGGCGTGCCCAGCGCGGCCATCGACCACGCGCTCCGTGCCATCGCCGCCCACAAGCACATCGTCATGGTCACGGTGGAGGCGGACGCATTCGTCGGGCCGGCGCTGGCGGACAGGGCGCGGAAAGCCGGAGTCGTGTACTCACTCGCCTACGGCGATCAGCCCGCGATCATCATGGAGTTGGTCGACTGGGCGCGATCGTGCGGGTTCCAGGTCGTCTGCGCCGGCAAGGGGACGCGTTTCGCGGACGGCTACCACGAGATGAACCCCGGAAACGTCTGGAACTTCTGGCCCTTCTCCAAGGAGCTGACAGACTCCGGACAGGTCAACCCGTACCTCCACACGTCCTTCAGGGACGGCACGAAGGCCGCTATCGAGATGGCAGCCGTGGCGAACGCGGCGCAACTGGTCCCATCAGACGACGGCCTGACGTTCTCACCCGGCAACGTCGAGCAGATCGCCTCGATCTGCCGGCCGGTCGAGGCCGGCGGCGTGCTGGGTCACGAAGGCACCGTGGACGTCATGTCGAGCCTCACGCCGGCGGGCGACCCCATCCCCTTCGACATCCAGGAAGGCGTGTACGTCGTCGTCAAGGCGACGAACCCCTATGTCTCCGGGTGTTTCCGGGAGTATCCGTGGCACGCGGACGCGTCCGGCCAGTACATGGCGCTGTACCGTCCGTGCCACTACGTCGGCCTCGAGCTCACGATCTCGATCGCGCACGCAGCCATCCTGGAGCAGCCCACCGGCGCACCACGAGGCTTCCACGGGGACGTGGTTGCGACCGCGAAACGCGCGCTCTCGGCCGGGGAACTGCTCGACGGTGAGGGCGGCTACACCGTATGGGGCAAGTTGGTCTCGGCCAGGACCTCGGTGGAACACGGCTTGCTGCCGATCGCGTGGTCGCACGGTGTGGAGTTGGTGCACGACATACCGGCGGGCCGGCAGATCCGGTGGGACGACGTGGTCATCAGCGATCCGGATCAACCTGCCCTACAGCTCAGGCGCGAGACCGAGGCGATGGCCGGCGGGGAGGACGCGCGCGGCACCGCCGGATCCTGACGCGATCGACCCCCGGCGCAGGCATCGGACACACGTGGGCGGGGCCTAGTCGGGCGCCCCACCCACGTGTGCGCCGGAGCGCTCGTAGAACCTGTTCCACGCGGGCGACACGACCAGTTCGTTGACGCACACGCGTGGTGGCTGACTCACGACGTAGTCCGCCGCCGCCGCAAGGTCCTCGGGCTGGAGCATGCGCGCGAGGTCCTCGTCCGACGGAGGCTCGGGTCGATCGAGCATGAGCGGGGTGGCCACTTCACCCGGGCACACGAGCGTTGCCCGGATGCCGTTGCGCCCCTCCTGGTCGTTGACCGACGCCACGAGCGGCCCCAGCCCGGCTTTGGACGCACTGTAAGCACTCCCGGCGAGACTCAGGTATTGCCACGCGGCCCAAGACGACACGACGACAACCCTGCCGTCGCGTCTGGTGCGCATCCCCGGAAGTACGGCGAGGATGCCATAGGCCACCGACGACAGGTTGGTGTGGACGATACGATCGAGTGCCTCGGTGGACAGGTCATCCCACCAGCGCTCCTTGACGTTTGTGCCGGCGCAGTGCACGAGAGTCTCCAGACCACCCGTCCACTCCTCGACCCGGGCCGCTGCCTCGCACACCTCCTCGGGCCGCGTCGCATCGAGGACGACGGGCGTGGCCGTCCCGCCGTCCTCGACGATCTCCGACACGACGGCGTTCACCCGGTCGCCGTCGCGGCCCGACACGGCGACTCGTCGTCCCCGAGCAGCGAGGCGGACGGCTACTGCCCGCCCGATCCCAGAACTGCCGCCGATGACCCATACGGAGCCCTGGCTGTCAGGCAAAGTACTGTCCCCCGTTGACGTCGATGATGGTGCCGGTTACGTACGACGACTCCTGTGACACGAGCCAGGTCACCGCTCCCGCAACATCGGCGGGATACCCCGGCCGGCCGAGCGGGATGCCCGCGATGATGGCGCGCTGGTCGGCTTCTGGGGTGAACGTCTCGTGGAACGGCGTGTCGAGGATGAGGCCGGGGGCCACGGCGTTGGCCGTGATCGAGCGTGGGGCGGCCTCCTTCGCGGTGGCGCGTGTGAAGGCGAAGAGCGCCGCCTTAGCTGCGGCGTAGGCCCCTACGCCCCGGGAGCCGCCGTTGCGTCCGGCCACCGAGGACACGTTGACGATGTGCCCGCCGTCGGACAGCAGGGGCAGCGCGTGCTTGGTGAACAAGAAGGTGGTCTCGACGTTGACCGCGAAGACCTCCCGCCACATGGCGAGGTCGAACTCGCCGATGTCACACCTGCCGATCAGCCCTCCCACGTTGTTGACGAGCACCTCCAGCGACCCCGTCGCGTCCACGACCGCCTGGATCGTCCGCGCCACCTCGTCCTCGTTCGTTGCCTCCAGGGAGAACGCCAACGGCGATCCGTCAGGGGCATGCCCGATCCGCTCGAGCAGCTCCTCGTCCGGCGTATGGGTGCGATGGGTCACCGCTACGGTTGCCCCTTCGTCCGCGAGCGCCAGCGCTATGCCCCGTCCGATACCGACGCCACCGCCGGTTACCAGCGCGACCCTGCCATCGAGCCGTCCTGTCATGTCATGTCCTTTCAACCGTTGTCGCCGCCCGGCCGATCGCCAGGCGGATGGTGTTTGGGATTACGCTCCGTCCCGGAGGTCCGTCAGGTCGCGACCGGCGACCTCCCGCATCGCGATCCCGGCGCCCAGTGCGCACAGGGCGAAGACCAGCATCTCGATGGCCACTGCCCACCAATGCCCGGTCCAGGCGATCAGCGAGGATGCCAGCAGCGAGCCGAGACCGACGCCGAATCCGCCGAACTCCCGCGTCACCGCCATGCGCGTGAACCGGTTCCTCGCGCCGAACACCTCGGCGAGCGTCGCGGGTTCCACCGCGGTCAGCGTCTGGGGTCCGAGGGTGTAGATGGCCACGAATCCCACGAACACCAGGGGAATCGCCACGGAATTGATCAGAAGCATCGTCGGGACGATGAGCACGATCGTCACGATGGAAAAGATGATGTACGAAAGGCGGCGCCCGATTCGATCGCTGAGCGTGCCGACCAGGGGCACCACTGCGAACGAAGCAACCGAGCCGATCATCAGCGCGTTGGCGCCCACACTCTTGTCGACCCCGAGGTTGGTGGCGAGGTAGGCCACGAGGCTGACCGTGATGATGCCGTAGTTGCCAGACATGCCGAACCGGAGCAGGAACGCGATGACGACCGCGCGCATGCCCGAGTGCGATTTCTTCTCGTCGGCACCAGGAAGGGCCGTCGCGGCCTCGCCTTCAGCGTCCCCAGACCCCTCGACCACACCCGCCTGCTCGAGCCGCACGAACACGGGGCTCTCCTTGAGCTTGCGACGCACCCACAGCGCGAAGGCCAGGATGAGGCAGGAGCCGAGGAACGGGATGCGCCATCCCCACGACATCAGGTCCTCGCTGGGAAGCACCGCGATCAGCAGGCTCCAGATCCCGGAGGCCAGGAAGGTGCCCGAGTTCGTTCCCAGGCCGACCAGCGAGCCAACCAGACCGCGCCGGTTGGCCGGGGAATACTCACACATGAGCACGGACGCGCCCGAAAGTTCGCCGCCCGCACCGAAGCCCTGCAACAGGCGCAGGCACACGAGCAGGATCGGCGCGGCGATGCCGATCTGCTCATAGGTGGGCAGCACGCCGATGAGCGTGGTCGCCGAGCCCATGAGGATGATGGTGACGACGAGCACGTGTTTGCGACCGTAGCGGTCTCCCATCCTCCCGAAGAACAGAGCGCCGAGCGGCCGGACGAAGTACCCCGTCGCATACGTCGCAATGGCGGCGACGACCGCCACCCCCGGGGCCGCGCCGGGGAAGAACAGGTGGTTGAAGACCAAGGCGGCCGCGAGGCCGTACAGCTGGAAGTCGACATATTCAAGAGCGGTGCCGGCCCAGCCAGATACGGCGGCCCGGATGATGTCCTTCATTGAGTATTGGGACGTGTCGGACGTCACGGTCGTGGACATACAGGAACTCCTTTGTTGCGCAGTCCGTTGGTGGTGATCGAGAGCAGGCAGGGGCTGACGTCCTGCCGTTGCGGGTGCTGGTGGGTGATTTCGACAAGCTCAACCAGCGTTTCAGTGGGCCCCTGAGCTCGTCGAAGGGCCCCTGAGCCCGTCGAAGGGACGGCTTCGACGAGCTCAACCGGCGTCGTCTTCCTAGACGTCGGCTACGGATCCGTCCGCCCGGAAGGCCGCAGACGGGACGACCATCTCTGCGGGTGGGACGGCCTTCAAGGCGTTCACATCGAGATCGACTCCGAGCCCGGGCAGGTCGGGGACGAGGAGCCGACTGCCCTCCCGGCTCCACGGCTCGGCGACGATCTGGGACCATCGCGGCTCGTCAATACATTGTTCGAGGATGCTGAAATTCGAGATGGCCATGGCTACATGAGCCGCGGCCGCGGTGGACACCGGCCCCGCTGGGTTGTGGGGCGCCATCTGGACGCGGTAAAGGTCGGCGAGCGAGGCGATCTTCATCGTCTCGGTGATCCCGCCAGCGTGACACAGGTCGGGCTGGGCCACGTCGATGAGCTGGCGTTCCAGCACCGTCCGGAAATCCCAGCGCGAGAACAGGCGCTCGCCCAGCGCGATCGAGATCCCGTGACGGTGCGCCTCGGCGGTGACGTCCGCGATCAGTTCCGGGCTCTCCGGCGCGATGGGCTCCTCGACCCAACGGGGCCGGAACTCCGCGATGGCCTGGATGAGGCGGATCGCCTCGTCAGGAGTCGCACGTCCGTGATAGTCCACGAGGATGTCGACGTCGTCGCCCACGGCCGCGCGGATGCCCTCCATCCGCGACCGCACACGCCGGAGGCGCTCGGTCTCCGTCAACACCGAGTCCGAGACCCACGCCCCGGTCTTGATGGTGCGCACTCCGCGGTCGACGAGTGCACGGGCATCGGCCTGGAGATCGTCCGGGTCATAGATGCCGGCGTGACGGTAGGTCTCCACCCACTCGCGTGTCGGACCACCCAGCAGCCGGTACACCGGGGTCTGGAAGAACTTGCCTCTGATATCCCACAGCGCCTGGTCGATCGCCGCGACCGCGCTGGCCAGCACCGCGCCGCCACGCCAGAACCCGTGGCGAGTCGCGACCTGCCACACGCGCTCGCTCGCCAGCGCGTCCATCCCTACGAGCCGGGCGCCCAGTTCCTCGATAGCAGCGCGCATCGTGCCATGCCACAGCTCCATGGACGCCTCACCCCATCCGTAGAGTCCCTCGGCCGTCTCGACACGCACGAAGACCCAGTTCCGCACGCCTCCGAACGTCGCGTAGGTCCTCACCGCACTGATCGTCGCCCCATGGGCACCGAGCTTCCCGACGCTGCAAACAGCGGGCTCCCCTACTCCGGGGTTCGCATCTACGAGGCTCATCGTTCACCCGCCGGACGCAGGGTTGTCCGCATCATCATTGACGCTCCTAGTCATCGCCGTCGGCATCGAATCCAATTCGACAGCGTTATGGTTAACCGGTCTGACCGGTCAACCATAACGCGAGGAAGGACCCACCGCAAGAGGTGGAATGAACGGGTTCTCAGCGCCCGAGCGACCAGCGGAACAGGGTTCAGCCGAGACGTTCCAGGAAGTCGGCCAACCGGCCTCGCGCAACGGCCTCCAACGGACGATCAAGATCGGCCCCGTAGTGCTGCTGCGCGACATCGATGTGTCTCACCATGAGTTCACGAGCCGCGTCCGCGTCGTGCGCCTCGATCGCGTCGACAATTTGACGGTGCTGCGGCACAGCGAGATCCGTGACAACCGGGTCACCGAGGCTGCGCAGCATGATCTCAGCTGCGAAACCGGCCACCGAGCCGAACATCGCCTCGAGTACCTGATTCCCGCTGGCGGCAGCCACGGCCGTATGAAGTGCCAGGTCGGCCGCAATCTCATCGAGCAGCGTCGGGGCGTTCGCGAAGTCATCCAAGGCCTCACGCATATGACCGAGATCGTCCGCAGTCCGCGCCAGCGCCGCCAGTGCCGCATTCTCGCCCTCGATCACCCGGCGGGCGACGATCACTTCCCGGGCGGTCACACCGCTGCGGCGGAGCACGAGTCCGACCACCGGTGCAGCGTCGGTCGGACGTGACTCCCGGACGAAGGCCCCCCGGGCAGGCTCGATCGTGATGAATCCCTGCTCAGAGAGAGTGCGCAGGGCTTCACGCACCACCGACCGCGACACACCGTGACGCTCGGCCAACTCCCGCTCGGACGGCAGCTTGGAGCCGACAGGATGCGCCCCACTGGCGATCGCCTGCCGGAGCAACTGCACCACATCGTCACGCCCCACAGTCACTGTCTAGCACACAGGCGCACCACAGCCGGGCGCCTCGCGAGTCCGGTCACCAGGCCCGCCGCGCGGGGAACCGCGTTCGCAGTCCGCCCACCCGCCGGGCGATCATGCTGCCGATCCTGGCGGTGGCGCGCTCTCTCAGACGGACGCACACTTGCGACTGAGGCGACAAATCCCGAAAACGTAGCGTAGGTAGTCACGAAATCGTAGGCCAAACTATCGACGGTCGCGTCCTGGCGATCGAAGTGAAGGTCACAGCAGTGCCGAACGATGATGACGTCCACCATTTGCGGTGACTGCGCGATCAACTGCCTGATCAGGTCGTCGACACCATGGTCATCACCGTGGGCAAACGGGCCTACCGCCGGCGCGACGGCGTCGCCGTCGTCCCGCTGGCCCTGCTCGGCCCCTGACATCTCGGCGGGATGTGACGCTCCGCGACCGCGCTGACGGTCACCCTTCGTAGGTGACCCCTCTGCGCGGCAACCCCCGTTCCGCTGCTACAGTCCGTCAATAATGAATATCAGTACCGTTATGGACGCGTCGCGCGCAGCCCCCGTCCGCCGAGTGCTCGTCCTGCCGATCCTGGCGGTGGCTCTGGTTGTCGCGGCTGCCGTGGGCATCGCCGCCGGGAATGTCGGCATACCGGTCGCCGACGTCGCGAGCATCCTCGCCCAGTCGCTCGGCCTGCACGGCGGCGCCGACCACACCCTGCGCGACGTGGTGGTCGTCACCCAGATCCGGACGCCCCGCGTGGTGATCGCGGCCCTCGTCGGCGCCTCGCTCGGCGTGGCCGGGGCCGCCATGCAGGGGGTGTTCCGCAACCCGCTCGCCGAGCCGGGAGTCGTCGGCGTCTCCTCGGGAGGCGCTCTCGGCGCGGTGATCGCCCTGTCCTCCGGCCTGACCGCGTTCGGCTCGTGGGTGCTGCCGGTGTTCGCGTTCACCGGATCCGCCCTGACCATCGGGCTGGTCTTCGGCATCCAGGGAATCTCGAGGCGAAACGGCACAGCCACCCTGCTCCTGGTCGGCATAGCGCTCAACGCGCTCCTCGGCGCGGTGATCAGCGTCCTGGTCGCCACCGCCGACAACGACGACCAGCTGCGGGGAATCGTCTTCTGGCTCCAGGGCGGCCTCGACGCGCGCACCTGGGAGCACGTCCGCATGGTCGTCGTCCCGCTACTCGTCGGCCTCGTGGCCATCACCGCTTTCAGCCGTGATCTCAACGTCTTCGGCCTCGGGGACGACCAGGCGCGATCGGCCGGTGTGGACGTCGCCCGGACGCGCACCGTCATCCTGCTGCTCGCGGCACTCCTGATCGGTGTCTCGGTCGCGGTCTCCGGGACGATCTCCTTCGTCGGAGTGGTCGTGCCCCACGCCGTCCGACTCGTCATCGGGCCCGACCACCGCACGCTCATGCCCGCCAGCGCACTGGGCGGGGCGACCTTCCTCGTCCTGGCCGACCTCATCGCGCGCACCGCCTTCGAGCCGGTCGTGCTGCAGGTGGGCGTGGTGACCGCGCTGGTCGGGGCACCCGTGCTGCTCTACTTCATCGTCCGCTCGCCGCAGGCATCGCGATGACCACCCTCGTCCGCACCGCGATCGCCGCCGAGACCACGCTCAGCCTGGCCGGCGTCGGCGTCCGGCTCGGCGGCAGACGGCTCGTCCACGACATCACCACGAGCGCGCATCAGGGCGAGCTCCTCGCCGTCATCGGGCCCAACGGTGCCGGCAAGTCCACCCTCGTCCGCGCGATCGCCGGCCTGATCCCGAGCTCCGGTGACGTGCTGATCGACGGACGACCGCTCGCCGGCACCGGCGTGCGGCAGCTGGCACGCACCATCGCGACGGTGCCGCAGAGCACCGTGGTCGGCTTCGACTTCACCGTCCGCGACGTGGTGATGATGGGACGTCACCCGCACCTGCCCCGATTCGGCTCCGAGCGCCCGGACGACAGGCGCATCGTGGACGAGGCGATGCGCCGCGTGGGCGTCGCACACCTGGCCGACCGGTCGGTGGCCAGGCTGTCCGGAGGCGAACGGCAACTCGTCTGGCTGGCGAAGGCGGTCGCTCAGCGCCCCCGCCTGCTGCTGCTCGACGAGCCCACCTCCGCCCTCGATCTGGGCCACCAGCTGGCCGTTCTCGACCTGGCCCGCGCCCTGGCGCGCGAAGGCCTGTGCGTCGTCCTCGTCCTGCACGACCTCGATCTCGCGGCCCGGTACGCCGATCGGCTGCTGCTGATGCACGACGGCCGTCTGCTCGCCGACGGACCTGCCGACCAGGTGCTCACCCCCGCGCTTCTGGCGGAGGCATTCGGCGTCCGTGCGGCAGTCCGCCGCGATCCCGACCTCGGCACCCTCACGGTCACCGCCCTGGCAGCCGTGACCACGGCATCTGCGAACGAATAACCAGGAAAGAAGGACATGACACCATCTCGCAAGCCACACCCCGCCCGCCTGCTGGCGGGCCTCCTGATCGCGCCACTGGCGCTCGCCCTCGGCGCCTGCAGCGGCTCGTCAGCCGCCACGGACGAGGCTTCGGCATCGCAGGCCTCGTCCGCCGAGAGCTGGCCGAGGACCATCGAGTTCGACGGCGGTTCGGTGACCCTGGACGAAGCGCCGCAGCGGATCGTCGCCCTGTCGTCCGATGTCGCCGACGTCGCCATGCAACTGGTGGACGCCTCGCGGATCGCCGCCGTCCCCGACATCAACCGCAGCGCCGACCAGTCGCTCCAGTACGAGACGGCGGCCACCATCGAGGGCAGCCTCGCCAGCGGCGCGAACGCCGAGGTCGAGGAGGTGCTCGCCTTCGATCCTGACCTGGTGCTGGTGACCACCCGGCACGACGCGGAAACAGACGCCTTCGACCAGATGGAGCAGGCCGGCGTGCCCGTGCTCGCGATCACCAACGGCTGGGACTCCCCCGAGACCTTCCAGCAGAACGTCGCCGTGATCGGACGCGCCCTGGGCGCCGAGGACGAGGCGGCTGCGGTGAGCCAGGCCTACGGCGAGCGCTGGCAGAAGGTGACCGATGCGCTGGCCGGCGTCCCCGACGACGACCAGCCCAGCACCGCGATGCTGAGGATCATCGCCGGGAGCATCTACTACTGCGGGCCCGGCTCGATCAACCAGGCGGTGCTGTCGGCAGCCGGAGCCTCGCTGGCCTCCGAGACCATCGGTCTGACAAGCTCCCAGCGTGCCGAGGTCGAACAGGTCGTCGAGTCGGCGCCGGAGCGTATCGTCCTGCTCGACAGCACGGGTCGGGGGCGGTCCCAGTACGACGAGCTCCTGTCCAACCCCGGGCTGCAGGCCGTCCCGGCGGTGGCGGACGACCAGGTTCTGCTGGTCAGCGCAGCAGCCATGTCGTCGGGTTCCGGCGGCATCGATGCCCTCGAGCAGATCGCCGCCTGGCTGCATCCCGACCTGTTCTGACCCTTTCCAACCACAGAAAAGGGGACGCCGGCGCGCGCCGGCCGTGACCGTTTCGTGACCGGTTCGTGACCCTCCCGTGACCGGCCGCGCGGCGTCCCTGCCCTAATCCGCCCGGAATCGGCCATGCCGGTTACAGGTGCGTAACCGAGTGCGTGCCCCATTGGCGAGATGGCCCACTTGGCGTTTAGGGTGCAACCCATGGCAGTACTGGACGACGAACAAGACGCTCTCACGGAGTCGGGCATCTCTGTGGGACGGGGCGAGCCGCTTGTCGTCATCAAGGATGTCAACAAGCACTTCGGCGAACTGCACGTTCTCAAGGACATCAACACCACGGTCAACCGGGGTGAGGTGGTGGTCGTCATCGGCCCGTCCGGGTCGGGCAAGTCGACGCTGTGCCGGGCTGTCAATCGCCTGGAGACGATCGACAGCGGCACCATCACCATCGACGGCAAACCGCTGCCCGAGGAGGGCAAGGCGCTCGCACGGCTGCGCAGTGACGTCGGCATGGTCTTCCAGTCGTTCAACCTGTTCGCCCACAAGACCGTGCTCGAGAACGTCACGCTCGGGCCGATCAAGGTACGCGGGTTGAAGCGGGCCGAAGCGGACAAGCGAGCGATGGAGCTGCTCGACCGTGTCGGTGTGGCGAACCAGGCGAAGAAGATGCCCAACCAGCTGTCCGGCGGGCAGCAGCAGCGCGTGGCCATCGCGAGATCGCTGGCCATGAACCCCAAGGTCATCCTCATGGACGAGCCCACGAGCGCGCTCGACCCCGAGATGATCAACGAGGTGCTCGACGTCATGATCGGCCTCGCCCAGGACGGGATGACGATGATCGTCGTCACCCATGAGATGGGCTTCGCCCGCAAGGCCGCGGACAGGGTGTTGTTCATGGCGGACGGGCAGGTTCTCGAAGAGGCCGCGCCCGAGGACTTCTTCACCAACCCGCGGACCGACCGTGCCAAGGACTTCCTCTCGAAGATCCTCACGCACTGACAGGCTTGACCGTCTCGACGGTCGAGGCACCGGCCGTCTAGGCGGCCCGACACAGCAAAGGATGAAGACATGAAGACTAAGCGACTGTCCCTCATGGCCGTGGCCCTTGCCGGCGCAATCGCCCTGGCCGGGTGCTCGTCCAGCGACGACAGCGGCGACGACGCCACTCCGAGCGAGGCCCCGACCTTCGAAGCCGGCACGACGATGGCAGAGCTGTCCGAGGCGGGCTCGATCACGATCGGGACGAAGTTCGACCAGCCGCTCTTCGGCCTCATGGGACCTTCGGGCACTCCCGAAGGCTTCGACGTCGAGATCGGCAAGATCATCGCCAGTGAACTGGGCATCTCGGAGGACAACATCAACTGGGTGGAGACGGTCTCGGCCAACCGGGAGCCCTTCATCCAGAACGGCGAGGTCGACATCGTGGTGGCGACCTACACCATCAACGACAAGCGCAAGGAGGTCATCTCCTTCGCCGGGCCGTACTACATGGCCGGTCAGTCGATCCTCGTGCTCGCCGACAACAACGACATCACCAGCGAGGACGACCTCGTCGGCCAGCCGGTGTGCTCGGTGACGGGCTCGACCCCCGCGGCCAACCTCGAGGCCCTGGGTGCTGAGGTGCTCGCGACCGACACCTACTCGAACTGCCTCGAGCCGCTGCGCAGTGGTCAGGTGGTCGCGGTGTCGACCGACAACGTCATCCTGGCCGGTCTCGCGGCACAGAACGAGGGCGAGTTCAAGGTCGTCGGTGAGCCGTTCACCGAGGAGCCCTACGGTATCGGTCTGGCCCATGACGACACCGACTTCCGCATGTGGATCAACGACGTGCTGGAGGAGGCCTACGAGGACGGCCGCTACGAGGAGGCCTGGGACTCCACCGCGGGCACCGTCCTGCCGTACGTCGAGCCGCCGGCGGTCGACCGCTACGAGATCTGATCGGTTTCTCGCCTCCGGGTGCGCCGGGCCGGCTGATCGGTCCGGCGCACCTCGGGTGCGTGTTCGGGAATCGTGTGTTCGGGAAGGGTGACGTGTGGATCTGATCGAGCTACTGCCCGCCTTCTGGGTGGGCTTCAAGATGACTCTCCTGCTGTTGGTCATCTCGGGCACGGCTTCGCTCGTGTTCGGGACGATCATCACCGCGATGCGCATCTCGCCGATCGGGTCGCTACGCGTCTTCGCGACGGTGTGGACCGAGATCGGACGCAACACGCCGCTGACACTCGTCTTCTACTTCTTCGTTTTTGTCGTCCCGTTCTTCGGGCTGCGCTGGGACTGGAACTTCTACACGATCCTCGCCATCTGCGCCCTGACGTACTACACATCACCGTTCGTCGCCGAGGCTTTGCGCTCGGGCATCAACGGCGTCCCGGTCGGGCAGGCTGAAGCGGCACGGTCGATCGGCCTGGGCTTCGGCCAGACGGTCAGTCTGGTCGTCCTGCCGCAGGCCTTCCGCATGACCATCCCGCCGCTCATCAATGTGTTCATCGCGCTGACGAAGAACAGTTCGGTGGCCGGCGGTTTCTTCGTCGTGGATCTGTTCGCCTCGACGCGTACTCTCGCGAACGGCCACGGCGATTTGGTGATACCGATCCTGATCATCGCCGCAGCCTTCTACCTGGTGATCACCGTGCCGCTCGGTCTACTGGCCGCACGCCTGGAGAAGAAGCTGGTGGTGCAGCGATGAGCGCAGGCTCGAGCGTCCTGTTCGACGCCCCCGGACCACGTGCCCGCGCGATCTCGCGTGTCGGCTCGATCGTGGGACTGGTCCTCATCGCTGCGGTGCTCGTGTGGGCCGTCACCATCCTGGCCACCCCGCGCCAATCCGGGGGCATCACGCTGCCTGGCATGTTCGACGAGAGCCGATGGGACATCTTCGCCGAGGCCGACGTGTGGCTGTTCATCGGCCAGGGCGTGCTGAACACCCTGCGCGCCGCTGCCGTGGCCGCGGTCGGCGCGCTGGCGCTCGGTGTGGTCTTCTCGCTCCTGCGCAGCTCCGAGATCGCCTGGGTGCGCAAGCCGGTTGCCTGGCTGCTCGAGTTCCTGCGCGGCATGCCCGTGCTGCTGATGATGCTGTTCATCCTGCTCGTGGGCTCGACCGGCCAGTTCACCGCCGTCGTGGTCGCGCTGATCCTCTACAACGGCACCCTCATCGGTGAGGCGCTGCGCGCCGGCCTGGCCGCCCTGCCACGCGGACAACGCGAAGCCGCCCTGAGCGTCGGCATGCGCCCGTTCCAGTCGAAGATGCTCGTGGAGTTCCCGCAGGCCTTCCGCCAGATGCTGCCGATCATCGTCGCCCAGCTCGTCGTCCTGCTCAAGGACACCTCGCTCGGCTACATCGTGGGCTACAACGAGCTCATCCGCACGACCATGAACAACTTGAGCGCGTACTACGGCAACCGCTACCTGTTCTCGTTGTTCTTCGTCACGCTGGCCATCTACCTGACGATCAACCTGTCGCTGTCATGGTTCGCCCGCTGGCTCGCCCGGCGCGGAACCCCGGGAACGGGGCGCCGCCGCGGAACAGGCGGGCCGATGCGTCCCGACGACACGGCCGATCCGGTGCGCGCGATCCTGCTCGCTGAGGCGGCAGCCACTGCACGAGCCTCCGAAGACCAGGCTTCACAAGGCACGCCGTAGGGACGCGCGGCAGCCGCTCTCAGGAGCCGCGGCCTGCTGCCGACGCCCGTTGAGCTTGTCGAAACGAACCCGTCCCTTCGACAAGCTCAGGGACCACAAACGCCCGCTGAGCCTGTCGAAACCAACCCGTCCCTTCGACAAGCTCAGGGACCACCAACGCCCGCTGAGCCTGTCGAAACGAACCACAGACTCAGGGACCACCAACGCCCGTTGAGCCTGTCGAAACGAGCCACAAGCTCAGGGACCACAAACGCCCGTTGAGCCTGTCGAAACGAGCCACAGGCTCAGCGAGGAACACGAGAGTTCCGTAGTAAAGCCGGACCCGCAGTTACACTCGTCGCATGCGTATCGCCGTCGTGGTCTTGCGGCTCGCGGTCGCGGCCGGAATCGTCGCTGCGATCCTCGGGCAACTCCTGACGAGTCTCGGCTATTGGCGCGACGTTGTCGGGATCAGCGATCCGACGATCCAACTCGTTAGTTTCTTCAGCTTCTTCACGATCGAATCGAACATTCTTGCCGTCGGAGTGCTCGTCGCCGGAGCGGTCCTGCTGCTGATGCGACGAGACGAGGATCCGCCCTGGTTCCTCAGGTTCAGGCTCTGTGTAGTGACGTACATGGTGACTACGGGCGTCGTCTACAACCTGCTGCTGCGCGGCATCGCGCTCCCTCAGGGTACGACGCTCGGATGGTCGAACGAGGTCCTGCATGTCGTCGGACCGGTGTGGATGCTGCTCGACTGGCTGTTCGCTCCCGGCCGCGCACGGCTGCGCTGGCGAAGCACCTGGCTCGTCATCGTGTTCCCCGTGGCCTGGGCCATCTACACGCTCATCCGCGGGCCGCTCGTCCACGACGTCGTACAGCAACGCGCCTACTGGTACCCGTATCCGTTCCTCGACCCGAATCTCGCCCCGGAAGGCTACTGGTCGGTCGCGTTCTACATCGTGCTCATCTCAGCCGTCATCGGGCTCACCGGTCTCGGGGCCGTGTGGGTCTCGAGAACGACCCCGCTTCACGCCCGACGCGCTTGGTCGGAGTGAGCCTCCGCGCGCTTCGGACTGCGTCAGGTACGACCCCCGTGCGCGAGTACGTGGACGTCTCCGCGCCGGTTCATGTGACCCCGGGAAACGGCCGGTTCTCAAGAGCAGGGGCTGCTCACGCCTCCCGGAGCGGGACGACCACCTCGCCGTCGACGGCGTGAGGCACGCCGAACAACTCGACATCCATCGGCTCGCCCTCCCTGATGCCGATGCGCACGTCCTCGCGCGTGACCCGCACGTCGAGCACCCTGTCCCGGAACCCGACTGTGAACGAGTACGCGTCCCAGCGCTCCGGGCAGAAGGGGCTGAATCCGATGCGGCCGCCGCGCACCCGCATTCCCGCGAACCCCTGCACGATGGCCAGCCAGCTGCCGCTCATCGACGTAATGTGCAGCCCGTCCTCGGTGTCGGAGTTGTAGTTGTCGAGATCAAGCCTCGCGGTGCGCCGGTACAACTCGATCGCCTTGTCACGCAGGCCTACGGCGGAAGCCAGAATCGAGTGGATCGAGGCCGACAGGGACGACTCGTGCACGGTCATGGGCTCGTAGAACTCGTAGTTCCGCCTGAGCTCGTCGGGGGTGAAGTCGTCCTCGAACAGGTACATCCCCTGCAGCACGTCGGCCTGCTTGATGAAGCACGACCGCAACACACGATCCCACGACCAGTGCCGGTTGAGCGGACGCTCGGCCGGATCGAGGCTGTCGACCGTCCGTAGCTCCTTGTCGAGGAACGTGTCGTGCTGCACCTTGACGCCGAGTTCCGCGTCCTCGGGAAGATACATGCCGGACGCGATCTCGCGCCACCGCGAGCGCTCCTCGGCGCTCACCCCGAGTTCTTCCGCGCGTGCCGGCACCTCGGCCAGGGTCGTCTCGGTGAACCTCAGCACCCATGCGGCCAGGTAGTTGGTGTACCAGTTGTTGTTGACGTTGTTCTCGTACTCGTTCGGCCCGGTCACCCCGTGCAGCATGAAGGTGCCGGTGCGGGCGGAATAGTGCACCCGGTCGGCCCAGAACCGGCTGATCTCGACCAGCACCTCGATTCCCGGACCGTGGAGGTATGCGGTGTCGCCGGTGTACCGGGTGTAGTCCGCGATGGCGTAGGCGATCGCGCCGTTGCGGTGGATCTCCTCGAAGGTGATCTCCCACTCGTTGTGGCACTCGATGCCGTTGAACGTGACCATCGGATACAACGCGCCGGCCAGACCCTGCTGACCGGCGTTGTGCCGGGCCTGCGGCAGTTGGCGATACCGATAGGCCAGGAGCGCCCGGGTCACCTCGGGCCTGGCGAGCGCGAGGTACAGGGGGACGAGGTAGACCTCGGTGTCCCAGTAGGTGGCTCCGCCGTATTTCTCGCCGGTGAAGCCCTTGGGGCCGATGTTGAGCCGCTCGTCCTCGCCGTAGTAGGTGGAGAACAGTTGGAACAGGTTGAACTGGATACCCTGCTGTGCCTCGTCGTCCCCGTCGATGACGACGGCGGCGCGAGCCCAACGCTGCTCCCACAACGCAGAGCTCTCTGCCCGGTGGCGCTCGTACGAGCTGCGCCCGGCGGCGTCCAGCAGATCGGCCACTGCGGTCGCGTGGGCGTCCTCGTCCACGTCGCGTGAGGTGACGACGGCGGCGGTCTTGTGCAGGATCGCAGTGTGTCCCTCGCCGAGCTCGGCGGCGAACCGCCGCCCCACACGAGCGGGGGCATCGAACGACCCACCGTCGGCAAATCCCTCGGCACTCACCGCCATGCCAGCGGTCACCGTGAACCGCGGCGTCCCGAACGGATTGGGCCGGGTCTCCATCGACAGTGCCGGTTGATCGCCGGCCGTTCGCCAGCGCTCCTCCCAGAACTGCTCGCCGTAGTTGGAATCGAGGTTGTGGACGTTCCCGTCGAGCTGCGGCGAGACCTCGACGCGGACATCGCCCGAGACCGCCGTGAGGCGCAGCCGCTGAAGGCTCAGCTCGGTCGTGGCGATCGACAGGAAGCGCTCGAACTCCAGCCTCGTCCGGGTGCCGTCCACCAGATAGTCGAACGACCTGGTCAACACGCCGTTCCTGAGGTCGAGGCGCAGGGAGAAGTTCTCGAACCGGCCACGGAACAGGTCCACGTCCTCACCGTTGACCCGGATCCCCGTCGCGATCAGGCTCATCGCGTTGAGTGCCTTCCCGAAGTACTGCGGGTAGCCGTTCTTCCACCAGCCGACCCTCGTCCTGTCGGGGAACCAGACCCCGGCGATGTAGGTGCCCTGGTGGCAGTCGCCGCCGTAGCCTTCCTCGAAGTTCCCGCGCATGCCCATGTGACCGTTGCCCGTCGAGGTCATCGACTCGACCAGGCGCACGGCACCGGCGTCCAGGGTGTGGGTCGTGATGGCCCACGGCTCGACGTCGAACACACGCTGGGTCATGATGTCCACACCCTTCCTGGCAGTCGTGGCTGCGGTGCCTCGCCCCATGCTCGGGATTCATGCGCCCGCGCGGGGCGCGCATCGTCGGAATCGTTTCCCGTGAGACGATACCGCCTGGACGCCCGGACGCCAACAGGCCGCCCGTTCCTGGGCCGACCGATCGCTCCGTGGCGTCCGACCACACGGTCGGCACGAGTACGCTGACCCCACCGCAGCGAGTCGACGGAGATGCCCGAGGAGGCCGCATGTTCTCGCGACTGTTCAACCTCGACGCACCGGTGTGGCGCGTGATGAGCACCGTCGCCGACATCATCTGGTTGAACATCCTGACGATCGTCTTCTCGTTGCCCGTGGTGACGATCGGCGCCAGCCTCACCGCGCTCCACGACAGCGCACGTCGCATCTCCACGAGCACGGACGACGGGACGACGCGCACCTTCGTGACCTCCTTCACCTCCAACGCCCGCAAGGCAACCGCGCTGTGGGGAATCGCCGGCCCGCTGGCCGCCGCGATCGGTGCGTCCTGGATCTTCCTGCGAATCCCCGAGCTGCTCGTACTGAAAATCCTTGTGACATTCAGTTTTGTGTTGGTCTTTCCCTTCATCTGGTCGTTGCAGGCCCGCCTGGAGAACTCCGTGCGCCGCACACTGGCGAACGCCGTCCTGGTCGCCTTCGCCCGGCTCCCGTGGTCGGTGGCCGTCCTCGCGATCGAGGCGGTGATCGTGGCGCTGTTCGTGGCGGTGGGGCTCTACCTCCCCGAGGCCCTGTTCCTCCTGGTGCTGCTCGGACTCCCCCTGATCACCTTCGCCACCACGCCCGTGATCGAGCGGGCGATCGCCCCCCTCGTCGCCCAGGCGGTGAGTGGGGAGCACACGGCTGCCGAGGACGCCGGCTGAGCCCACTCCACACGCCGGTTGAGCCTGTCGAAACCGACACGAGCCTGCCCCCTACGCCGGTTGAGCCTGTCGAAACCGACACGAGCCCACCGTGGACAGTCGTGGTCTCGACATGCTCAACCGTCGCTGGGTGTTGCGTCGCGCCCGCGGTGCGTGTACTTTCAGGGTCAGCAGTTCGGAACCGTTTCCGCAAAGACGTGGCGGAAATCCGGCTGCCACGCCTGGCCGCGGTGCAGCGCCCGGGTCGATGTCCTCAAGCCAACGAAGGAGTGCCACAGGACGATGAACAAGCACAGAGCAGTCAGAATGCTGGCCGCAGGCATTGTGGCGATCTCCCTGAGCGGGGCGCTCGCCGCGTGCGGTTCGGGCAGCAGCTCCGATGACTCGGCCGGGAAGGTCTACTACCTCAACTTCAAACCGGAGCAGGCCCAGGACTGGGAGGCGCTGGCCGCCGCCTACACCGACGAGACCGGCGTCGACGTGACGGTCCAGACCGCCGCGTCCGGCACCTACGAGACCACCCTGAAGTCGGAGATGGCCAAGTCGGACGCGCCCACGCTCTTCCAGGTCAACGGGCCTGTCGGGCTGGCGACCTGGAAGGACTACGCCGCCGACCTCACCGACACCGCCATCTACGAGCACCTCAGCGACCAGAGCATCGCGCTCACCAGCGACGACGACAGTCAGGTGCTCGCGATCCCCTACGTCATGGAGACCTACGGGATCATCTACAACAAGGCGCTGCTGGACGAGTACTTCGCTCTCCCGGGCGCCGCGGCGACCTCGGTCGACCAGATCACGAGCTTCGATACCCTGGCGGCCGTCGCCGAGGGCATCCAGGCCAACAAGGACACCCTCGGAGTGGCCGGGGCCTTCACCTCTGCCGGCTTCGACTCGTCGTCCGACTGGCGGTTCAAGACCCACCTGGCGAACATCCCGCTGTACTACGAGTACAAGGACGACGGCGTGACGGGCCAGCCCGCCACCATCAAGGGCACCTACCTCGACGGGTACAAGGACATCTTCGACCTGTACATCAACAACTCGACCACCGAGCCCTCGCTGCTGTCGAGCAAGACGATCGACGATGCCACGTCGGAGTTCGCTCTCGGTCAGGCCGTCTTCTACCAGAACGGCACCTGGGCCTACAACGACATCAAGGGCCAGTCGGTGCCGGACGACGACCTCGGGATGCTGCCGATCTACATCGGCGCACCCGGCGAAGAGGATCAGGGCCTGACCACGGGTTCGGAGAACTACTGGGTGATCAACAACAAGTCGTCCGAGGCCGATCAGCAGGCCACCAAGGACTTCCTCGAGTGGGTCATCACCTCTGATGCGGGACGCGACTCGCTGGCCAACACGATGGGATTCGTGACGCCGTTCGACACCTTCGGCGACTACCAGTCGACCAACCCGCTCGTGCTGGCCGACGCCGAGTACCAGGCAGCCGGGAAGACCGCGGTCACCTGGAACTTCACCACGATGCCGTCCGAGCAGTGGAAGAACGGTGTCGGGCAGGCCCTGCTTCAGTACGCGCAGGGCACCGGTGACTGGGACGCGGTCCGGTCGGCGTTCGTCGACGGCTGGGCGACCGAGTACGAACTCGCCCACGCCAACGCCTGACGGCGGCGGCTACTCCCACCAGCGCGTGGGTGCGGGAAACCCGGGGGGTCCCGCACCCACGCCACACCGGCAAGGACGTGGATAGATGAAAAGAACCCTCATCCGCTGGGGCTGGCTGTTCACCGGCCCGACGCTGATCGCCTTCATGATCGGCTTCGTCGTGCCGTTCGTCCTGGGCGTGTACCTCTCGTTCACCCGCTTCACCACGGTCACCAACAGCACGTGGGTGGGGTTCGACAACTACCTGGGCGTCTTCGCCGACGGGACCTTCGTCCACTCGCTCTGGTACACGGCGGCGTTCGCCATCGTCACCACCGTCGTCATCAACGTCGCCGCGTTCGCCGTGGCCTACATGCTGGTCAAGGCGTTCCGGGGGGCGAACCTGTTCCGTTCGGTGTTCTTCATGCCCAACCTGATCGGCGGCATCGTGCTCGGCTACATCTGGATGCTGCTGCTCAACGGCCTTCTGGGGATCTGGGCGCGCTCGATCACGTTCAGTGCCACGTACGGGTTCTGGGGCATGGTGGCGCTGATGTGCTGGCAGCAGATCGGCTACATGATGGTGATCTACATCGCCGGCCTGCAGTCGATACCGGGCGAACTCATCGAGTCCGCGGAGATGGACGGAGCGTCCCGGTCACAGACCCTGTGGAACATCATCATCCCGTTGGTGATGCCCTCGATCACGGTCTGCACGTTCCTCACGATCACCAACGGGTTCAAGATGTTCGACCAGAACCTCGCGCTCACCAACGGCGCCCCGTCGCGGCTGTCGGAGTTGCTGGCGTTGAACATCTACAACACCTTCTACGCACGCACCGGCTTCGAGGGGGTCGGCCAGGCGAAGGCGGTCGTGTTCCTGCTGATCGTGGCCGTGATCGCGCTGATTCAGAACCGCCTCGCACGCTCCAAGGAGACCCAGGCGTGAACAAGCCCAAGCATCCGCTCCTGTGGACGATCGTCTTCACGATCGTCTCGATCGCCTACATGTATCCGATCGTCCTGGTGATCATCAACTCCTTCAAGGGCAAGGTCTTCATCTCGTCCGAGCCCTTCAGCCTTCCCGACGCCGAGACGTTCGTGGGCTGGGAGAACTACACGCGTGGCGTCGCGCTGACCGACTTCTTCTCGTCCTTCGGATGGTCGCTGGTCATCACGCTGGGCTCGGCGGCCTTGATCCTGCTGTGCACGTCGATGACGGCGTGGTGGATCGTCCGGGCCGACACCCGGTACGCGAAGACCCTCTACACGACCTTCCTGCTCAACCTCGTCGTCCCCTTCCAGATGGTGATGTTCACCCTGTCGTGGCTCACCGACTTCCTGGGGCTGGGCAACCCGTTCGGGCTGTGGATCATCTACCTGGGCTTCGGCGCGGGCCTGGCGGTGTTCATCTTCACAGGCTTCGTGAAGTCCATCCCCCTCGAGATCGAGGAGGCCGCGACCATCGACGGCTGCGGGCCCGTCCGGACGTTCTTCCAGGTCGTCCTGCCCATCATGAAACCCGCTGTCATCACGGTCGGCATCCTCGAGGTCATGTGGCTGTGGAACGACTACCTCCTGCCCTACCTCACCCTCGACCTGAAGCACTACAAGACGATCCCGATCGCGGTCCAGTACCTCAAGGGCGGTTACGGGTCGATCGACATGGGCGCGATGATGGGCATTCTGGTCCTGGCGATGATCCCGGTCATCGTCTTCTACCTGGTGTCCCAGAGACACATCATCAGCGGAGTGGTCGCCGGCGCCGTGAAAGGCTGAGAGAGACTTGGTGGCGTCGGTTCGCCGCCGTGCCGGGTCTCCCGGCACCGATCCCGCACCCGATAGGGGTTCAGCTTGGCCAGCATGACGATCAAGGAACTCGCCCATATCTGCGGCGTCGCGGTCTCGACCGCTTCACGGGCGATGAACGACCGCACGGGCGTCAGTCAGGAGACCCGCGCGAGGATCCTCGAGGCCGCGGCCCAGCACGGATACGTTCCCAACTCCAGCGCACGCAGCCTCAAGATCACCTCGACCCGAGCCATCTCCGTGATCATCCAGGGCGAGCCGAGCAGGCTGCTCATCAACGTGCTCCAACTGCTGGAGGAGGAGTTCGCGGCCGCGGGATTCACCACGACCCTCACGCACGTCCCGGTGCGCCGCGCGCATGCCGCGACCGTCGAGCGCATCGTGCGCGAGGGCAAGTTCGGCGGCGTCGTCTTCCTCGGACGATACGGCGACGGGGAGCCCGCAGGCTCGTCCGAGCTGACCCGGCAACTGGCCGAGATCGACGCGCCGATGATCTTCTGCACGACATCCGACTACTCGGGAACCTCCTACCCCCACTCCTCGGTCTCGGTGGACGACTACGCCGGCGGCCTCGAGCTGACCAATCACCTGACCGCGCTCGGGCACCGCCGGATCGCCTTCGTCGGCGGAGATTCCGAGCAGGGACGCGGGCACGCCTGGGCGCTCCGCCTCGCCGGCTACCGCAGCGCCCTGGAGAGCAAGGGGATCTCCGTCGATCCCGGGCTCGTCATCGCTCCGTCGCTGCCCGCCCAGCTGTACACCGTGGAGAACGGGTACGAGTCCACGCGCGCCTGGCTGTCGCGGGGACGCGTCGATGCGACCGCGCTCATCGCCAGCTGCGACGCGGTCGCCGTCGGAGCGGCCCGGGCCCTGCACGAGGCGGGTATCGCAGTCCCCGCCGACTGCTCGCTGATGGGCTTCGACGGCCTCGACATCGGCCACTACCTCGTCCCCCGGCTCGCCACGATCGCCCAGCCGCTGTCCGAGATCGCCGCCGCCACCGCCCGGGTGCTGCTGGCGACGATCGACGACCCGGCGCGACCCACCGAGCAGGTGCGCATCCGCGGCAGGTTCCTACCGGGCGAATCCGTGACGAAACCGCACCCTGCGGCCGTGTGAAGCGTTCGAAAGCGGTAGACCGCCTCGTACATTCGCCGGATCGGCGTTGAAGCGGGAGCGACGTCCTGCAAGAATGGCGATATTCGTATACGGAAATATGGCCACAAGGAGGAGTTCGTGGACATCGGGATACGTGACTTGCGGGACGGTCTGAGCCGGCACCTGGCTTCCGTTCGCAACGGGCACACCATCACCGTCACCGACCACGGCCGCCCCGTGGCACGGATCGTCCCCATCGGCGCGCCCACCAAGCTGGAACAACTGATCGCCGAAGGCAGGGTGACCCCCGCACGCCAGCACCCCCGTCCGCTGCCGCCGCCCATTCAGGCAGCCGGGACGGTCAGTGACCTCGTGAGTGATCAGCGGCGGTGATCGTCTACCTCGACACCTCAGCGGTCGTACCGATCCTGATTGCCGAGCCTTCCAGTGAGATGTGCCGCCGCATCTGGGACGGCGCCGACCGGCGGGTCAGTTCGCAGTTGGCCTACGTCGAGGTTGCCGCGGCTCTGGCCATGGCCGAGCGTCGAGGACGCCTGACAGCCGAACAGCACGACCAGGCGTGGGCCAACTTCGTCGCCCTCTGGCCGGATATCGACGTCGTCGACCTGACGGACGAGCTGGCGGCCCGGGCAGCCGACCTGACGCGCCCGAGGGCTCTGCGTGGCTACGACGCTGTGCACTGCGCGTCGGTCGTCATGATCAACGACGCCGATGTGATCGCCGCGAGTGGCGACGCGCAACTGCTGACGGCATGGCAGGACCTCGGCGTGACCACACTCGACACGCATCAGGACTTCTCATCCCCACCGGGCGGCCAGACCCGTCGCCACTAGCGGCGACGGGTACACGCGAAACCGCGACGACCGACCGCTACGCGAGGTTGGTGACGAGCAGCAGCTCGCCGTCGTCCGAGACCTCGACGTCCACCCGGCCGGCCCCCGCAGCCACGAATCCCGACTGCGCCTGCCCCAGGTGCACCTGTGAGCCCCCGGCGCGAAGCGTCGCCTCGCCACGCGTGACGAGGGCGACGGCGAACCGCGGACTCGCGGGCAACGGATCGGCGCCGGGCCTCACCCGGAACACCTCGAACGTGGGCGCCACCTCGGCCGACAGCAGCCGGTCGAGCCCCGGTGCCACGGGCTCGGGACGATGGAAGTACCGTTCCCGAACCTGGGCGGTGGTCAGGTTGGCGTAGTCGAAGACGTCCATGCAGAAGTCGAGGTCACGGCCCATGAAACGCGCCGGCGGGGGCACCTCGATGCCCTCGCGGACGAACTCGCAGCGCACCACCCAGTCGCTGGGCTCCATGATCTCGACCAGCGTGATGCCCTCCCCGATGGCATGCGCCACGGCCCCCGGGATGTGGACGATGTCGCCCACCCTGACCGGCACGGGATCGAAACAGGCATCCATCGCAGCGATGTCCTGTGTGACGACGATCCGCCGCCACTCCTCGCGCGAGGACAGGTGCTGAAACCCCAGCCTGATGTAGGCATGCTCCGGGTCGCGGGCCGCCAGCACGTAGTAGGCCTCGAACTTCCCCCACTCCGAGTCCAGCCGCGCCCTCGAGAACTCCCTCGTCGGGTGGGCCTGCATGTGCAGACGCATGGACGAGTCCAGCAGTTTCGTGAGGAATCCGAGACTGTCGCCGTACCGCGCGCGATGCCCGGCGCCGAGGAACCATCCCGGGTCGGAGGCGATGAGGTCG
This sequence comes from Brooklawnia cerclae, assembly GCF_011758645.1. Taxonomy (NCBI): domain Bacteria; kingdom Bacillati; phylum Actinomycetota; class Actinomycetes; order Propionibacteriales; family Propionibacteriaceae; genus Brooklawnia; species Brooklawnia cerclae. The sequence goes on along the minus strand of NZ_JAAMOZ010000001.1, from coordinate 51,442 downwards.
GCGAACGCCACGGGTTCGCCCCCCGGGACGCGGACCCGCGCGAGCCCCTCACCGGGGATCTCGGGCAATCCCGGGTTGCGCGCCTCGACGAGCGATCCGACCCAGTCCTCGGGACGGTCGCCGTCGACGGGACGGGACGCACCCAGCAGCCGGTCGATGCCGGCACCGCCCCGGTAGTTGCGGCGCACCCGGTTGGGCTCGAACACGCAGAGGGCGGGTGAAGCGGTCATGAGACCTCCTGAAGCGCCCGCAGCACCGTCGCGGGGCTGTCGAGCATGAGGGCGATGGCGAATTCGAAGACGACCGGGGAGCATTCCAGCCCGGCCTTGGCCTGGGAGAAGGCGACCGCTCCCACCTCGGCGACGGACTCGTCCAGCTGAAGTTGGCGATACCTCTTGAACACCCCCGCTCGTCCCTGAGGCGGGCGATGAGCCGCCTCGTGGACGTGGAAGAGTTCGTGGGCCAGTGCGACCTCGGTCACGCGACCGGCGAGTTCCCGTGCCTCCACCACGAGCGACGGGTCCGCCTCCGGCCCCGCCCACCACTCCTCCAGGCGGGCCAGCAGCCGCACGTTGACGTCGATGGAGCGCGTCGCCTCGTCGAACACGGCCAGATACGGATAGGCGGTGGGCTCGGGCTCCTCGACATCGGCGACGGGCACCTTCTCTGAGGCCAGCGCGTCGCGCACGGAAATGCCGCGGAAGGCCTCGTCGGCGTCGGCGGCCGACCGGATCCCGCGTTCGATCAGTGCGAGCCGATCGGCGGCGGGCAGACGCCTGGCCGGCCCGGACTTGCGAAGAGTCCAGGCCAGCCAGGCCACCGGGTCGGTCTCCCGTACCCGGTGCAGCAGTTCCGCGGAGTCACTCACCGCGTGGTCACAACTCGTTGCGGGCGGCCACCACGATCACCGGCTCGTCCGGTGCGATGTCCTCGAACTCCGAGGCGAACAGGCCGGTGACCTGATCGAGCTCGGGCAGGCCGGAGTAGTCCACCAGCCGGCCACCGGCGATGATGTACACATCCGGATTGAGCACCATCTGCATCGAGTAGTTGCCCGTGTTGTTCCACGCATGGACGATCGCCTCGCTCGCGTCCTGCGGCGTGACGGTGTCGGCCTGGGCGTTGGCCCGCTGCACCTTGATGAAGCCCCGGGAGTCGACCACACGCAGGGCCTGACGTCCTGCCTTGTCGGCCGTCAGCACACGGAAGTAGCCGTTGTCGGCCGTCACGTCGACCTGCGAGGGCGCCACGCCCATCGATTCGGCCGCCAACTCGACGGCCTCCTCGCGGCTGCAGTTCTTCGACAGGTCGGTGGTGCGCACCTCTGTGGAGCCCATCGCGATCGCCGTCACGGTCTGGGCCTGGTCGTCGATCTCGATGAACAGGTCGATCGTCTCCTCGACGGCGCCCGCCCTGACGGCCAGTTCCCTGGCCTCCCGTTTGAGCTGGACGATGTCGTCCGGCGTGGGATTCGGGATCGTCCGTTGCACCATCTCGCGCACCATGGCCAGCGCGACGCCGATCGAACTGATCACCTCGGCGTTCTCGGGTATCTGATACGGGTGACCGGTGAGCTTGCCGGTGTACTTCAGCAGGGTGGACGCGCCGCCCCCGGCCCCGACGAGCACGACCTGGTCGGGTTCCAGCTTGTACTTGGCGAGCAGTTCGTCCACGACCGGGATGATCTTCTCGCAGCTGCGCCGCAGGATCGCCTCGGCGGTCTCCTCGATCGACGCCCCGATCTCGTCCGCGAGCAGCTTGACCGCCGCGCGGCTGGACTCGTAGCTGCCCCTCGAGTAGTCGCCCTCGTCCAGCAGGCCCGCGGCGTTCGCCGCGCACGTGTTGGTGATCGCGCAACTCGACCCGTCGTTCAGGCGGATCGCCACGTAGTCCTCCGGGTCGCCCGGCCTCGGCTGGAAGCGGTAGAGGCTCGCCCCCTCGAACAGCGAGGGCTCCGTGAAGGCCGCATACGGCAGATCGGCGATGTGCGCACTCCTCGGGCCTACGTCGACGATCTCGTGGTCACCGGCCCGCACCATCGAGCCACCCGCCACGCCAAGCACACGCACGTCGAGCGAGTTGACATAGGTGCGGTGGCCACCGATCACCGAGTAGTCGACGGCCGGGCGGGCGTCCTTGATCACGCCGATGTTCGTCGACGTGCCCCCGACCTCGAAGTAGACGCCGTTGGACGCCCGCAGGTACATGAGAGCACCGACCACCGACGCCGCGGGGCCCGACAGCATGGTGAGAATGGGCTTGTGGCGCATCTCCTCCACCTGCATGACGCCACCGTCGCCGCGCATGATCATGAGCGGCACCGTGATGCCCGCTTCGCGGACACTCGCCTCGGTGCTGTTCGCGGTCTCCAGCATCTTGGGCAGGATGGACGCGTTCAGCGCGGCCGTACGGGTGCGGGTCTTGAGCCCGTACAGCTTGGTGATGTCGGACGCGGCGGTCGCGCCCATCCCCTTGGCTTCCGCGGCGTCGGTGATCAGCTTCTCCTCCGTGGCGTCGTCCACCCCGAACGCCTTCGACGCGACGATCACCTGCGCACCCTGCTCGGCCATGTGGTCGACCAGGGACGGGGCGGTCTGCCCCGTGACGTCCTTCACCAGGGCGTAGTCGCTGAGCACATGGATCGATTTGCCGGTGCCCAGATCGATGTCGTCGATCCGGGTCTGGCGCTTGCTCATGAAACCCTCGATGCCACCCTTGCCCATTCCCAGGACGCCGACCGTGGCCACATCGCCCTCCAGGAGGGCGTTGGTCGCCTGCGTCGTCGAATGGGCGATGAAGATCACTTCGTCGGGTGAGATGTCACCGTTGCGCAGACACTCCTGGAAGGAGTCGACGACGCCCTGGGCCACCCCGCGGGGATGGTGGTGGGTGGTCATCACCGATCCCTTGGAGATGAGCTGGTTCGTCGCGTTGTCGATGGCGACGGCCTTGGTGTGGGTTCCCCCGACGTCGATGCCGATGCGGACTTTGCGGTCAGTCATGGATTCCGGCTCCTCACACCGCCAGCGTGAAGTACGCCAGCAACTCCATGATGATGCACATCAGCCAGCCCCATGGGAGACCGGTCTTGATGTACGTCCTCGGCTCGACCTTGGCGTAGCTCAGACCCCACATGCCCCACGACTGGGTCGGGCAGGTGTTGGCGACGATGGCCACGGGCGGGATGAGGAACAGGCCGAACAGGAACCAGTCGGAGAAGATGCCCAGCGCCTGCAGCACCGCGACGGTCGCGGCGCCGGAGCCGTAGATCATCAGCGGGCCACGGAACAGAGCCAGCGGCGCCAGGATGCCGAACGCGATCACCAGTGCCAGCATGCTGTGCGGGATGATGCCCCCGAGCAGATGAGAGAGGATCGGCGAGACCTGCGTGGCGGCGGCCTGGAAGATGTTGACGCCGTACAGCATGCCGATCAGCAGGCCCGACTCCGAGATGCCGTCGTGCAGTGTCTTCTGCATGACGTCCACCACGCGCTTGTAGCTGGTCATGTTCTTGGTCAGCAGGATGCCGGCGAAGATGCCCAGGATGAACGCAGGAACCGGCTGCCACTTGAAGACGGCGACCATGACGATCGGGATGAACGGCACGATGAACGAGTAGACCGGCACCTGGCTGGACGAGTCGGTGATCCTGGCGGCCCAGGCGTGCCGTGCGAGCCCACGCGTCTTGGCGCGCACGCTGTGGAAGACGAGGAAGACGATCGTCAGCAGCACGTGGATCGCCGTGGCGATCAGCGCGAACCGGACGTAGCCGTTCTCGTTGTAGTTGACGTTGAAGAACGCGTAGAACTGGCTGACGTACGCGATGTTGAGATACATGCCCCCGGCCACCGAGAACATGTAGGACGACAACGCGACGTGCTTGGGAACTCCCATCGAGAACATGATGGGCAGGACGATCATGCCGATGGCCATCACGGACCCGACGCCGAAGGCGCTGGTGAAGATGGCCGTGCACACGACGATCAGCAGGATGGAGGTCAGGAGGGCCTTGTCGCCGGCCAGTTCCACGACCTTCTTGATTATCGATCCCGCGATCCCGGTGTCGACGATGATCTTGCCGAACCAGGCGCCGAAGACGATGATCGCGATGGTCGCCCCGTAGTTCGCGACCGATTTCTGGAACACGTCGGTGACGACCGTCCCGATCGGGACCCAGCCGATCACGCACCACAGGACGGAGATCGCGAGGAACCCGAGGAGCAGGTTTCCCCCTCGGAAGCAATAGACGATGAGGCCGATGAAGGTCAACAGCAGCAGGATTCCCTGCACGGTGGCCAAGGCAGAACTCCCTCCACGAGACAACAGCGCCGCGCCGGGTGACCCTCGTGGTCACGTGTACGGCGGGCGGCGCCGCCACAGCGATGTGTGATTCAGTTTGGATGCTACGACTGCCATATCAGTTCGGTCAATCGGGCCGGCTCCCCGCGAGAGCACCCCGTCGCGGGCCCGGAGATGACTGCGCCATCCATGAACCGGCAGGCACAGACCGTCGGCACCATGCGAGTATTCGGAGGTGGACAACAACCGCCGGGGCGTCTGGTACGGCTTCATCGCGTATTTCCTATGGGGCATGTTCCCGCTCTACTTCCAGTTGCTGACCCGGTCGGGCGCATTCGAGATCGTCGCCTACCGGGTGATCTGCTCGCTGGTGTTCTGCCTGCTCGCACTCGCGGTGCTCCGGCAGTGGCGGCAGGTGCGCCGGGTGCTCGCGAATCGGCGCGCGACCATCGTCCTCGCACTGGCCGGCATCCTCGTCGCGGGAAACTGGACGCTCTACGTCTGGGGTGTGAACAACGGCTTCGCGATCGACGCCGCCCTCGGTTATTTCATCAATCCCCTCGTGAACGCCACCTTCGGGGTGGTGCTGCTGGGTGAGCGGATGCGTCGTCTGCAATGGGTGGCCTTCGGCATCGGGACGCTGGCCGTCGTCGTCCTCATCGTCGCCTACGGCCGTGTCCCCTGGGTGGCCATCGGCCTGGCGCTGACCTTCGGCCTGTACGGTCTGCTCAAGAAGCGGGTCGGGGCCGCGGTTCCCCCGCTGGCCGGGCTCACCGTGGAATCGTGCGCGGCCACCCCGTTCGCCATCGCCTACCTTGCCTGGCTGGCAGCGGTCGGCCAGGGCACGGTGAACCCGCTCAGCGGCTACGGGGCGCTGATGGCGCTGGCCGGCCCCGTCACGGCCATCCCCCTGCTGCTGTTCGCGGCGGCCACCGCACGCGTCCGGCTGTCGACGATGGGCATCCTGCAGTACGTCGCCCCGATCCTGCAGTTCCTCATCGGATGGCTGATCATCGGCGAGCAGATGCCCCCGGCGCGCTGGCTCGGGTTCTCGATCATCTGGGTCGCCTTGGTGATCTTCGTCGTCGATGCCCTCCGCGACCACAGCGCGGGACGCGACGTCCACGCCGACTGACCCGGCCCCAGCCATCGTCGGCCACAAAGGTCTGGATGCCTGAACCCAGTTGAACTTAGGCTGTGCGCGTGAAACGGAGCATCTTCACGCGTCGCCGCATCGCGCTGGGGACGGCGGCCGTGGTCGTCGTCGGGCTGGCCGGCGCCACCACCGCGTACGCCACGTACTTCTCGGGCCGCGGGCTGCCGGGTGTGACCGTGGCCGGGACCTCGGTCACGGGGCAGACGGCCGAGCAGGCCGCCGCCGCGCTGTCGCAACGCGCCGCGGACGTCGGCATCGACGTGACGCTCGATGGCCGGACGACCACGTTCACACTGGCCGATCTCGGCGCCGTCGTGGACGCCGAGGCCACCATCGCCAACGCGTTCGAGGCCAACGGCCAACTCGGCAGCCGCCTGTCGGCGCTGACCGCCGGCCGTGACGTGCCGATCGTGGTCAGCTTCGACGACTCCAGGGCGCAGCAGGTTGTCGACGGCCTGGTCGGCGATGCCAGCGCCCCGGCGAGAGACGCGACCGTGTCCGTCGCCGCCGACGGTGCGTCGTTCGCCGTCACCCCTGCTCAGGCAGGCATCAGTGTGGACGCAGGGCCGCTGATCGAGGCCGCGACCGCGGCTGCGGCCACCCTGACGTCGACCGACGTCGTCCTGTCGCCCACATCGGTCGAGCCGCTGGTGTCGACCGAGAAGGCGCAGAAGGTGGCGGACGCGGCCAACGGCCTGGTGTCACTGGACGTGGCCGTCGACGGAAGAGGCGAGATCCACGCCGCGTCGGCCACCGAGAAGGTCGGCTGGGTGGCACTGCCTGCCCTCGACACCGCCGACCCGCAGCCGGCCGTCGACGGGGCACGCGTGGGCGCCTGGATCGCCTCGGTCGGCGAGGCCACCGAGATCGCGCCCGTCGCGGGCGTCCGCAACGTGAACGAACGCGGCGAGGTCGTCTCGATCTCGCAGGAGGGCCAGACGGGTTACGCGGCCACCAACACCGACGCGGTGACCAGCGAGGCCGTCGCCGCCCTGCAGGCAGGAGTCCCGTATTCGGGTGCGCTCAGTTACGACGCGACCGAGCCGACCTACGAGGACCGCCTGATCGCCGAAGGCGCGCAGAACCTCGTCTACCAGGCCGCGCCGGGCGAGAAATGGCTCGACGTCGACCTGAGCTCGAACTCCGTGACCGCCTACGAGGGTGCGACAGTCGTGTCCGGCCCGATGGCCATGGTCCCGGGGATGCCGGAGATGCCGACCCCCACCGGCACCTTCCGCGTCTATCTGAAGTACGACGTGCAGACGATGCGCGGCACCAACCCGGACGGGACGCCCTACGTGGCCCCGGGTATCCCCTGGGTCACCTACTTCACCGGATCGATCGCCTTCCACGGCGCACCGTGGCGCGACTCGTTCGGCTGGAGCGGCCCGGGAGGATCGCACGGCTGTGTGAACCTGCCCGTCAGCTCCGCGAAGTTCATCTACGACTGGGCCCCGATGGGCACCGTCGTGGTGAGCCACTACTGACCCCGCCAGTACGCCCGGCTCCTCCGCCGGGGCGTGGACGCCGGCCGCCCGGGTCGACTCGCCGCACCCCGCCGACGGTCAAGACTTGACCGTGATGTGCCTCATATAAAGCCGCCCGCATGAACCGGACGCCTGCTAGATTCTGAGCGACCCGTTCGGTCGGACCATTCTCTTCGCTCGAGAGTTCCGAAAGCGTGTTGTCATGGAACGACGACGTTCCCCAAGGCTCCTGGCCGCGTCGGCAAGCCGACCACCGCTGCCCCGCACCGCCACGTCGTGGCCGACAGGGAACCGCTTCCGCCGAATCCTCGTGCCCGAGACGGTGGCACCCCTACCAGATCGCTCGCGGCATACCCACGGACGGACCAGTGGCACCGGTTCGACGACGGGTTGCTCCCACCGGCAACGAAGCCGGATCACCGGAGCACACCCCTCACAGTTAGGAAACTCCCGTGGGAATATCCACCGCGGCACTCGTGTCGCTCATAGCGCTGGCCGTCATCGTGATCATCTCCTGCTTCCGGGACATGAACGTCGGCATCCTCGCGATCGCCGCCGGCATCGCCATCGGCATGGCGTTGCTCGGCATGAAGTTGTCGGAGACCTTCGCGAGCTGGCCGATCAGCCTGTTCATGACGTTGACCGGCGTCACCTTCATGTTCTCCTGCGCGCAGGTGAACGGCACGATGGAGAAGCTGACCGCCCATACCGTGCGGCTGGCAAGGACGAACACCGCGTTCATCCCCCTCACGCTCTTCCTCCTGGTGACCGCGATCACCACGATCGGGCCGGGCAACATCGCCACCGTCGCCCTGCTGGCACCCACCGCGATGGCGATCGCCGGACGAATCGGGTTGCCCGCCTTCGCCATGACCCTGCTGATCGTCGGGGCGGCGGACGGCGCCGCGTTCTCACCCATCGCGCCGACCGGGATCATCTCCAACAGCCTGATCGCCGCCATGGCCCCGCAACTCGGGATCACCGAGGACCAGCTGCCCGGGATCGGCTGGAAGATGTACTTCAACTCCGAGATCGCCCAGAGCGTCGTCAACCTGGGAGGGTTCTTCCTGCTCGGCGGCGGGGCCTGGATGCGCAAACAGAAGAGCGGCGGCATCGACATCGACGAGATCGCCCCGAAACCCGAGCCGTTCACCCCGAAGCAGTGGTCCACCCTGGCCGGGATGGTCGTGCTCATCGTCATGGTCATCTTCTTCAAGTGGGACGTCGGGATGACCGCCTTCTTCATCAGCGCCGCGTTCCTCCTGCTGGGCATCGCCGACGACTCGCAGGCGATCAAGGAGATGCCCTGGGGCGTCATCGTCATGGTCTGCGGCATGTCGCTGCTGATCGGCATCATGGACCAGGCCGGAGGCCTGGCGGTGATCGCCAACTCGATCGGCGCCATCTCCAACCCCATCACCGTCACCGGCGTCCTCGCCCTGGTCAGCGGTGTCGTCTCGGCCTATTCCAGCTCGTCGGGCGTGGTCATGCCCACGTTCCTGCCGATGGTCCCGGGCATCATCCAGGAGATCGGGGGAGGGGACCCGATCTCGCTCATCTCGTCGATCAACGTCGGCGCCCACCTGGTCGACACCTCTCCCCTGTCGGTCTTCGGCGCGCTGTGCCTCGCGTGCGCCGCCGAGCACGAGGACAAGGCCAAGCTCTTCCGTCACCTGCTGTTCTGGGGCCTGTCGATGGCGGTGGTCGGAGCGATCATCTGCCTCGTCTGCTTCGGAGTGCTCGGGCTGTGACGGCCTCGATCCGGTTGCCCCGGGCGCATCCGCGCGGGGCAACCGGGTAGGCTCCCGGCAGTTCGCGCAGAGCAAAGGTCGTAGCCTCGTCGGGTGTCGGGCCACGAGGCGTCTGACCGCCGCATAGGCTATGGCCATGCTGATCAATGCGTACTCGACGCGGCGCGGCAGCTGCACCCACAGCTTTGCCGACCCCGCCGAGCGCGCACGTTGGACCGCCGGGGACGGGCCCGACCAAGCCTTCGAGGACCACCTGCGCGACTTCGAGGACTACGTCGAGGCGGCGGCCGCCGGAAGTGTCACGGTGGGCACCGACGCTCTCCTACGGCATGTCCGCGACGTGCAGCGCTGGTACTCGTTCACCATCGACGCGGACGATCCCGACCAGCTCTCCGACCTGACCAGCTGGGCGAAGCAGGCCAACGCCGTGCTGGTGATCGACGGTGCGGTGCTGGACGGACGCGGTCGTCCGCTGCTGCCCGGCCCGCACGGGGACGCGTCCGGCGAAGTACCCGTGGTGCCCGAGGCCCGCGAGCGCGGCGAACGGGTTCGCCAGTGGCTCGCGAGCGCCAGGAGCATCCCCGTGCCGGCGGCGGTTCCCCCGGTGCGCGCCGAGAGCGAGGTCGTCCCCCGATCCGCCGAGGCCGTCGGGCTGCGCATTCTCGCCCTCGTCCTCGTCTCGGACTTCGCGTCCTCGCTGGCCGGGGGGAACCCGCTCGACCCCGAGGCCATGCAGTGGTCGTTCCCGCAGGGGTTCGCCGCCATGAGCCCGGCCGAGCGCGACCTCTTCGAGCAACGGGACGAGCAGCAGGCCCTGCAACTGACCTGGAGAATCGAATCGGCCCTCGAGCTGCTGTGGGCCATCGATCGCACCACGCTCGAATGGCCGTCGCACAGCTGCACGACCGATCAGGTGAAACAGCTCGTCCTGTCGGCCGGCGAGACGGCCTTCCTCGAAGAGCTGGAGTTGCGTCCCGTCGGCGAGTTGCTGGACGAGTACGAATGCCTGCACTCCATGGGATGGGCACTGACCGAGCAGCAGCTGTACGGCGGCACCGTGGTGCCCGACACCGACGGCGAGGTCGTCGCCGAGCGCCTGGCCGCGATCAGCTGGCTCACGAACGGCTCGCTGGCCTGGGACGACGCCGACACCTGGGATCGCCTGCTGCAGGGCCCGCTGGCCTGAGGCTCCGATCCGGGACGCGGGCAGACCTCTCGCCCGGGCCCACCGGGCCCAGCTTCGCTCTTGTTCACGCGCACCCCCACCCCGTTCACGCACCCCCACCCCCGTTCACGCGCCCTCACCCCGTTCACGCGGCCCGCCTGACCTCGCGCGGGCGCCGTCACTTCCCGCGGGTCGTACAACGCCCGCGGGAGCACACAGCACCCGCGTGAAGAACACGAGACCCGCGCGAGGTCAGGCGGGCCGCGTGGAGAAGGCCAGCTGTCCGGCTGCGCAGCGCCGGGATCACCTACAGCCGCCAAAACCACCTGCAGCCGGGGCCACCCCCACAGCCGGCGCCATCAGGCCACCGTCTACAGCCGACGCCGGCTACAGCCGAGTTCGCCTACAACTGGGGAAGGTGCAGGCGGCGCAGCACCGGGTTGAGCAGATCGAAGTACTCGGTGATGTGCATGATCCTGGCCGCGAGCGTGAACACCGCCACGAACACCAGCGCACCCAGGCCGAGAGCGAGCGCCTGCCAGGCCCATGCCTCGCCGAACGACAGCACCAGGACGCTCGTCCCCCAGGCCGCCAGCCCCCCGATCACGGACGCCAACCCCAGCCGCACGTAGAGCCGGAGCACGTCCGACAGGCCCAGGCCGCCCACTTGGCGCCGCGCGTACCACACGAACACGAGCGCGAGCGTGGTATTGCTCACCAGCATCCCCAGGCACAGGACGGCCATGCCGTTGTGCGCGGGCACGGTGAGTGACAGCAATGCGAAGGTGACCTGGATACCGGTCGACAGGCACTGCATCCACAAGTTGGTGCGGCCCTGCTCGGTGGCGAAGCAGTACTGCTGCTGCAAGGTGGCGATCGTGTACGGCAGAGTGCTGGACGCCATCACCATCAGCAACGCAGCGGTCGCCGACGCCTCGTCACGGTCGAGGGTGAAGTAGATGACGCTGACGATCGGTCCTGCGAGGCTGATGAGCACCGCGCTCGCTGGGATGATGCCGACGGCAGGCAGAGTGAGGCCCTTGCGCAGGAGCGCCTGCATGCCGAAGGCATCGTCCCCCGGCTCGTCGCGACGCTGCCAAGCGCGCGCCAACTGTGGGAACAATGCCGTCAGCAGCGAGATCCCGATGAGGGAGTACGGCACCTGGAACAGGCTCAGCGCATTCTGGTAGGCCGCATAGCCGGGTACGTAGATCTCGTCCCCGGCATTGATCGGAAGGTAGGTGGCCACCTTCATGATCAGCAGCCCGCCGCCCTGGGCGATGACGAGCGCGAGGAAGGTGAGCCCCGCGAACCGTCCCACCTGCCCGAAGCCGTAGCCCCGCAGACCCCAGCGCGGCGACCACCGGAAGCCGGTCCGTCGCAGGAAGGGCAGCAGGACGATCGTCTGGATGAGGATGCCGAACGTTGCCGTACCCGCCAGCACCCAGACCATCTCGGAGGTCCAGACCGTGGGATCGTCCTGCTGACCCCACAACCGCAGGAAGACGATCTCGCCGATGATGGCCACCACGTTGTTGGCCACCGGCGCCCACCCGTACGCTCCGAAGCTGCCGCGCGCGTTGAGGATGTTGCCCAGCACGGCGAAGACACCGTAGAAGAGCACCTGGGGCATGCACAGGAACGCGAAGGAGATGGCCAGGTGCAGCCCCGGCCCACTCAGCGAGGTGAACACCCGGATGAACACGGCCGCCCCGGCAGTGCAGAGGGCCGCCACCGCAATGACAAGCATGAACGTGGCTGTCAACAACCTGTCGACGTAATCCTTGCCGCCGTCCGGCCGCTTCATGGCCTTGGTGATCTGGGGTACCAGGATCGCGTTGAGGATGCCTCCCGACAGCAGCACGAGGATGAAGTTCGGCAGAGTGTTCGCAGCCTTGAAGGCATCGGCGGCCACCGACTGGCCGAGCACCCATGCCTGGAGGGTCGCGTTGACCATGCCGAGGACGCGGCTGGCCAGCGTCCCCGACGCCATGAGGATGGAGTTGCGTCCCAGATTCTTGCGATCGGCCTTGTCGATCGACTCGTCGAGCGACTCGGGGACCTCCGTGCCCTCGGGCTCGCCGACAGGGGCCTCACCGGTGTCGACGGCACGTTGCGCGACCGAGGGATGCGGCCCGGAATGCAGGGGCCGGTACGCCCGCGAGCCGATGTCGTGCCGGACGACGGGCGCGGGCGGGACGAAGTGGGCGATCGTCGGGTCGATGACGGGCAGATAGGCCGTCTCGTCCGGATCGAAGTACCCCTGGTTGAAGTAGTCGGCCCGTCGGGCGGGGGGCCCCGCGTGCGACCCTCCCGGCGTGGCTCCTTCCCGGAAGCCGCGTCGGGGGGGCGTGGGGGGCCCTTCGGTCACCGCCCCGTTCCCGCGTAGACGACAGCCTCCTCGGCCCCGTCCAGGCCAAATTCGGTGTGGGCGGCCTGTACGGCCGCATCGACGTCCGCCGCGTCGACGACGACCGATATACGGATCTCCGAGGTGCTGATCATCGATATGTTCACACCCACTCTCGCGAGCGCTTCGAAGAACCTGGCCGTCACACCGGGGTGCGTCCGCATGCCCACGCCGACCACGGCGACCTTGCCGATCTGGTCGTCATAGCGCAGCTCGGCGAAGCCGATCTCGTCGCGGGCCGCGTTCAGCGCGTCCACCGCCCGCTTGCCGTCGGTCTTCGGGATGGTGAAGGTGATGTCGGTGGCGCCGGTCGCCACCTCCGAGACGTTCTGCACGATCATGTCGACGTTGATGTCGCTCGCCGCGATGATCCGGAAGATCGCGGCTGCCTTGCCCACCTGGTCGGGCACGCCGGCGACCGTGATCTTGGCCTCGGTGCGATCGTGGGCGACCCCGCTGATGACTGCCTCTTCCATGGCGTTCCCCTTCTTCAGATCGGCGTGACCGGTCACGATCGTCCCCGGGTTGTCACTGAACGAACTGCGCACGTGCACGGCGACCCCCTCGCGCCGCGCGTACTCCACACAGCGCAGGTGCAGCACCTTGGCGCCGCACGCTGCCAGTTCCAGCATCTCCTCGTAGCTGATCTCGGGGATCCGGCGGGCACCCTTGACGATGCGCGGGTCGGCGGTGAACACGCCGTCCACATCGGTGTAGATCTCGCAGACCTCCGCCCCCAGCGCGGCGGCCAGAGCGACGGCCGTCGTGTCGGACGCGCCGCGGCCGAGCGTGGTCACGTCCTTCGTCGCCTCCGACACCCCCTGGAACCCGGCCACGATGGCGATGTAACCCAACGACAGTGCCTTCTCGATGCGGCCGGGCGTGATGTTGATGATGCGGGCGTTGCCGTGCTGGGCGGTCGTGATGACCCCCGCCTGGCTTCCCGTATAGCTGAGCGCCCTCGCCCCGAGATCGTTCAGCGCCATGGCGAGCAGCGCCGCGGACTGCCGCTCGCCGGTGGTGAGCAGCATGTCGAGCTCTCGCGGCTTGGGATCGGGGCTCACCTGCTGCGCGAGGTCCATGAGATCGTCGGTCGTGTCCCCCATCGCCGAGATGACGACGACCACATCGTTGCCTGCCTGCTTGGCGGCAAGGATCCGCCGGGCGACACGCTTGATCGAGTCAGCGTCCGCAACAGACGAACCGCCATACTTCTGGACGATCCGTTTGCCGGTTCGCTCGTTCTCCGCCATTCGTTCCTCCTCGACAACGGGAGCAACTCTATCCGGTCGGCCGCGGGCGACTCACTATCGCTGGGCGTTGCGTGGCCGGATGGCCCGAACATCGCCCCGGGTAGGCTGAAGCAATGGATCTGCCCATCGAGGACGCCGACCGCGATCGCGTCATCGCCGGGCTGCGCGCACAACACGCCGCCGGACAGCTGGACGCGGGTGAACTCAACAGGCGCGTCGAGATCGCGCTGAACACCGCCGATCACGACGAGTTGGATGCCCTGACCGATGGCCCGCCGCCGCTGTCGTCCATGACCTGGACGCCGAACCCGAATCAGCAGGTCGCCCCGTACACGGCTGGTGATGCCTACTATCCGCCGGTGAACCCGCACCGGACGAGCCGTCGGGCGATACGGCGGGAGCGGGCTTGGCAGCCCTCGGTGATGTGGATCGTCTCGCTCGTCGTTCTTGCGGTCGTCACGATCGTCGTGCTTCGATCCGGCGGGTTCTTCTGGGCGCTGATCCTGCTCTTCCCCTTGTGGAGGAACGTCTCACGCATGCGTGGCCGCGGTTCGGTCAATCCGCCCCATCTCCCTCCGCCTCCCAGGGGCGTCCAGGACCGGTTCGACGCCGACGGCGGCTCGACGGCTTCCTGACCGGGCGTCCAGAGCCTGGACGCGTCGTCCGCCCGGAATCGCCCACCGTTTCCCATGGAAGGCGGCCCGGGACGGGTCGGCTCGCGGACAAGCACCGATGCGCGGTAGGTTGGTGAGTCCCATGGCGATCGCGCCGTCGACGCCGACGCGGTGATCGAGCGATGGGCTGAGTGGATCGGAAGGACCTGACATGACAAACCCACTGCGTGGGATGACCGCGCTCGCGATCGTGGGCGCCCTGGCGCTCGCCGGCTGCGGCTCGGATTCCTCCTCCGGCTCGTCGAGCTCCGGGACGGTGTACCGGATCGGCATCACGCAGATCGTCTCGCACCCGTCCCTGGACGCGGCGCGCGAAGGCTTCAAGCAGGCACTCGCCGACGCCGGCATCGAAGCCGAGTACGACGAGCAGAACGCCCAGGGCGATCAGGCGACCGCCACCTCGATCGCCAGCAAGTTCGCCTCGCAGGATCTCGACCTCGTCCTCGCCGTGGCGACCCCGACCGCCCAGGCCGCGGCGCAGGCCATCATCGACACGCCCATCCTGTTCACGGCTGTCACCGATCCGGTCGCGGCCGACCTCGTCGACAGCAACGAGACGCCCGGGGGCAACATCACCGGCACCACCGACATGAACCCGGTGGCCGAGCAGATCGCGCTGGTCAAGCGGCTGAACCCCGACGCGAAGACGGTGGGCATCCTCTACTCGTCCGGCGAGGTCAACTCGCAGGTGCAGGTCGAACTCGCCCGCGAGGCGGCCGACGAACAGGGCCTCACCGTCGTCGAGAAGACGATCACCACCACCAGCGAGGTGCTGCAGGCCGCGCAGACCCTCGACGTCGACGCCATCTACGTGCCCACCGACAACAACGTGGTGGCGGGTCTCGACACGGTCATCCAGGTCGCCGAGGACAAGCAGATCCCGCTCATCGCCGGCGAGACCGACTCGGTCGCCAAGGGCGCCCTGATCACCTACGGCCTCGACTACACCGAGTTGGGCAGGCAGACCGGCGAGATGGCCGTGAAGATCCTCACCGAGGGCGCCGACCCGGCCACACTGGCCGTCGAGAGCCAGAAGACCCCCAAGCTGGTCATCAACACCACTGCCGCCGAGCGGATGGGCGTCACGGTGCCCCAGGACCTGCTCGACGAGGCGGACGAGACGGTATCCTGACGGCCTGACCGGGCACAGGAAACCAGAAAGGCACTGGTAGTCGATGATCGCGGCGCTCGATTTGGGCCTCATCTTCGGACTGATGGCCCTCGGGGTCTATCTGACGTTCCGGATCCTCGATTTCGCCGACCTCACCATCGACGGCAGTTTCACCACCGGCGCGGCGACGGCGGCGACCCTGCTCGTGGCGGGCTGGCCGCCGATCCTCGCCACCCTCGCGGGCACCGCCGTAGGGCTGGTGGCCGGGCTCGTCACCGGGCTGCTGAACACCAAGGGCAAGATCCACCCGCTGCTCGCCGGCATCCTCACCCAGATCGCGCTGTACTCCATCAACCTGCGCATCATGGGCAAGGCGAACGTGCCGCTGCTGCGCATCGACACCCTCTTCACCCCGTTGCGGGACGCCGGCCTGATCGGCACCTTCGCGTCCGTCGGCATCCTGGCCGCGGTGCTGGCGTGCTTCCTCGTCGCGTTCGACTGGTTCTTGTCGACCGACCTCGGGCTGGCCCTGCGGTCGACCGGCGACAACGAGGGCATGGCTCGCGCCCAGGGCATCAACACCGATGCGATGAAGCTGCTCGGGCTGTCGCTCAGCAACGGTCTGGTCTCGTTGTCGGGCGCGTTGTTCGCCCAGTACCAGGGCTACGCCGACATCGGGATGGGTATCGGCCTCATCGTCGCGGGTCTCGCGTCGGTCATCATCGGCACCGCGATCTTCACCTCCCAGCGCATCTGGGTCGTCACCCTGGCCGTGGTCGCAGGCTCGGTCATCTACCGGGCGATCATCCAGGCGGCACTCATGATCCCGTGGTTCGACCCGAACGACATGAAGCTGCTCTCCGCGATCATCGTGGTGGCCGCGCTGCTGCTGCCCCGCTGGGACGTCTTCAACCAGATACGGGCGCGCGCCCGCGAGCGCGATGCCGGGTTCGACCCGTGGGGTACGCCGGACGCCGAGGAACTCGACTCGGGCGACGCGCGTCCGCCGTCGCACGGCTTCGTGAAGAAGGCAGGTCGCAAGGATGCCTGAGACGACCGTTTCCGCCCGGACGCGCCCGATGCTGGAGGTGCGGAACGTCTCGAAGGCGTTCTTCCAGCACACGATCAACGAGAAGATCGCCCTGCGCGACGTCACACTCGAGTTGGAGCCGGGCGACTTCGTCACCGTGATCGGCAGCAA
Organism: Brooklawnia cerclae; assembly: GCF_011758645.1. Taxonomy (NCBI): domain Bacteria; kingdom Bacillati; phylum Actinomycetota; class Actinomycetes; order Propionibacteriales; family Propionibacteriaceae; genus Brooklawnia; species Brooklawnia cerclae. Next base: position 34,935 of record NZ_JAAMOZ010000001.1, on the reverse strand, counting down.
CGGTGCCGGGAAGTCGACGCTGCTGAACGTGGTGGCAGGACGCTATCGTCCCGAACTCGGCTCGGTGTGGATCGACGGGCTCGACGTCACCAAACATCCCGATTACAAGGTGGCTCGCTACGTCGGGCGGGTCTTCCAGGACCCGATGGCCGGCACCTCGCCCCACCTGACGATCGAGGAGAATCTCGCGATCGCCTGGGCACGCACGCGGGGACGCGGCCTGCACCTCGGCGTCAGCCGTGCACGCAAGGCCGAGTTCCGCGAGGAACTCAAGAGCCTCGAGCTCGGGCTGGAGAATCGCCTCACGGCCCGGGTCGGGCTGCTGTCCGGCGGGCAGCGGCAGGCGCTGAGCCTCGTCATGGCCTCGTTCACCAAACCGCGCATCCTGCTGCTGGACGAGCACACCGCTGCCCTCGACCCGCAGCGCGCCGCGCTCATCACCCGGCTCACCCGCGAGATGGTCGAGCGGCACGCCCTGACCACGCTCATGGTCACGCACAACATGGAACAGGCCCTGGAACTCGGCAACCGGCTCATCATGATGCACGAGGGCCGCATCATCCTGGAACTGGCCGGGGACGACAAGCGCGCCGCCACCGTCGCCGACCTGCTGGCCCAGTTCGACCAGATCAAGGGCGCCCAGCTGTCCGATCGGACCATGCTCGGCTGACCACCACCGGATCGTGGAAGATTGTGGTTCGACTACGCACCACGATCTTCCACGTTGTTCGCCAACAACGCACGTCGAGCCTGTCGAAACGAACACCGTCCCTTCGACAAGCTCAGGGACCAACAACGCTCGTTGAGCTTGTCGAAACGAACACCACCCAAGGACCAACAACGCACGTTGAGCCTGTCGAAACGAACACCGTCCCTTCGACAGGCTCAGGGACCAACAACGCACGTCGAGCTTGTCAAAACGAACACCGTCCCTTCGACAGGCTCAGGGACCAGCAACGCTCGTTGAGCTTGTCGAAACGAACACCACCCAAGGACCAACAACGCTCGTTGAGCTTGTCGAAACGAGCACCGTCCCTTCGACAGGCTCAGGGACCGCGTTCACCCTCAGGGGCCGACACTCAACCGAGCGCGGCGCGGGCCTCGTCCGGCACGTTGGTGATGATCGCATCGATGCCCTGCGCCGCCAATCCCCGTACCTGCTCCGGATCGTCCACCGTCCACGCGTGGACGCGCACACCTGCCTCGTGGGCACGGGCGATGTCGTCGTCCCAGATCGACCCGCCGTACGGGTGCAGCGCCGCCGCTCCGAAGGACGCCGCGTAGGCCCAGGGCGCGACGAGCGGCTCCACGTAGAGGACGCCGAGAGGCGCGCTCGTCCCGAGCTCGCGGAGCGTCACGAGGCTGCGGTGGTTGAACGACGAGAACACGATCCGGTCCTCGAAACCGGCGGCGCGCACCTCGTCCAGCACCAGAGCCTCCATGCCCTCGTAGCGGACGACCGAGTTCTTCAACTCGATGTTCACCACCAGGCCGCTCGGCCCCAGCAGGTCGAGCACCTCCCGCAGGGTCGGGATCCGGGCGTCCGCGAAGCCCTCGAAGCCGTTGTCGAAGCGCAGTGCGCGCAACTGGGCGAAGGTCAGATCGGCGATGGCGCCGGTTCCGTCGCTCGTGCGGTCGACCGTCTCGTCGTGGCAGACCACCAGCACCCCGTCGGCGCTGCGCTGCACGTCGAGCTCGACCCCGTCGGCGCCCAGCTCCACCGCGAGCGAGAAAGCGGCGAGCGTGTTCTCGGGCGCGCGGCGTGAGGCCCCTCTGTGGGCCCAGATCCGGGGCGTCCCCGTCGGCCGGATGTCGTTCACAGTTCCCCTCCGAACCCGAGCACCGTGGTCAGCTCGGCCTTGATCGCCTCGAGGCGGGCCGCGGCGGCCTGCCTGGCCAGCGGTACCGTCTCGCGCGAGCCGGTCGGCTCGACGACCTCCAGGTAGCACTTGAGCTTGGGTTCGGTGCCCGACGGCCGTGCCACCACGCGATCGCCGCGCGCCGTCTCGATGCGGTAGCCCGGGGTCGGCGGCAGACCGAGGTAGCCATCAGCGAGGTCGAGGAACTCGACCACCTGCGAACCCGCGAGCTGCGTGGGCGGATCGGCCCCGAGCCGCTCCAGACCGCGGGCGATCAGTGACAGATCGCGGACGCGGAACGTCAGCGGGCTCGTCGCGTACACCCCGTGGGCGACCGCGAGGTCGTCCAGGATGTCGAGAAGGCTCTGCCCCCTGTGTTTGGCGTCGGCAGCGATCATGCAGGCGACCAGACCCGCGGTGACGCCATCCTTGTCTCGGACGACAAGGGGGTTCACGCAGTAGCCGATGGCCTCCTCGTACCCGTAGACCAGGCCGGGCACCCGTGCGATCCACTTGAAGCCGGTGAGCGTCTGCGCCGATCCCACCCCGTGTGCAGCCGCGATGCGTCCCAGCAGGGACGACGACACGATCGATCGCGCCAGTACCGCGTCCGGGTCGCCCGCATGCGCACGGGCGAGATAGTCACCGAGCACCGCGCCGATCTCGTCACCGGTGAGTTGCCGCCAACCGCCGTCGGCATCGGCGTCGGGCACCGCGAGCGAACAACGGTCCGCGTCCGGGTCGAGGGCGACGACGAGGTCCGCGTCCACGGATCGCGCGAGTTGTTTCGCGAGGTCGAGCGCCCCGGGCTCCTCAGGGTTCGGGAAGGCGACGGTCGGGAAATCGGGGTCGGGGGCGGCCTGCTCGGGCACGAGATGCAGGTCGTGCACCCCGGCCTCGGCCAGCACCCGGGAGGCCATCTTCGCCCCCACCCCGTGCATCGCGGTGAGGACGACCCGCAGTTCACCCATGCCTCGGGCCTCGAAGGGATGCAGGACGCCGAGCTGCGCCCGAAGGGCGGCCGCCGCGCCGGCATAGGCGTCCATGACCTCGTCGGTGAGCACCTGCCACCCGCCGTCCGCCACCGGGACGGTGTCGGGAGCTCCGGCGGCCTCGATGGCCGCCATGATGTGCCCGTCGATCGGGGGGACGATCTGCGCGCCGCGGGCGTCCGGGCCGGTCATGCGCCCACCGAGGTAGACCTTGTACCCGTTGTCGGCGGGCGGGTTGTGGGACGCGGTCACCATCACCCCGGCGTCGGCTCCCAGGTGGTTGACGGCGAAGCACAGCACCGGGGTCGGGGCGCGTTCGGGCAGCAGGCTCGCGCGTCCACCCGCCGCGACCACGACTCCCGCGGCGGCGCGCGCGAACTCGTCCGACCTGTGCCGTCCGTCGTAGCCGATGACGACGTGGAAGTCGTCGCCGACGTGCTCGCGGAGCACCGCCGCGAGCCCGGCGGTGGCCGTGGTGACCACGGCGGTGTTCATGCGGTGCATCCCCGCCCCGACCGCCCCGCGCAGCCCCGCGGTGCCGAAGACGAGCGGGCCGCTCATGCGATCGGCCAGGTCGGCCGCAGCCTCGGGATCGCCCGCACCGGCCAGGTCGACCAGGGCTTGGAGCTCGGTCCGATCGCGCGCGTCCGGGTCGTGGCCGATCCACTCGCGGGCTGCCTCGGCTGCGTCCATCGTGGTCTCCTCCGGTGACGGGGCGGTTGTCAGCGGCTGCTTTCGCTTCCCCGGGTGATGCTACCCGCGACGGACGCCGGCCTCAGCGCGAAGCACCCACCCCCGCGCTCCGGTCGGTCAGGTGCCCCTTCTTGATGTACAGGCGCCGCTCCGCCCGGGCCGCCACCGCGCTGTCGTGGGTGACGATGATGAGGGTCACGCCCTCGGTGCGCCACAGGCCCTCCAGCACGTCCATGATCTCGTCCCTGGTCTCCTCGTCGAGGTTGCCCGTCGGCTCGTCCCCGAGGACGACCTGGGGATTCTTGACCAGGGCCCGGGCGATGGCCACGCGCTGCTGCTGGCCGCCCGACAACTCGGAGGGCAGGTGCGAGGCGCGGTCGTCCAGGCTGACCCGTTCGAGGGCCGCCATCGCCCGCTGCTGGCTCTCCTCCCGCGTCACCCCGAGCGGGACGAGGGCCATCTCGACGTTCTCGACCGCCGTGAGCGTCGGGATCAGGTTGAAGCTCTGGAAGATGAACCCGATCCTGGTCGCGCGCACGTCCGCGAGTTGCCGGTCGTTGGCCTGCGAGATGACGGTGTCGCCCAGCGAGATCTCGCCGCCCGTGGGGCGATCGAGGGCGCCGAGCAGGTGGAGCAGGGTCGACTTGCCGCCGCCCGTGGGCCCCTGGATGGCGACCAGTTGGCCGTCCGGGATGCTCAGCGTGACCCCGTTGAGCGCGGCGACCACGCGGTTGCCCTGACGATAGGTGCGCTTGACGTCGCGCAGTTCATACATGGTGGAGCCTTTCGGTGTGCATGACGTGGGTGGTTCGGCCGCGATCGGTGCGCGGCATCAGGCGATCGATCGCAGAGCCTCGGCCGGACGCAGCCGGGAAGCACGCCAGCCGCCGACGGCACCGGCGATCAGGCCGCCCAGGACGGCCAGCGCGATCGCCAGGAGGATCACGGTCGGGTTGAGGGGCGCGGTGAGTGTCACGTCGCTGGCCGTTACCGCCGTGGTGGACATGCCACCTCCCATGCCGCCGCCGAACGCCCCGCCGGTCGGCATGCCGGTGGGCTGTGACCCGGCGTCCGCCTGGCCCGTCCCGCCGCTGGCCCCACTCGCGGAGAGCGTGATGCCGACCGCCGAGATGACCAGGCTCGCCACCGCACCGATGATGGTGCCGACCGCGGCCCCGATCAGGGACTGCGCGAGGGACTCACCCGCGACCTGGCGCACGACCCGGCCGTTGGACCAGCCGATGGCCTTGAGGGTGCCGAACTCGCGCGTCCGCCGGGTGACCCCCGAGATGGTGAGCAAGGCCGCGATGAGGATGGCCGCCGCCAGGACGATCACCGACAGCCAGGTGCCCAGGTTGGCGATCATGGACGACGCGGTGCCCAGTGAGCCGGTGATCGTCTCGGCCAGATCCGACTCGGTGTTGACGGTGGTGTCCGGCAGCGCGGTCTGCAGAGCGGCCTGCACGGTGTCGATCGCGGACGCCGAGGACGCCTGCACGTAGATGGTGCTGACCTGGCCGTCGAGGCCCGACAGGCTCTGCGCGACGTCGAGGGGGATGTACACGTTGGACGCGCTGTCGGAGCTCGTGGACGTGCTCGACACCACCCCGACGATCTCGAAGTCGGTGTCGGCGATGGTGATGGTGTCACCAACCGCCAGATCGGAGCTCGTGGCGTAGTTGCTGTCGAGCAGGGCGACGTAGGTCCCCGCGTCGGAGCTCTCCAGGCCGCGTCCGGACGACACCTCGATGGAGGCGAGCGGGCCGAGCGCCTCGGCCGAGGGATCGACGCCGAGCACGGAGAAGCTGTCGACGTCGAAGGCACTGCCACCGGCTCCGTTGAATCCGCCGCCCGGGCCACCACCGCTCGAACCAGGATCGGTGCCGCTGGTCGGGGCACTCGAGGCGTCCGAGCTGGAGGAGTCGGGCAGCTCACCGTTGAACGTCGTGTTGGTCAGGCTGAGCGTGGCGGACGCGGCCGCGACGCCGTCGATGGCCTGCGCGGTGTCGAGCGCGCTCGCATCGAACGTGCTGCCACCCATGCCCGTGCTGAGCCGGGACTGGCTGATGACGGTCGAGCCGTCCTGGGTCTCGCCCTCGTCCGCGCCGAACTCGAAGCGGCCGGGCCCCTGCCCCTCCTCGCCCTCGGTGGGGGCGGCTGCGGCTTGCGTGATGGTGATGTCGGTCCCGACTCCGTATACCGATTCGAGGGCGGTCGCCTGGGCGCTGCGCACCCCGGCGGCGAGACTGTTGACGACGATGACGAGCGCGATGGCCAGGGCCATCCCCACTGCCACGATGACGGTTTGTTTGCGGCGATTCGACAACTCGCGGCGTAGATAGGTCCAAAACACGCGCCAGACGCTAGGCACGGCGCATGTGGACGCGGTTTGTCGTGGCTGTGCGCCAGCTGTGAGTGGGCCAACAGTGGCTGAATCCCAGCCGACCACCGGCCGCACCCGCCGTCTCGGATCGCACTCCTCACTGGGATACCGGGCTGCCTGAACGGAGGCCGGATCACTCGCGCGGGCGCCGTGTTTTCGCGCGGGTGTCATACGGCCCGCGTGAGTTCACGGCGCCCGCGCGAAGAACACGCGGCCCGCCTGGACGGCGCGGGGTTCCGAAGTCCGGGGACGACGGCGCGCGAACGGCTGCCGGGCTTGTCAGCGGCGTGAGAGGAGAATCTCGCGTCATCCGGGGACGCGGCGATTGTTAAGCTTTCATCACGGGCCGTTCACGAATTGTTTGCCCGCTGAACCGGCATGTTACTGTCTGGCCGAAGCTTCGAGGAGCATTCACAAAAAGCCACGACAAGGAGGGAACCGTGGGTTCCAAGTCTCGATTCACCAGGTTCGCGGGTGCAGCCCTGCTCAGCGGGTTCGCGCTCGTAACCAGCGCCTGTGGAGCGCCGCCGGAAGACACCGCCGCCAGCTCAGCGTCGAGTGGCAGCGACAGTGCCGTCAAGGCATGCGTTGTGTCCGACGCCGGCGGCTTCACCGACAAGTCCTTCAACCAGTCCGCCAAGGCCGGCCTCGACCGGGCCGTGAGTGAGCTCGGCATCGAGTCGGCGACCGCGGAGTCGCACGGAGCGGCCGAGTACGCACCGAACATCAGCAACCTGGTCGCCCAGGACTGCACCATCATCTTCGGCGTCGGCTACACGATCAACGACGCCATCCGCGACGCCGCCCGCGCCAACCCCGACATCGACTTCGCGCTCATCGACTCGCGCATCACCGAGGACAACAACGTCATCGAGCTCGACAACGCCAAGCCTCTGGTGTTCAGCACCGCCGAGGCCGCCTACCTGGGCGGTTACCTCGCCGCGGGCATGACCCAGACCGGCAAGATCGGCACCTGGGGCGGCATGCAGATCCCGTCGGTGGCCATCTTCATGGACGGCCTGGCCGACGGCATCGCGCGCTACAACCAGGACAAGGGCACCAGCGTCGAGCTCCTCGGCTGGGACAAGGCGACCCAGAACGGCTCGTTCACCGGTGACTTCACCGACACCGCCAAGGGCAAGCAGCTGACGACGAACATGATCGCCCAGGGTGCCGACATCATCCACCCGGTCGCGGGCAACGCCGGCAACGGCGCCCTCGCCGCGGTCAGGGAGGCCGCCGGAACGTCGGTGATCTGGGTCGACTCCGACGGCTACGAGTCGACCTCCGACGGTGACATCATCATGACCTCGGTCATCAAGGAGATCGACCAGGCCGTGTACGACACCATCAAGGCGCACGCGGACGGCGACTTCTCCAGCGAGGCATACGTCGGCACCCTCGCCAACGGCGGGGTCGGGCTGGCCCCTTACCACGACTACGACTCGAAGGTCTCCGACGACCTGAAGGCCGAGATCGAGTCGCTCCAGAAGGAGATCGAGGACGGCACCACCACGGTCGAGACCACCAACCAGCCGTGACGATGTGACACGATTCGGGTGGGCCCCAGGCGGGGTCCACCCGAATCGCTGTTCTCAGCGAATCAGCCGATCGTAGTCGGGGGAACGGGAATGCTGCTCGAGCTCAAAGGCATCACCAAACGCTTCGGATCGCTGGTGGCCAACGACCGGATCGACCTGCGCGTCGAACCCGGCCGGATTCACGCGCTGCTCGGCGAGAACGGTGCCGGCAAGTCGACTCTCATGAACGTGCTGTACGGGTTGTATCAGCCGGACGAGGGCGAGATCGTCATCGACGGCACCGCGATGAGGTTCTCCGGGCCGGGCGACGCGGTCGCGGCCGGCATCGGCATGGTGCACCAGCACTTCATGCTGGTGCCCGTCTTCACCGTGGCCGAGTCGGTGGCGCTGGGATACGAGCCCACCGGATTCGCCGGCATCATCAACCGCGGGGTGGCACGCCGGAAGGTCGTCGACCTGTCGGAGAGGTTCGGCTTCGACATCGACCCCGATGCCCTGATCCAGGACCTGTCGGTCGGGGCCCAGCAGCGTGTCGAGATCATCAAGGCACTGTCCCGCGACGCCCGTACCCTCATCCTGGACGAGCCCACCGCCGTGCTCACCCCCCAGGAGACCGACGAACTCATGGCGATCATGCGCCAGCTGGCCGACTCCGGCACATCCATCGTCTTCATCACCCACAAGCTCCGCGAGGTGCGGGCGGTCGCGGACGCGATCACCGTCATCCGCCGGGGACGCGTCGTCGGGCAGGCATCGCCTTCCTCCACCGAGACCGAGCTGGCGTCCCTCATGGTCGGACGCGCCGTCAACCTCGACATCGAGAAGACCTCCCCGGTCGATCCGCCCGAGGTGTGCCGGCTGGACGACGTGACCGTCCTGGACGAGACGGGCCGCGCGGTCGTGGACCATGTCAGCTTCACCGTCGGCGCCGGTGAGGTGCTCGCGGTGGGCGGCGTCCAGGGCAACGGGCAGACCGAACTCGCCGAGGTGATCCTCGGTGACCGCACGCCCACGGTGGGCACGATCACGATCGGCGGCCTCGACGCGACCCATCGGTCGATCAAACAACGGCTGGACGCGGGCATGGGCTACGTGCCGGAGGACCGTCAGGCCGACGGGCTGATCGCCACCTTCAGCATCGCCGAGAACCTGGTTCTCGACGTCCACGACCGGCCCCCGTTCGCGAAGGGGGCCGCGCTGCAGCTGGGCGAGATCCACAACCATGCCGAGAAGCTCCGGGACGAGTTCGACGTGCGGGTCGGCGACATCGACGATCCGATCTCCACGCTGTCGGGGGGCAACGCGCAGAAGGCGATCCTCGCCCGGGAGCTGTCGCGCGACCTCGAACTGCTGGTCGCCTCCCAGCCGACCCGGGGTGTGGACGTGGGCTCGATCGAGTTCATCTATCAGCGGATGCTCGCCGAGCGGGAGTCGGGCACGGCGATCGTGCTCTTCTCCAGCGAGTTGGACGAGATCGACGCGCTGGCCGACCGGATCGTGATCATGTACCGGGGGCAGGTCGTCGGCACGGTTCCGCGCGGCACGCCACGCGACGTCCTCGGCCTGATGATGGCCGGGGTGCCCTACGAGGAGGCCGCGAAGGCCGGGCAGGCCGACGACGAGCCTCCGGAGCCACCGCTCCCGCCGGGGGACGACGTGTCCGGGAACGACGAGGCCGACGGCAGCGCGGCCCAGAACAGCCAGGGAGGTGCGCTGTGACCGACACGCCGCTCACCCACGAGGCCGAGAAGACCGGCGGGCGGGCGCCGAAGCCGTCGTCCGACCGCGAGGACTTCTCGGTCGTGCTGCGCGAGATCATGAGTTCGCAGGGCACCGTGATCGTCTCGGCCATCGTCCTCGCCCTGGTGATCGGGGCGCTGCTCGTCACCGCGTTCGACACCACGGTCGCGACGACGGCGGGCTACCTGTTCGCCCGGCCCGGCGACTTCTTCGACGCGGTCGGCACCGCGATCGGCAACTACTTCACCTCGCTGTTCCGTGGGGCCATTTTCGACTACCAGGCCACCACGGCCGTGGGCATGTTCCGCCCCATCACCGAGACGCTGACGAACTCGGTGCCGCTCATCCTCGCGGGCCTGGCCGTCGGGGTCGCGTTCCGTGGCGGGCTGTTCAACATCGGTGGCCAGGGCCAGATCATCATGGGGGCGATCGCGGCGAGCTGGGTGGGATTCGCCCTCGACATGCCGCCCGTCGTGCATCTGCTCGTCGCACTCGTCGCCGCCGCGATCGCCGGGTCGCTGTGGGGGCTGATCGTCGGCATCCTGAAGGCGCGGGTGAAATCGAACGAGGTCATCTGCACCATCATGCTGAACTTCGTCGCCGGCTTCCTCCTGCAGTTCCTGCTGAAACAGCCCTCCTTCATGGGCGTCGGCGGGTATGCCGGCAAGTCGATGAACGTGGACGCGTCCGCCGCCTATCCGCTCCTGCTCGGCTCGTCGTTCCGCCTGCACTGGGGCTTCGTCCTCGCGTTGGTCGTGGCGGTCGGTGTGTGGTGGTTGATGGAGCGCTCGACGCTCGGCTTCAAGATCCGTGCGGTGGGAGCCAACCCCAGCGCCGCGCACACCGCCGGGATCAACGTTCCGGTGGTCATCACGCTGATCATGGCGATCTCGGGCGCCCTGGCAGGGCTGGCCGGCACCGCGCCGGCGCTCGGCACCGAGAAGTTCCTCACCGCCGGTGTCGCCGCCAGCTACGGGTTCGACGCCATCACGGTGGCCCTTCTGGGCGGCTCGAAGCCGCGTGGCATCGTCGGGGCCGGCATCCTGTTCGGCGCGATGAACGCGGGCGGCTCGGTCATGCAGGCGGCCGCCCACATACCCGTCGACATCGTCCAGGTGTCGCAGGCGGTCATCGTCCTGCTCATCGCCGCACCACCGCTCGTCCGATGGCTCCTGCGCCTGCCGCAGCCGGGCGACCGGCATACCGCACGGGCCGCGGCGGCCCCGAAGGAGGCACAGGCATGAGCAGCACCACGGCCGTCGTCCGGCCCTCCGACGCCGGCTCGCCCCTGGCGACCGCACCCGGCGTGCTCGCGCCCGTGCAGTGGCGCTGGCCGATCACCGGCCTGGTGCTGACGCTGCTCACCGTCGCCATGGGCGCACGGGCAGCGGGCACCTCGGTGTTCGCGATGACGGGAGCCACCCCGTGGTTCACCTTCCCCGACATCGTGGTGCCCTCGCGGGGCTTCATCCTGGTGATGGCCCTGCTGGCGTTGATCGTGACGGCCGTCGTCACCTGGCTCGCCGTGCGCCGCAGGCCCGTCCCGTTCTGGGCGGTGGGTCTGGCCGCCACGTTCTTCGTCCTCGGATTCCTGGCCTGGGTCGTCGCCGGCACCGGCGCGACCATGCCGGTCGTCCGGCTGTTCGCCGGAGCGCTCGCCTTCGCGGTGCCGCTCGTCTTCGGCTCGCTGTCCGGCGTGGTGTGCGAGCGGTCCGGGATCATCAACATGGCGATCGAGGCGCAGATGCTGTTCGGTGCGTTCGCCGCGGCGGTGATCGGCTCCATCGTGGGGACGCCGTGGATCGCCCTGATCGCGGCGCCGGTCGCCGGGATCCTGGTGGCGCTGCTGCTCGCCGTCTTCACCATCACCTACCGCGTCAACCACATCATCGTCGGCGTGGTGCTCAACATGCTGGTGCTCGGGCTGACGTCGTTCCTGCTCGCCAGCGTCCTCACAGGGCCCGACCGGGCGCACTTCAACCAGGCCCTCAGCCTGCCCTCGATCCCGATCCCGGTGCTCTCGGGTATCCCCGTGATCGGGCCCGTGCTGTTCGACCAGAACATCCTCATCTACCTGATGTACGTGGTGGTGGTCGTCCTGGAGGTGATGCTCTTCCGGAGCCGCTGGGGCCTGCGGACGCGGGCCGCCGGCGAGCACCCGCGTGCCGCCGACACCGTGGGCATCAAGGTCAACGCGCTGCGCTGGCGCAACGTGCTGCTCGGCGGCGCGCTCGCCGGCATGGGCGGGGCGATGTTCACCGTCGGGCTCGGCCTGGCCTTCAGCAAGAACATGGTCGCCGGCAACGGCTACATCGCCCTGGCCGCCATGATCCTGGGCCGGTGGAATCCCCGCGGCGCCGTCGGGGCGGCCGCGTTCTTCGGGTTCGCCACCAACCTCGGCTACATCATCCAGACCCTGAACTCGCCTATCCCGACCGAGTTCGTCCTCATGATCCCCTACTTGGCAACGGTGTTCGCCGTCGCCGGATTCGTGAAGTCGGCCAAACCGCCGGCCGCGGAGGGGATCGCGTACCCGTGATCGTCCCGACCACCACCACCCACTCGCACTACCGAAAGGACCACTGACCGTGGCAACGCCGCACATCTCCGCCGAGCCGGGCGACTTCGCCCCCGCCGTCCTGCTCCCGGGCGACCCGAAGCGCGCCGAACGCATCGCCAAGCTCCTCATGCCGGACGCACGGCTCATCAGCGACGTACGCGGTGCGCTGGCCTTCACCGGCACGGTCGACGGCCAGCCGCTGTCGGTCATGGGATCGGGCATGGGAATGCCCTCGGCGACCCTGTACGCCACGGAGCTGTACAAGTTCTACGGGGTGGAACGGATCATCCGCGTCGGCACCTGCGGCGGCATCGCGCGCAAGGTTCAGGTGGGTGACGTCGTCATCGCCCTGGGCGCCCACACCGACTCCAACATGAACCAGCAGCGCCTGCCCGGGCTCAACTACAGCGCCGTCGCCAGCTACGACCTGGTCCGCGCCGCCGTCGACGCGGTCGAGGGCGACCAGCGGGTTCACGTCGGCATGATCACCTCGCACGACCACTTCTACTTCTCCAGCCACGACGAGACCTGGCTCCCCCTGCTCGACCAGTACGGCGTGCTCGGGGTCGAGATGGAGTCGGCCGGCATCTACGGTGCCGCCGCCGAATTCGGCAAGCAGGCCCTCACCGTGCTCACCTGTTCCGATCACCTGCTCGATGCGTCCCACAACATGAGCGCCGAGCAGCGCGAGACCAGTTTCCAAGGGGCACTGCGGCTCGCCGTGGCCGCTGCACACAGCTGAGGGGCACGCGAACACCGGCTCCCATGGTGGAACGCACCGAATCCACCCGCATGCGGGCATGGAAGAATCGAGGGGTGTTCATTCTCGTCGGAGTGACAGGCGGCGTCGCCGCGTACAAGTCCGTCCAGTTGGTGCGCTCGATCGTCCTCGAGGGGCACGACGTACACGTGCTTCCCACCGAAGCGGCCCTGAGGTTCATCGGCAAGCCCATCTGGGAGGCGATCAGCCGCAACCCCGTCACGACGTCGGTCTTCGAGGACGTCGCGAAGGTGCGCCACGTCTCGCTGGGTCATTCCGCTGACCTGGCAGTTGTGGCGCCGGCCACCGCCGACTTCATCGCGAGACTGTCCGCGGGGCTCGCCGACGATCTGTTGACCACCAGCCTGCTGGCGACCACCGCCCCGCTGGTGATCGCTCCGGCCATGCACACCTCCATGTGGCAGAACCCGGCCACGGTCCACAACATCGAGGTGCTGCGGCAGCGCGGCGTCCACATCGTCGGGCCGGACGACGGCGCACTCACCGGCGGGGACGCCGGCCCGGGACGCATGGTCGAGCCCGAGACCATCCACGCGTACGTGCGTGCCCTCCTGGCGCGTGGCACCGACCTGGCCGGGGTCCGCGCCGTCGTCACCGCGGGCGGCACCCGCGAGCCCATCGATCCCGTCCGGTACATAGGCAACCGCTCGAGTGGGCGCCAGGGTGTCGCCGTAGCGCTGGCCGCCGCCGACCGCGGGGCACAGGTGACTCTGCTCGCGGCCCACACCGACACCGAGGTGCTCACGAAGGCGACCGCACACCCCCGCGTCGCCGTCGTCCGGGTGAACACGGCATCCGAGTTGAGCGATGCGGTCGCCGCACACGAGGCCGACGCCGACGTCGTCGTGATGGCAGCCGCGGTGGCCGACTACCGAGTGGCGAACTCGTCCGACCACAAGCTCACCAAGGAGGAGACCGGCGACAGGATCACCCTCGATCTCGTCGCCACCGAGGACATCCTGGCGGGCCTGGTGGGACGCCGCCGCCCGGACCAGACGATCGTTGGTTTCGCAGCGGAGACCGAGACCGACCCCGATCTGCTGCTCGACCGGGCACGCCGCAAGCGGCAGCGCAAGGGAGTCGATCTGCTGGCGGTCAACGAGGTCGGCTGGCACAAGGGCTTCGAGTCCGACGACAACACGCTGGCGTTCATCGATCGCGACGACACGATGGTCGGCACCGTCACCGGGAGCAAGCGCGAGGCAGCCGATGCCTTGTGGGACGCCGTCCTCACGGTGCGTGGACGCGACTGACTCCCCCGCTCGCACCATCGACGAGCCCCGACGGCAGGCGACATCGATTCCCCGGATTTCACCGGTTCTAATTTGTAGAAATCAAAATAGACGTATGGTCGTGTCATGCACACGACCACAGCCGAACCATCGTGGACGGCTTTGCTCCACGACCACGGCCTGCGTGCAACAGGCCCTCGGCTAGCGGTTCTGCGATCGCTGTGGGAGCATCCGCACACCAGCGCCGACCAGATCGTCCAGGACGCCCGGCTCCGGCTGGAAAGGCTCAGCGCCCAGTCGGTGTACAACGTGCTGGCCGATCTGTCCCAGTGCCACCTGATCCGTCGGCTGGCGCTGCCCCAGGGCCCGGGCATCTTCGAGATCGATCTGCACGACAACCACCACCATGCCGTGTGCACCCGCTGCGGGCGCGTGGTGGACGTGGCCTGTGCCGTCGGCCACGCCCCATGCCTGACCCCGTCCGACGACCACGGCATCGCCATCGAAGTCGCCGATGTGCTGTACAGCGGCCTGTGCGACGACTGCCGACACGAAATCGCCACAACCAACCCCGAGGAGCAAACACCATGACCGAGAACCCGTCCCAGCCGGACCACTCGACCGGTTCAACGACCCAAGCAGGTATCCCGGCGGTCAGCGACCGCAACTCGCTCACCGTCGGACCAGACGGCCCGATCGTCCTGCACGACCACCACCTCATCGAGACCCTCGCGCACTTCAACCGCATGAACGTGCCGGAACGCCGCCCCCACGCCAAGGGCTCGGGCGCGTTCGGTGAGTTGGAGGTGACCGAGGACGTCTCGGCATACACCAAGGCCGCCGTGTTCCAGCCGGGGACGAAGACCCGCACACTGCTGCGCTTCTCCACGGTGGCCGGTGAACTGGGCTCGCCCGACACGTGGCGCGACGTCCGGGGTTTCGCGCTCAAGTTCTACACGACCGAGGGGAACTTCGATCTCGTCGGCAACAACACACCGGTCTTCTTCATCCGCGACCCCATGAAGTTCCCGCACTTCATCCGGTCGCAGAAACGCCTGCCCGACTCGGGCCTGCGCGACGCCACGATGCAGTGGGACTTCTGGACGCAGAACCCGGAGTCCGCCCACCAGGTCACCTATCTGATGGGCGACCGCGGCCTGCCGCGGACGTGGCGCGAGATGAACGGCTACGGCTCGCACACCTACATGTGGGTCAACGAGGCGGGCGAGAAGGTCTGGGTGAAGTACCACTTCGTCAGCAGGCTCGGCTTCCACACCATCGGCAACAGCGAGGCCGACCGGATCGCCGGAACCGACGCTGACTTCCATCGTCGTGACCTGTTCGACGCCATCGCCCGGGGCGAGTTCCCGCAGTGGGACCTCTACGTGCAGATCATCCCCTACGAGGACGCCAAGACCTACCGGTTCAACATCTTCGACCTGACGAAGACCGTCTCGCAGAAGGACTACCCGCGTATCAAGGTCGGCACGCTGACCCTGAACGAGAACCCGACGAACCACTTCGCGCAGATCGAGCAGGCGGCGTTCTCGCCGGCCAATCAGGTGCCGGGCGTCGGCCTCTCGCCCGACAAGATGCTGCTCGGCCGCACGTTCGCCTACGCGGACGCCCAGCGCTATCGCATCGGGACGAACTTCCAGCAGCTGCCGGTCAACAAGCCGGTCAACGAGGTGCACAGCTACAACTTCGACGGCAACATGACCTACGACCACCGGGGCGCAGCAAGCACCTATGCACCGAACTCGTTCGGTGACCCGTGGTCGGACGAGGTCGGCGCGATCGACACCTCGTGGGAGTCCGACGGCGACCTCGTCCGGCAGGCGGCCACGCTGCATTCCGAGGACGACGACTTCGGTCAAGCCGGCACGCTGTACCGCGAGGTGTTCGACGACGGCGCCCGCGAGCGGTTCGTGGAGACGCTCACCGGTCAGGGCAAGCAGATCGCCGATGACACGGTGCTGGAGAACTTCTTCGGCTACTGGACGCAGGTGGACGCCGACCTGGGTGCCAAGCTGCGCACGACTGTGAAGGGCTGACGCGGCTCGCGAAAATCATTGCGGAAGGTTGCGCGGCGAGTATGCCCCGCAACCTTCCGCAATGTTGTGTCTGTCCGCCCTCAGGCCTTGGTCACCCGCACCGAGAACCCGGCCTCGGAGTCCGTGACCCAGCCCTCACCGGGTTCGCCGCGCACCATCGAGGTGGCGAGGACCTCGTCGGCGATCTGCCGGGCGTGCTCGACGACCGCCGCCGTGAACTCCTCGTCCGAAGCGGCCCACTGGAGCGAGATGCGGTCGCTCACGTCCAGGCCCGAGGCCTTGCGCGTCTCCTGGATGAAACGGATCGCCTCGCGGGCCAGTCCGGCCCGAACGAGTTCCGGGGTGAGCTCCAGGTCGAGCGCGATGGTCTGGCCGTCCTCCTCCACCACCGACCAGCCCTCACGGGGCCGTTCGGTGATGAAGACGTCCTCGGGCCGCAGCGCCACCTCGCCGACTCCCTCGACATCGATGGACACCTGTCCCGACGAGGCCAGCTCCGAGCTCAGCATCGCGGCGTCCGCGGCTGCGATGGCTGCCGCCACCACCGGGGTCTGTTTGCCGTACCGCTTGCCGAGCGCCCGGAAGTTGGCCTTGGCCGTGTAGTCGACGACGTCGCCGGCAGCGGTGAACGCGTCGACCGCTCCGACGTTGAGCTCGGCAGTGATCTCGCCGACCAGTTCGTCGTCCAGCTGTGCCCGGGCCGCGGACCCGACAAGAGCCCTCGACAACGGCTGACGCGTCTTCACCTTGGCTTCGGCGCGTGCTGCGCGTCCCAGCTCGACCAGCCTGCGGGCAAGTTCCATCGACTCGCCGAGCTTCGCGTCGATCAGTGACTCGTCGGCGACCGGCCAGGTGGTCAGGTGCACCGAATCAGGGCCATCCGGGTTCGTAGGGACGAACAGGTCCTGCCACACGCGTTCGGTGATGAAAGGCGTCAGCGGGGCCATGAGCCGCGTGAGCTGTTCCAGCGTCTCGTGCAGGGTCCACAGCGCCGACGGGTCGCCGTCCCAGAACCTGCGCCGGCTGCGCCGCACATACCAGTTCGACAGCTCGTCGACGAACGCCTGGATGAGCCCGCCCGCGTGCTGGGTGTCGAACTTCTCCAGGTCGGAGGTCACCCCGACGATCAACTGCTGGATGGCCGAGGTCAGCCACCGGTCGAGCACATGCCGGTCGGCGACCGGCGGGGGCGTGCCCTCGGGACGCCAGCCGTTGGCCCTCGCGTACAGGCTCTGGAAGGCGACGGTGTTCCAGTAGGTGAGCATCACCTTGCGGACGGTCTCCTGGAGAGCGGTGTGCCCCACGCGCCGGGCCGACCACGGTGAGCCCGAGCAGGCCATGAACCAGCGCACCGCGTCGGCGCCGTGCTCCTCCATCAGTGGGATCGGCAGCAGGATGTTGCCCAGGTGCTTGGACATCTTGCGGCCGTCCTCGGCCAGGATGTGCCCCAGGCACAGCACGTTGCGGTAGGACGACTGGTCGAACACCAGCGTGCCCACGGCCATGAGCGTGTAGAACCAGCCGCGGGTCTGGTCGATGGCCTCGCAGATGAAGTCGGCCGGGTAGTGCTTCTCGAACTTCTCCTTCGACCCCTCCACGTACGGGTAACCCCATTGCGCGAACGGCATCGAACCGGAGTCGAACCATGCGTCGATCACCTCGGGGACGCGCCGGTAGGTGCCCGGGGTGCCGTCGATGGTGAAGGTGATGTCGTCCACGAAGGGACGATGCGGGTCGAGATCGGAAAGGTCCTTGCCCGCGAGCCTGCCGAGTTCGTCGCGCGAACCGACGCACACCATATTCGACGGGTCGACGTCGTTGCGCCAGATCGGCAGCGGGGTGCCCCAGTACCGCGATCGCGACAGCGCCCAGTCGATGTTGTTGCTGAGCCAGTCGCCGTAGCGCCCGTGCTTGATGTTGTCGGGGTACCAGGCCGTCGCCTCGTTCTCACGCAGCAGCGCGTCCTTGATCTGCGTGGTGCGGATGTACCAGGAAGGCTGGGCGTAGTAGATCAACGGAGTGTGGCAACGCCAGCAATGCGGGTAGGAGTGCTGGTAGGGCAGGACCCGCCACATCAGGCCGCGGGCGGTGAGGTCGTCCATGAGGGGCTTGTCGGCGCTCTTGAAGAACATGCCGCCGACGATGCCGACCTCGGGCGAGAACGTGCCGTCCTTGCGGATCGGATTGACCATCTCGAGGCCGTAGGCACGGCAGACCGCCAGGTCGTCGGCGCCGAAGGCGGGAGCCTGGTGCACCAGGCCGGTGCCGTCCTCCGTGGTGACGTAGTCGGCCAGGACGACGTAGTTGGCCTTGTGTTCGAACTGCACGAGCTCGAAGGGACGCTGGTAGTCCCAGCGCTCCATGTCACGCCCCTGGACGGCGTCGACGATCTCCCAGGCGGGCTCGTCGTCCGCGGTGGCCCCCAGCAGGGACGCGAACAGCGGCTCGGCGACGACGAGTTCGCCCCCCGCAACGCTCCCTGAGCCTGTCGCAACGCCCCCTGAGCCTGTCGAAGGGCCCCCTGAGCCTGTCGCAACGTCCCCTGAGCCTGTCGAAGGGCTCCCTGAGCTTGTCGAAGGGCGAACCCGCACGTAGGTGACGTCGGGGTGAACTGCCACGGCGGTGTTGCTGACCAGCGTCCACGGGGTCGTCGTCCACACGAGCAGGGACGCGCCCGCCCATGGGCCGCTGGTCAGCGGAAACCTCACATATACCGACGGGTCGGTGACGTCCTCGTAGCCCTGGGCGACCTCGTGGTCCGACAGAGTGGTCTCGTCGCGAGGGCAGTACGGGGCGACGCGGTGGTCCTCGACGAGGAGGCCCGCGTCGAAGATCTTCTTCAGCGCCCACCACTCGGATTCGACGTAGTGCGGGTCCATCGTCCAGTAGGCGTCGTCGAGGTTCACCCAGTAGCCCATGCGGCGGGTGAGTTCGGTGAACTCGTCCACGTACCGGGTGACCGAGGTGCGGCACAGTTCGTTGAACTTCTCGATGCCGAAGGCCTCGATCTCGCTCTTGTGATCGATGCCGAGTTCCTGCTCGACGGCGAGTTCGACGGGCAGACCGTGGCAGTCCCAACCGGCCTTGCGGTCGACGCGGCGTCCTTGCATGGTCTTGAACCGCGGGAAGACGTCCTTGAAGACGCGAGCCTCGATGTGGTGGGTGCCAGGATGGCCGTTCGCTGTGGGCGGACCCTCGAAGAAGGTCCACGACCGGCCGTCGCGGGTGGCCTGCCAGCTGCGGTTGAACGTGTCGTGGCGGGCCCAGAGCCCGAGGACCTGGTGGTCCATGGCCGCCAGGTCGATCTGCGCGGGCACCGCACGGTACTGCCCGGACGCCTGCTTGACGCTCTCGCTCATCGTCATCCCTCGTCAAAAGCCGATTCAAGGGACGAAAACCCGTGTGCGGGCGTCCGCGGTACCACCCTTGTTGGGACGCGCTGAGCGCCCCCACTCGATAGCAGCCCTGCGGCCGGTTCTAATGGGCCGGGTCGTCGTCCCGGCTGTTCTTCCGGCGGCTCCGGGGTGATGGCCCCATCACGGCCTCGCAGCAGCGTCCCCAATTGTAGGCGACGCCCCCGTGTGCGGAAAACCCGGCCATCGCTCCTGGTGAGGGGGCGGAGGAAAGGATTTTTTCGTTCGTTGTAACGAAATGGCGGCCGAAGTCGTCGTACTAGGTGAGGCCGAAAACGGCGACGCGCCGCTGGGGGGTGTGCGCGCACCGGTTTTCCAAGCCCCGGCCGCGACTGGCATCCGCCGGATGGGTGCGTTGTCAAGGTCGGTTGTTGGTGGACGCTCGGGGGGAGCGTCCACCAACACGTGCAGTGGTGAACGCCCGCATTCCGAAGGGTCGGGGGGCCCGGAGGCATCACCACCGCGCTGCGGGGCTTGGAACGGCCGAAGACCCCAGCGGCAGGGGAGGCTATTGTGGGGGTGCGATTTTCGCTGCACATCAGTGCACAGCTATCGCCCCGCCGATTGCCCGGCCTGAACCCGTCAGGAGGCTGCTCGTGGGTGCGCCTGACGGCTACCAGGAGTTGGTGCGACAGGAGACGCCAGCGCTCTTCCGTCGCGCCCTTCTGCTCGCCCACGACTGGCACCTGGCGGAGGATCTCGTCCAGGAGACGGCCATGACCGCGCTCACGAAGTGGCGCCAGGTGCGGGCTGCCGACAACCCCGCCGCCTACCTGCACACCATCCTGACGAATCACTTCCTCACCCGCACGCGCAAGCACAGCTACCTCGAGTCGCCGACCGAGATCGAGGTGCCGGGTTCCGTCGACCCCTGGCCGGGCATCGACGCCGAGATCGAGGTCGCGAACGGGCTCGCCTGCCTCACCCCCCTCGAGCGCGCCGTGGTCGTGGCGCGCTACCTGGACGATCAGCCGGCCAGCAAAGTTGCCGAGCAACTGGGACGACAAGAGACCTGGGTGCGTGTGACCGCGCACCGGGCACTCGGAAAGATGCGGACACAGCTATCCCAACCCGAGCCCGAGGATGCCGACGAGCGGACCACCGCCCGTGGCCGCCGTGGATTCGCCCGACGAACGACGCGGGGGGATTGACATGGACATCAACGACCTCCAGCGGCTCCGGGACATGCCGGCCCAGCCTTCGTCCTTCAGCAACGCGCTGGCCGCCAAATCGATCAATGCCGCCGTTCAGCACCACAGTTTCGTGCGGGTGCGCACGATCGGTGCCGCTGCCGCAGCCGTGGGCGTCGTCGCTATCGCGGTGACCCTTACTGTGGACATTGTCGCTTTTTGGCGGTGTTTTGTGATCGCTTAGTGACGGGTGTGGCTGGCCGGCAACTGACGGAAAGCAGAGGTAGTCGGCTCTGTGTGTTAGTTGGTCAGAGTAGGGAGCCGAGGTCGGAGCCGAGGGAGGGGTAGGTGGCGGTGGTGGATTTGAGTTGCCGGGTGGTGAGACCCAGTTTGATGGCGATGCCGAAGGTGTTGATCAGTTCGGAGTAGCCGGGGCCGAGCAGGTGCGCGCCAAGGATCTGATCGGTGTCGGTATCGATGATGATCTTCGCGGCGGCGGTGGTTTCGGCGACCCGGTAGGTGGAGTACCAGTTGCTGGTGTCAGTGAAGCGAACGGCGGTGTTGTGGCTTGTGGCGGCTTCTTCTTCGAGGAGGCCGACCCGGTTCAGCTCCGGGATGGTGAACACGGTCGTGGGGACCCCGGTGTAGTCGGGTGCTGTGGTGGTTCCTTTGAGCATGTTCGACGCGGCGACTTTCCCCTCAAACACGGCCACCGGAGTCAGGGGACGTCCCGCGGTGTCGGCGGCGTCTCCTGCGGCATAGACGGCGGGGTTGGTGGTGCTTTGCAGGTGCCCGGCGACGGTGACTCCACGTAGGCTGCCGGCAATACCGGCAGCGTCCAAATGGAGGCCATCGAGGGCGGGGACGCGACCTGCTCCATGAACGACGAGGTCCGCGTCAAGACGGGTGGTCGTGCCGTGGGTGTTGATGCTGATCTGGAACCCGGCGGGGGTGGCCTCGATGGCGGTGACGTTGGTGTTTCGGTAGACGTGGATGCCGGCTTGCTCGGTGCGGGAGGTCAGCAACTCCACCAGGTCGGGGTCGAACTCGCGCAGGGGTCGCGGGCCGTGGTCGATGATCGTGCACTGCGCGCCGGTGCGGGCGGCGATGTGCGCGAACTCGAACGAGATGAAGCCGCCGCCGATGAACACGATCCGCTGCGGTAGAGCATCGAGGTCGAGGAATTGGGTGCTGTCGATGAGGTGTGCCGCACCGGGGAACGTCAACGGCCTCGGGGTGGCCCCGGTGGCGATGAGGAAGCGGTCGGCGTGGTGGGTAGTGCCATCGATGGTGAGGGTGTTCGGGCCAGTGAACTCGGCGTGGCCGTGAAAAGTGGTGGCACCGTTGCCGGTGAGTTCGTCTTCCATGCCTTTCGGGACACCGTCGGTGAAGCCGCGCTTGCGCCGCATCAGGGCCGGCCAGTCGACACGGAGGCCGCCTTCTGTGATGCCGGTGTCGTTCATCAGCCGGGCGGCATCGACGATTTCGGCGCCGCGGCGGAGGATCTTTTTCGGGTCGCATCCCCGGAGCGCGCAGGTACCGCCGTAGGGCAACGCGTCGACAATCCCGACCCGCCAGCCCTGCGCCGCACACTTGTTCGCAGCGGACGTGCCCGCCATGCCTGCACCGATGACCAGCAGATCGAACGCGTCACTCACCGGATACCCGCTTCGACGGTCCTGATGGCGTCCCGGATCTGCTCTGTCGTGGGCGACCCGGCAAGACCTGCCGGTGTCAAATACACCCGGCACGACAGGCCGGGCGGAGCTTCTGGCGCGGGAAACAGCGGCACACCGTCGGCCAGGAGAGTCGGGGACCCGCGGAAGTCGAGAGCTTCCGCTTCCTCCTGCGTCTCGATGAGCTGCCGGCTCACCGTGACGTCGGATCGTTCCGCGGCGATCACCGCGAGGCGATCCGCGGCCGTCTCCCAGTTCGGGCACCCATCGAAGTACTGCAACGTGATCTGCATGCATCGACCGTAAACGTTGCAGCCCGGTACAAGGTCAAGTGGTGAAATGGGGGTATGCGCATTGGAGACCTCGCCGCCACCACGGGAGTCAGCACCCAGACCCTTCGTTTCTACGAACGCGAAGGGCTACTTTCTGCACCGAGTCGACAAAGCAATGGATACCGGGTCTATGACGATGAGGTCGCTTCCCGCGTCGGATTCATTCGCGCCGCTCAATCTGCCGGATTGACGCTGGCCGACATCGCCGGAGTCCTCACTCTCCGGGAAGACGGGCAGGCGCCCTGCTCGCACGTGCACTCGCTGCTCGATGGCAAACTCAATGAAGTCAGGGTCCGTCAACAAGAACTCGCCCGTCTCGAAACAGAACTCGTCGACATGCTCACCACCAGTTCGGCCGTCGACCCAGCGACGTGTGGTCTGCGCCGTTAGATGGCGGGGTTTTGTCGGTGGTATGTGGCGGTCAGTCAGGTGACTCCGATGACGAGGGTGCTGGCGGCGGCTTCGATGACGTCATCGGTGATGGTGTCGAGCTCGTTGATCTTCAGTATGCGCTCGACCTGGGGGAAGAGGCGTTCCAGGAGCCGGAAGTTCCCGCGAGTGATGCGGGCAATGGCGGCGATGGCTTGGGCGTCGGTGAAGTCCGCGGGGTCGAGTGTCTTGCCGAGGGTGACCCAGTGCCGTTGCAGGACGAAGAGCAGTTCGTCATTGCCCAGCGGTCGGTATTGGTGAGCGAAGCCGACGCGGCTGTAGAACTGCGGGTAGTGGCTGAACTGTTTCTCCAGGCCGGGCATGCCGATGAGGATGAGGGCGATGTTGTCGCGGTCGTAGCGGTCGCGCAGGAGTTCCAGAGCCGTGGCGCGGAGTCGTTCGGACTCATCGACGATGATCAGTTGCACGTAGTTCTCGAAGTGTCGCTTGCGTGACGTCACTATCGGGCCCTGACCGACGGGGTGCAGGTGCTGCTCGATGCAGATGTTGGTGCGGGTGACGACCTCGTGGAGCTCCTCCTGCAAGGTCCGTGGGGTGGTCAGGACGCTGGGGGTGTAGAGCACGGTTCGGCTCTTGGCCAGCGCGGCGTAGACATTCGCGTCATCCTCGGTGCGAGGACCCCAATCGGTCAGCAGGTCGTGGGTCTGGTCCCAGCGGGCGTAGCGGCGCGCGGACAGGGTCTTGCCCACGCCGGCGGGCCCGAAGCACAGGCCGATGGTGTGGCCGCGGCGTACGGCGTTGGCGAACTCGGTGAAGCGGCGGTGTTCCTTGGTCACGATGAAGCGCTGGTTCACCTCAGGTCCTCCTTGTAGACCTTCAACTTCCGTCGCGGCGCCGGCGGCGCCTTGGCCGGTGGGGTCGGGGAGGTGTGGGTGGCCACGACGGCGATGCGTTCGTTGATTCCTTCGCGGAGGGCGCGGCGGCGGGCGTTGCGGGCGGCTTGAATCTCTTTGAGGCTGACCTTCTGGCCGTGGTGGTCCTGGTTGACGGCCTTGCAGATGAACTCCTCGTGGTCGAAGACGCGGATCTCGGTGATGTCCCTGGGGTCGTAGCGGATGAGGACCGATCGCCCGACGTAGCCGGCCAGGGTCGGGGAGATGTAGCGCAGCCCCTGGAAGCGGATGCCGTCGCGGCGCACGATCCTGGTCTTGGCCACGGTCAGCAGCAGCCCGTCGAGGTCTTCCAGGCTCTCGGGCATGCGCGGCAGCCAACCCTCCCCGATCCACGCAGCGCGTGGTGAGGTGCCGATCTCGCTGTGGGGCCGGTCGTTGTAAGTGGTGACGAACGATTCCAGGGCGGTGTCGAGCTCTGCCAGTGACAGCTTCGGCGTGGGCCAGGGGTGCCCCCTGGTGATGTGTCCGGCGAGATCTGCCAGGAGCTCGGTGTTGACGGTGCCGAAGAACCTCTCGACCTTCCCGCGGCCCTGCGGGCGAGCGACGGTGGAGTGGATCAGCCGAATGTGCAGATCTACGGCGGTGGCGGTGACCTGGTGGCTGATGAAGTCGCTGCCGTGGTCGACGTAGAGCACGTCGGGGATGCCGCACATCGGCCAACTCAGGTCGCTCTTGTGCCAGATCGCCTGCCGCAGCGCCAGGGCGGTGTTCATCGCTGAGGGTGCGCCGAGGAAGACGGTGTAGCCGCAGATCGCCCGGGAGTGGTCATCGATGATCGTGGTGAGCCATGGCCGGGCAGGCTTACTGTCGGCGCCCACCACGAGGATGTCGAGCATGGTGTGGTCGGCCTGCCACATCGCGTTGGGGCGCTCGGCCCGTCGGCGCAACGCCAGCTCGTACTTGTCGCGATACGACGCCGGCCCTTCCAGGGCGAGGGTGACCATGCCCGGATCGAGGCCGGCGACGATCGCCCGCACCACGCCATAGGAGGGCACCGGCCATCCCTGCTCCTCGCAGATGGCACTGACCTTGCGGTGGACGGTGATGATCGCCGGGCGCGGCTTGCTCAACGCCAGCCCTTCGACCAAGGACACGAGCTCGGCGGGCAGGCGATGGCTGCCGGCATCAGCGCGTCTTCGCGCACCGAGGCCCGCGTAGCCCTCGGCACGGTAGCGGCCGTGCCAACGCTCCAGCGTGCGCAGCCCGACACCGGTGTCCCGGGCCAGGGCGGCGAGCGGGATCTGGTCCTCGACGTGAAGCCTGAGGATCTGCCAGCGCCCGGCCGCGTCCATGACCTACACGGCGCTTCTCGACTGCCGTGGTTGCACCACTGGGGCGCTGTTGCGGTTCAGAGCACGGTAGATGGTGGCGCGGCTGACGCCCAGCACCGCACCGATCTGCGCCACCGTCATCTCGTTCTCCTCATACATCCGCCTCGCCGCCTTGACCTGATCCGGCGACAGGGCGGGCGGTCGCCCGCCTTTGCGGCCACGGGCCCGGGCGGCGGCCAGTCCTGCGTGGGTGCGCTCACGGATCAGGTCCCGCTCGAACTCGGCCAACGCGGCGAAGACATGGAACACCAGCCGCCCACCCGAGGAGGTGGTGTCGATCGTCTCCTGCAGGGAGCGGAACCCCACGCCGCGCTCGGACAGAGTCTGCAACTGGTCGATGAGATGCCGGATTGAGCGACCCAGCCGGTCCAGCCGCCACACCACCAGCGTGTCCCCCGGACGCAGCTGGTCCATCAGCTTCTCCAACTCGGGCCGGTGGTCCAGGGAGCCCGAGATCGTGTCGACGAAGACCCGGTAGCAGCCGGCTGCGGTCAGCGCGTCGATCTGCAGCGAAGCGTCCTGATCGGTCGTCGACACACGCGCATAGCCCAGCAGATGCCCCATGGCGTTGACTGTAGCGATACTCATCCAGCACGGGAAGTATCGAGCCATAGAATCCGGCACTGAGTTTCGTTACAAACGCCATGGGTTGAGAACCGCGAAGTGTCAAGCATCCGGAAGAGTGCGACGAGCCCTCGTCGTCGCTGTAGCGGAATCGTTCGTTAACGGTACGACGCGATAGTGCGGGCGCGCGCCTGGAGCCTCCACGCGTTCTTCGCCAAGCCACCCGCGACGGCCGCCGCACTCCGCCGCGAGTCATCAACGATTCCCGCCCGGATCGCGATCTCCGCCGGGGGACGGTGTCGGTCCGCCAACCTCGGCGAAGAACTGCGTTCTGAGGCTGCCTGGGGATCTCAAGGCGGTGGCACAGTGGGCGGTGTCGTCGGGAGAGTGACGGTGAAGGTGGCTCCCTGACCGGGGCCGTCGCTGGTGGCCCTGATGTGTCCGCCGTGGGCCTCGGTTAGGGCTCGGGCGATGGTCAGGCCGATGCCGCTGCCGCCGTGCTGGCGGGAGCGGCCGGGGTCGGCGCGGTAGAAGCGCTCGAAGACGCGTCGGAGGTGCTCGGGGGCCAGGCCGTCGCCGGTGTCCGCCACCGCGAGTTCGACAGCGCCAGCGCCGCTGCGGCGGCCGGTGAGCGTCACGGCGCCAGGTGCGGCGGTGTGCCGGAGGGCGTTGTCGAGCAGGTTGGTGAACACCTCCTGGATCCGGTCCTGGTCCACGCGCACGTCAGGCAGGCCCGCGGTCACGTCGGTCCGCAGGCGCACCCCGGCCCTGGCGTACGCCGCCCGGGCAGCCTCCACGGCGGCATCCACCAGCTGCGCGGGGGCCATGGCTCGCAGGTGCAGGTCGAGCCGGCGTTCCTCGGCTCGGGAGACGGTGGCGAGGTCGTCCACGAGCCGTTCGACGCGCGCCAGCTCAGCGTGCAGGGTGCGGACCGCGTCGGCGTCGAGCTGCAGCACGCCGTCGGAGAGGGCGTCGATGTATCCGCGCAACGCCGTCAGCGGTGTGCGTAGTTCGTGTGCGACGTCGCGGAGCATCTCAGCGCGAGTGCGCTCGGTGACGGCGAGGTCGTGCGCCGTCTGGTCCAGCGCCTTGCCCAGGGCCTCCAGCTCCGGGCCGGTGCCCCTGACGCTCACCCGGGCGGTGTAGTCTCCGCCGGCGATGCGGTCTGCCGCGCCGGCCATGGCCTGGATCGGTCGGACGACCCGCCGTGTCACGAACCAGCTCACGGCCAGCACAGTGACCAGGGAAGCGAGCACGGCCACGGCGAGGGAGGTCCCCGTGGCCCCGAGGAAGGCCGCGATGATGTGCCGCTCAGAGGCGGCGCCCACCGGCTCGGGCATCTGGCTCAGGTGGTCCTCGAACAGCCCGGGGGCGAGCATCAGGGTGACGCCCAGGAGGGTCAGCGCACCTGTCACGACGACGAGGCCCTGGGCCAGGAAGAGGCGCGGCCCGAGGCCCACGGGCCGGCGGGTCATGTGCCGGCTCCCATGCCGTAGCCGAAGCCGCGTACGGTGCGGATGTAGCGGGGAGACTGGGCGTCGTCGCCGAGCTTGCGCCGCAAGTTCGCCACGTGGACGTCCACGACGTGGCGGTCGCCGAACCACTGCCCGCCCCAGACCTGTTCGAAGATCTGATCCCGGCTGAGCACGTGCCCGGGACGCTCGGTCAGGACGTCGAGCAGGTCGAATTCGGTACGCGTCAGCTCCAGGCGCTGACCGCCGCGGAGGGCCTCACGGGTCACCGGGTCGATGGTGAGGTCCCCGACCCGGCGCACCGGCTCATCCCTGGCCGTGCCGGCGCGTGGGCGCCGGAGCATCGCACGCACCCGCGCCACCAGCTCCGGCGCCGAGAACGGCTTTGTGACGTAGTCGTCCGCCCCCGTGGAGAGCCCGATCACCCGGTCGAGCTCCTCGGTGCGGGCGGTCAGCATGATGACGTAGGCGTCGGAGAACGTCCGCAGCCGCCGACACACCTCTAGTCCGTCGATGCCCGGGAGCATCAGATCCAGCACGACGACGTCGGGCTCCCGGTCCCGCGCGAGGTCCAGCGCGGCGTGCCCCTCGCCGGCGACGGCTACCTCGAAACCCTCCCGTTCGAGGTAGCCGGCGACTACCTGGACTGAGAGGTCCGGCGCTGGCATCCCGTTTCCGTTGGGATCCTGCGAGTTATGGGTGCCTGACTCGCTCAACGTAGCAGAGCACAGCGCTCCTAGTCCAGATATCAACGACGGCGATCCTCGGAAATTGCGAGGGTCGCCGTCGTCGTGTGCGGGGTGGGTGCCTGGCTGGTGCGCCCGTCGTCGCTCTCCTCGCTCGCCGCGCTGTCGTCGCTCACCCTTTGGCCGCCGCCTCGCCGTCGCGCGCGTCGTCGTCGCTCGCCCCCTGGGGGGTGACCCCCGAGCTCGCCGGCCTGCCCGACCGGGTCGCATAGCAGGTGGAAATGCGTCTGACCTGAAACGTACGGGGGGACTCGCCTCCACCCCACACCGTTCGCGCCGGGGCGGCCGAGCTGGCCGGCGACGCTTGCGTTAGAGCGTCGACTCGAAAGAGAACGCGACCTCCGAGCCGACCCCACTCTCCTCGGAGTAGCGCCAGCCGTCCCACTCGTCACCGTCCCTGAGCTCGTCGACCGAGCCGGGGAACCCGGTCTCCTCAGCGAGGCACTCGACGCCGAAGTACATCCCAGCCATGATGCCGAAGCCGTCGAGGTCGCCCTCGGCGAACTCGCCCGATGTGTCGAGGTTCTCGGCTATGTCGTCGCCGCCGGCCATGGTCTTTGCGGCGTCGCCCTTGACTTCAATGTGAACTGTGTTCCCATCGAGGCGGAACAGATCCGTCTTGGCGTCGGGCTTGTGGCAAGCGTCGTAGGCGGCTTGGGCTGCGTCGTTCGCAGCGGAACTGCACGCGGTGAGCGCGAGGACGCACGCCATAGCGGCGCCGGCGCCCACCAATCGGAGAGCGGCGTGACTCATGGTTACTCCTAAGTGCATGGCATCGATCGATGCCGGTCGTCGTCCCGCGATGGTCGACGCTGATACTTCGATTATCGGCTGGTCGGGGCCAAATTTGAGGCGCCGGGAGATGACCCCGGCCCACGCCCGGCCCGCGGACCGCGACTCATGGCGGCTTGCGACGCTGCGACCGCTCCCAGGTGAACGTGGCAGATACGAGCCACTGAGGTGCGATAACCTGCAGCCCAATCATCCTCTCGAAGGCGGGGTCATGGCGCGGTTGCCCTCGGGGCCCCTGGGGTACCAGGCCCTCAAGCTGGAGATCGCGGGTGCTTCGCGGGCAGGCGGCACCGGTGCGGTGCACAACGTCCGCCTCGCTGCGTATGCGCGCGAGAAGTCAGAGGAGCGGCCGTATGGAGTCGTCAACGACTTCATCGCCTCAAGGCTCGGTCTCGCCATTGGCGCGCCGGTGCCACCAGGGGAGCTCGTCGCGATCGGCTACGGCGCTACATACGGCTACGTGTCGGTCGGGTTCGGAGAGAACGGACAGAACCCTCCTCCAGCGGACTTGGACGCTCTCGTGGGAGATCGCCTGTGGGAGGCCACCGGGATCGTTGCCCTGGACCACTGGGTGTTCAACGGCGACCGCCACGACGACAACCTTGGTTACCTGCCAACGCTCGGTGTCGCTGCCTTCGACCACGACTGCGCACTCATTGGTCCGAAGCCGCCGGATCCCCTCAAGTCGCTGGAGGACCACCGACACAAGCCGCTCCTCGGACACCCTATTGCGCGGATCCTCCCGACCATCGAGTATCTAGAGGAGTGGTTGGAGCGCATCAAGTCAGTCCGCGATGAGGAGATCAAGCGCATCGTGGGCACCTGTCAGCTGGCAAGACTCGTCGATAGGAACCTCGCGGAGGCGCTGGTTGACTTCATTGTCCATAGGAGGGACTACCTTCGAATCCTCGTAGAGGCTGCGCGAGACGACTTCGCTGTGGTGACGCAGTGGACGATTCCGGAGAGGGGCTGAGATCCACGATGACATCTTGGTACCTGCTGAAGCACCGTCCTGACGTCCTCCGTAATGAGCCTGTGAATGTTGGCGTCATCGTCATGGGTGACGATGGGTTCGCCGCGCGCTTCATCGGTGAGGACGACACGGGGAAGATCGACGGTCGTTCACTCCCTCGTGCATTGGGTGGTTCGGAAACCTACAAAGCCTGGGTGACGTTCGTCCGGAAGGAAGCCGAGCGAAGGCGACTGGACGAAAGGGTCGAGCGCCTGAGGCGTCGGCCCGACAATTACTTGCTGGAACGGTGCGGCGAGATTTGGGATGAAGCCTGGGCCCGTGACCCTGCAAGTTGTGCCAATGAGTTGTTCAAGGAGTTGGTAGGCGAGCCCCGTCCGCACGAAAAGTCAGTCGATGAGCTGGCGGAGGAGACCCTGAGCGAGATCCGTCTGCCCTACGGGCACCGAATCGAGCGCGATGTACCCATCGGGATCGAGATCAAGGGCGTGCGCCGGTCGTACACCTTTGACTACCGCTACCAGCACGGCGCCACGACTCTGATGGAAAAGTTGTCGTTGCGGGACTCCGCGAAGCGGAGCGAAACTCGCGTGAACGACCTGCTATTCCGCATCGATAACGTAGGGCGGGCAACGTCGATCGATGACTTCGTCGTTATGTATGTCCCAGGTGGCGCAGAGTGGGAAAGGCAGGTCAACCTGATCGAGAAGTACGCCAATACGGTTGATCTCACGGAAACCGAAAGCGCCTCGAATCTGGCGGCTGCTATGGGAGTGCCGGTCCTAAGCGTGTGAGCTGTTAGCCGGGCTCCTCCTAGGTCGGGCGCCGCCCGGCACTGGGCAGCGGGCGGAGCGGCTGGCCCTGCTTCTCTTGGTGTTGATGGCTGGCGCAGAGGCCGCACGCAGCGGCCCGGTTCGTGCAGCCAGAGAACGCGCAAGCGTCGCCTTCACGCGGTCGCCTCCCAGCTCTGCACGAGCGTGCGGATGCGTTCGGCAGCGTCGGCGCCGGAGACCTCGAACGCCTCGATCTCGTCGAGTGCGGCGTGCGTGTCGGCCCATCTGTCCGAGCCCTCCTCGTGGGCGTCAGCCCACTCCTGGCGCATCGCGGCCAGCCATCCGTCGCGGGTGAGGCCCGGGGACAGTCGGGGGAGCGGGTGGACGGGCGCGCTGCGGGGGCGCTTGCGACGCATCAGACCACACCCTTGATGCCGTAGGCGCCCCGGGCGGCGCCGCGCCGCTGCGGGCGCTTCTCCTCGCCCTCGTCGCCGGTGGGCAGGCGGAGGGACGCGATGAGACGCGAGAGCACGATGGCCTGCTGGCGGGCCTCCACAAGGTACGGGCTGGCGACCTCGTCGCCCTTGGCGCTCGTCACCGTGAGGGGGGCGTCGCGCTGAGCGGCGGCGAGGGCGTCGAGGCGGTCGGCGACGCGGCAGGCTTCGACGAGCAGCAGGGCCTCGTGCTCCTCGATCTCGAACTGGTCAGCGATGGAGTGCCACAACTTCTTGCCCGAGGTGCCGAGCCCGGCGGGCGTGCGGCGGTTGGTGGTCATGGATCTTGTCCTCTCGGTTTGGTGCCAGGGGGGCGAGGGGCCTATAGCCGCCTCGCCCGCCTGGCGGTCAGTCGAACAGGGCGGCGAGGTCGCCCGTGTCGGGGCCGGCGTCGTCGAACAGGCCGGCGAGATCGCGCAGCTCCTCGCGCTCGGGCGTGGCGAGGCGCTCGACGACGGCACTGGCGGTGACGAGGGCGTCGCGATCGGCGGTGGTCAGGTCGTGGTTGGCCGTCAGAGCGTGGAGCGCGGCGGCGACGGGGGAGTCGGTGCTCATGGTGGGGATCTCCTCAGTGGTAGTAGGACGGGATGAGTGCCGGCGTGTGTCCCTTGGCGTGCTGGGTGATCCGGAAGCCCTCGCGGAGCTCGATGGCGTAGAGCTCGTCCATCTGGCCAGCCGTAGCCATGTGGCGGCGCACGGTCAGGCTCGGCGTGATCTCGCGGACGTCGATGGTGAGGTCGAGGAAGCACGCCTCGTTGGCCGTGATCCACGCCTCGGCCGCCTCGAACGCCTCGGCCGCGGGGCCGTGCCACGGGAGGTTGCGCACGATGTAGTTGGGGTTGCCGGCGAGCTGGTCGATGGCCCGGTCCCGGGCGGCCAGCAGGCGCTCGAACGCCGCGCGGGCGGCCCGGACGGCGCCGACCGCCTCCTCGTAGAGGCCGGGCACCGCCGCGCCGTCCTTGAGGCCCTGTGCCTCGCTATCGGCGTCGATCTGGCGGTCCAGGGCGGCGCGCGCCCGCTGCGCCTTGGCGAGCAGGGCGTCGCGGGTCGCGCCGAGCTTGAGCCGGCCGTCCTCGAAATCGGGGCGCTTGGCGGCCTTGGGCTGGCGTCCGTCCTCGACAGCGGCGACGGCCTCCTCGTGGATCTTGGCCTCGTAGTCACGCTCGGCGTCGTCGACGGCCTGGAGCTTGTGGAGGGCGTCGAGGTAGTCGTCGATGGTGCTCTCCAGCGCGTGCACCGCCGCCGCGCACTCGTCCGTCTCGGGCGGGCGCCGCGTGAGCATGAGCAGCTTCTCGGCGGGGCCGGCCAGCGTGTGCCGGTACTCGCCCTCGGTGACGAGCTTGATCTGTGCGGACATGGTCGGGTGCTCCTCTACTTCTCCCCGGCGGGGCGGTCCCGCCGGGTGGTCTGGTGGATCTGGCGCGCGAGGCCCTGGAGGGCCCGGTGAGCCCCGGGCGGTACGTCGAGGGCGCGGAGCACCTCGGCGGCGGGAAGGGCGGCGACGTCGGCGCGCAGCAGGCTGATCGGGCCGTCTGCGTCCGCGTGGGTCAGCACGTCGGCGACGGTGAGCCTCACTCGAACCGCCCCCGCACGAACGCCTCGGCCGCGGTGAACTCGCCGGCCGCGAGGGCGCGCAGGGCCACCTCGACGGCTCTGGCGCCCGAGCGTGGCGCGGGCACCACCCAGCGGGAGCGATAGACCGCGCCCGGCTGGCCGCACGCGGCGACGCCCACCTCGCGCACCGCTGAGGCCTGCTCCTGGGTGGTGCCCGCGACGCCGTCGATGACGACGGCCACAGGACGCCGCCACTCCTCGGGCACGCGGAGGACGGGGCGCGGCCGGGGCTCGATGGTCGGCTCGGCGGCACGGTGCCGGACGCGCGAGGGACGCTCGCCCGCGAGCAGGACTGCCGCCCGCAGTACCTCATCGCTGGCAGTGCGGACGGCCTCGCGTGCCTCCTCTGGCGCGAGTGCGAGCAGGCGGCGTGCCGCCTCGTCACGGGCGTTCACCGCGTACCGTCCTCGGCGCCCATGTTCAGGAAGGCCGGCGGGGTAGGTGTCGGGGCCGTCCACAGCTCGCCGGTCGCCCCGCTCGGCAGGACGGCGAGCGCGGCGGCGGTTGCCTGGGCGGCCTGGGCGTAGACCTGCGCGGCGGCGGCGTACTCAGGATCGAGCACCGGGCCGGCGTCGGCCGTGCGGCCCTCGGTGATCAGGACATCGAGCGCATCGAGGTAGCGGGTGAGCCGCTCCACGAGCTGGTCGGTGCCGGCCACGGCGGCGGGCGTCTTGCTGGTCATCTTGTTGCTCCTCGTGTAGTCGATAGCCGTGTGGGTTTGCGGGTATTGAGGGTTATGGATTGGTCCCTCTCACTCGTTCCCTGTCACTGCTCCCCCCCGTCAGGGCTTCGGAGAAACCCTCCAAACCCGTAAACCCGCACGCCTGGGACGGCTGGAGAGTCTCGACGCGCCACGACTTGCCCTTGCGGTCCTCGCCGGCCTCGATGACTCGATAGCCGCCCGCCCACTGGTTGCGGTGGTTGGCCAGCCAGCGACCGAGGGACTTGGCGACGTCCTCGTAGCGGGCGTGCCGGGGAGCAAGGTCGCCCGGCAGGTCGCTGCACCGGATAGTGGCCGTGTCCTTGTTGTCGAAGGCGTCGTTGCGCCGCGTCTTGTCCACGACGTCACGCGCCCGCCACGCGCCGGCGCCGAGCACCTCGTGGACGGCCGCCAGGAAGGTCGCCCACTCCTGGGAGTCCTCGCCGTCGTCGGCGGGCTTGGTCTCCTGGGCATCGAACGTTCCGTCGATGCCCGCATGCCGGAGCATTGCGCCCACGCTCTCGCGGACCTGAGCGAAGGTGTCGGCGCGCGACTCGGAGGGAAGCCCCGGCCGGCCGTCGGCGTACCAAGCGCGCACGATCGTGAGCAGAGCCCAGAGCAGCTCGCCCCGATGGTCCTCGGCCCAAGCCTTGAGGTCGGGGATGCGGAAGCCGGTCCGCATCTCCGGCTGGGGGACGCCGGGGTCGATGCGGACGTGGATCATGCGCCGCACGAGGTCGCCGCCGAGAGAAAGGTTGTTCCCGGTGAAGATGAACAGCCGGTCGTTGACGGTCTCGATGCGCTCGCTGGCACCGAGCCGGCGGATGCCGTAGGTCTCCGACGTCAGCACGCCTGCGAGCACCGGCGAGCGGAGCGTGCCGGTCACGTTGTCGAAGTGGACGACGGGCGCCGTTGTCGTGTCGAAGATGGCGCCGAGCTCCTTCTCGAACTCCGCCTCACTCGATGGCGTATCGATGCGGAGCACGGCGCCGTGCAGAATCCGGTATGTGGCGGCCAGCAGAGACTTGCCCGAGCCGCGCTGGGGGGCCTCGATCACAACCCCCGCGAAGGGACCCGGGAGGGCGTTGCGGAGCAGCGGCGAGGCCAGCGTGCCGAGAAAGTTGGCGCGGTCGCTGGGGGTGACGAAGTCGAAGTCGTGCACCATCTCCAGCAGCAGGGCACGGGCGCGGTCGACCTCTCCCCGGCTCGGGTGCTCGGAGACGCGCTCCACCACGAGCCCACGGTCGGGCAGGTAGAGGAACCCTGTTGTGTCGTCGTAGCCCGGCACGTCTAGCACCGTGCCGTCGCGCCGGACCATCGGCGTGTGGGTCACGCCGCGCAGAGTGCGCACGCCGCGCAGGTCGTCGAGCCCGTCGACCGCGGTCCTGGCGGACGTGATCGGGAACAGCGAGGGCTTCTCCCGCGGCGTGCGGTCTGCTCCCATGACCACCCGGAAGCAGTCGAACCGGCCGTGCACCATCGAGGCGAGGTGGCCAGCCGTCATGATCCGCACCCGCGCCGGCCCGTCGCGCTCGTCGGCGGGCGTGTAACCCTCCTCACCGATGCGCGGCACAAGGACAAGGAAGTCGCCGCGCCGGAACGCGCCAGCCAACGGGCCGCGACCGAGGTTGCTCGCGAGCCACCTCGCCGCGGTGGAATCGTTGCTGACGTCGAGCCTGGGGAGAGTCCGGCCAGCGGCGGCCTCGATTGTCGTCGCGGTCACCGCCGCTCCCGCGGGTGCCCCGTTCGT